>NZ_JAIEPN010000091.1 GCF_019748365.1 Novosphingobium sp.
AGGGCCTACGAGATGATCCGCGACATGATCCTTTCCGGGGACTTGCCCTCTGGGGCAAAGATCGGCGAGGAGGCGCTGGCGGAGCAATGCGGGGTCTCACGCACCCCGATCCGGGAGGCGCTGGGGCGGCTCGAAGCCGAACTGCTGATCCGCCGGAGCGATACGCAGCGCAGCTTCGTGGCCGACTGGTCGCTGGAAGATGTCGAGGAAGTGTTCGAACTGCGCGGCCTGCTCGAAAGCCGCGCGGCGCGCCGCGCGGCCACCCGCATCAGCCACAGCCAGATCGAGCGGCTGAAGACCCATCACGCCGCCATTGGCCGGGCCATCCATGCGCCAACGCCCGATACGCAGCAGTTTGTCGAGCATAACCATCTGTTTCACAGCGTTATTCTGGAAGCCTCGGCTTCGGCCGAACTGACCAGCATGCTGGCGCGGATCATCGAGCGGCCGATTGTCCACCGCACGGCGCGGAACTATTCATTCGACGATCTCAAGCGTTCGCATCGCCAGCACGGCGAGCTCGTCGCCGCGTTCGAGCAGCGCGATCCGGCCTGGGCGGAAGCAGTCATGGTCTCCCACATCCGCCGCGCTTTCCACACTTACGCCAACGCACATATCGACCAGCGCATTCCGGATGTGGCGCAAGCCGCTGAATAGGCGCGAAGAAAGCGGGCTGAGGGTGAGCCCCCTTGATTTTGTATCCAAAACTGCGATTGTCCGCCCATGGCATCAGCAAGCATAGACTTTGTCGAGGTCGGTCCGCGAGACGGCCTTCAGAATGAGCGGACGGTGGTTTCCACCGCGGACAAGCTCGAGCTGATCGCGCGCGCGATCGCGGCCGGTGCCCGGCGAATCGAAGTGACAAGCTTCGTGAACCCGACGCGCGTGCCGCAGATGGCGGATGCCGAGGCGGTCTGCGCCGGTCTGCCGGAGCGCGAGGACGTGACATTCATCGGCCTCGTGATGAACGCGCGCGGGGCCGATCGCGCGATTGCGACCGGCAGGATCGACCAGCTTGGCGCCGTGGCCGTGGCCACCGACAAGTTTGCCATCGCCAACCAGGGCCAGACCAGCGACGAATCGGTCGAGGCCGCCAAGGCGATCATCGTCAAGGCGCGCGAGGCTGGCCTGACCGGCCAGGCCACCATCGGCGCATCGTTCGGCTGCCCGTTCGAGGGCGAAGTGGACGAAGTCCGCGTGGTGGAAATGGCGCGCCGTCTGGCAGAGGCAGGCCCGGTGGAAGTCGCCTTGGCCGATACCATCGGGGTTGCCAATCCGGCGCATGTCGCGCGGCTGGTCGCTGCCGTGCGTGCCGCCATCAATCCGCTCCCCGTGCGCGTGCATTTCCACAACACGCGCGGCACGGGCCTCGCCAATGTCTGGGCAGCGGTCTCCGCCGGCGCGGGCGTGGTCGATGCCGCGCTCGGCGGGCTCGGCGGCTGCCCCTTCGCACCCGGCGCTGCCGGCAACGTCTCCAGCGAGGACGTGGTCTACATGCTGGAACGCGCGCACATTTCGACGGGCATGGATCTTGATCGACTGATCGAGAGCAGCGCCTGGCTTTCAGATATCATCGGTCGAAAACTGCCGGGGATGGTGGCACAGGCACCGCGGTTCCCGCAGCAGCCAGCAACAAAGGACGCATAGATGGGTTACCGTTTGGGGGTTGATGTCGGTGGCACGTTCACCGACCTGCTGTTGTTCGACGAGACGACCGGTGCCTTCTGGCGCCACAAGACGCCATCGACCCCGCACGACAGTTCGGAAGGCATCCTCACCGGCGTCACCGCGATCTGCGAGAAGGCGAACGTCGATCCGAAGGAGATCGAATATTTCCTGCACGGGACGACCGTCGCGACGAACGCCGTTCTCGAAGGCAAGGGCGCGCGCGTTGGCCTGATCACCACCGAAGGCTATCGCCACGTGCTGCAGATCGCGCGTTCCTACGTGCCGGGCGGCCTCGCCGGCTGGATCATCTGGCCCAAGCCGACCCCGCTGGCTGCGCTGGAAGATACCGTCACCGTGGGCGGGCGCATGGATGCATCGGGCAAGGAAGTGCGTCCGCTCGATGAGGAAAGCGTCAAGGCCGGGCTGCTCAAGCTCAAGGAACAAGGCGTCGAGGCGATCACCGTCTCGCTGATCAACGCCTACGTGAACGGTGATCACGAGGCCCGCATCGGTGCAATGGCGCGCGAGATGATGCAGGACATCCCTGTCTCGCTGAGCCACGAAGTGCTGCCCGAAATGCAGGAGTACGAACGCACGCTGACCACGGTGGCCAATGCCGCAGTGCGCCCGGTCGTCGGCCGCTACGTCTCGAGCCTGCGCGACAAGCTGGCGGCATCGGGCATGAACGGCAAGCTCTCGCTGCTGCGTTCCGACGGCGGCCTGATGTCGGCGCAGAAGGCGGAGGAGCAGCCGGTCAACATCCTCATGTCCGGCCCCGCGGGCGGGGTGACCGGCGCGCTGTGGGTCGGCAAGAATGCCGGCATCCGCAATATCCTGACGCTCGACGTTGGCGGCACATCGACCGACGTGGCGCTGATCGAGAATCTTGAGCCGCGCCGCCAGCGCACGACCGAAGTCGGCCACCTTTCCGTCCGCGCCTCGGCGCTCGACGTGAAGACCGTCGGCGCAGGCGGCGGATCGATCGCCTACGTGCCCGAACTCACCAAGGCGCTGCGCGTCGGCCCGCAGTCCGCCGGCGCAGTGCCGGGGCCGGTCGCCTATGGCAAGGGCGGCGAACTGCCGACCGTGACCGACGCCAACGTCGTGCTCGGTTATCTCCCGGAAAACCTCCTCGGCGGCAGCTTCAAGCTCGACCGCGAAGGCGCCAAGCGTGCGGTGCAGACCATTGCCGATGCGCTGGGGATCGACCTGATGGCCGCCGCACGCGGCATCATCGACATCGTCAACGAGAACATGTTCGGCGCGCTGCGAATGATCTCCGTGCAGCAAGGCTATGACCCGCGCCACTTCGCGTTGATGGGCTTTGGCGGTGCCGGTCCGCTCCATGTCAACGCCGTGGCGCGGCTGATGAGCAGCTGGCCCGCCGTTTCGCCGGTTTCGCCGGGCGTGCTCTGTGCGCTGGGCGATGCGACGACGCGGATGCGCACCGAAACCGCCCGCTCGTTCTCGCGCCTTGCGAGCCAGACGGATGCTGCGGAGCTGATCGCGATCCTGCAGGACATGGCAAACCAGACCCGCGCCGAACTGCGCGCGGATGGCCTCCCCGACGCTAGCATCGAAAGCGAGTTCGAAGTCGACGTGCGGTACGCCGGGCAGGCCTTCGAAGTGCCGCTCACGATCACCGCCGAAGCGCTGGAGCGCGATGGCATCGCCGGGATGCTCAAGCGCTTCGATGAAGAGCATCTGCGCCTCTTCACGTTCAACATGGATACGCCGCACGAGATCGTGAACCTGCGCGCGGTTGCGCTAGGCCAGGCGCTCGATCTGCCGGCGGCGGAACTGCCCAAGGGTGATGGCAATCCCGTCGCCGCGAAGATGCGCGACCATACCTTGTGGATGGACGGCAAGGAGCAGGCAGCCGTGATCTATGATCGCGCCAAGCTGCGCCAGGGCGATGTGATCCCCGGCCCTGCCATCGTCATCGAAATGGACTCCACGACTTTGATCGAAACCGGATGTGTTGCGGTCGTCGACCGTGTCGGCAACATCCTGATCAACTTGGCCTGAGAGGAGGCAAAACCCATGCCCGCAACCATCATCCAGACCAATCCGGCCCCCTTCGAGAAGCTGGCGATCGACCCGGTCACGCTCGACATCATCGAGAACGCGCTGCGCAATGCGCGCAATGAAATGGACGCCACGCTGAAGCGTACCGCGATGTCCCCCGGCATCCGCGAACAAGGCGACGCCTTCCCGCTGATCGCGGACCATGCCGGACGCATGATCGTCGGCCAGTTCGGCAGCTTCATCGGCGGCTTCCTCGAGCGCTATGACGGCACGCTGGAAGACGGTGATATGATCTTCCTGTCCGACCCCTACAGCTGCGGCGGCGCGGTGAGCCATTCGAACGACTGGCTGGTGCTGCTGCCGGTGTTCAAGAACGGCCGGCTGATCGGCTACACCGCGATGTTCGGCCACCAGGCGGATATCGGCGGCAAGGTCGTCGGCTCGATGCCGATCGATTCGCGCTCGATCTTCGAGGAAGGCGTCCGCATTCCGCCGGTGAAGATCTGGAAGAAGGGCGAATACAACGAAGACCTGATGAAGCTCGTCATGCACCAGACGCGCAAGCCCGACTGGTGCCAGGCCGACCTCAATGCGCTGATTGCCTCATGCCGCGTGGCCGCGCGCCGCGTGATCGAGATGGCGGACCGCTTCGGCGAGGACGTCTATGTCTCGGCGACCGAGGAACTGCTCGCGCGCAACCACCGCGCGATGAAGCAGCTGATCGGCATGGCGATCGGCGAGGAGCCGGTCTCGTTCGAGGACTACATCTGCGACGACGGCATGGGCGCCGGCCCGTTCAAGATCAAATGCACGATGTGGCGCGAGGGCGAGAAGGTCATTCTCGATTTTGACGGCACCGATCCGCAGAGCCAGTACTCGATCAACTTCCTGCTCAACGAGAACATGTTCCGCATGTTCTTCGGCATCTACATGATCATGGTCTTCGATCCGCAGATCCTGTTCAACGACGGGTTCTACGATCTGATCGACGTGCGCATTCCCGAAGGTTCTCTGCTCAAGCCGAAGTTCCCCGCAGCCCTTTCGGGTCGCACCCATGCGCTGGGGCGGATCTTCGACATTCTGGGCGGCCTGCTGGGCCAGAAGACTCCCGAGTTTCTCAATGCAGCCGGGTTCTCGTCTTCGCCGCACCTGTTCTACTCGGGCCTCGACGCCAAGGGCGAATGGTTCCAGCTGTTCCAGATCGGCTTCGGCGGCATTCCCGGCCGCCCGATGGGCGACGGGCCGGACGGGCACTCGCTCTGGCCGGGCTTCACCAATGTGCCCAACGAGTTCCTCGAGCGCTATTTCCCGCTGCTGATCGAGAACTACGAGACCGTGCCCGACAGCGGCGGTGCGGGCCTGCACCGGGGCGGCAACGGCATCAACATGACCTACCGCTTCCTCGCCGACGGTACGATCTCGGCGCATGACGACCGCTGGTTCGTGCCGCCGTGGGGCGTCAATGGTGGCGAGCCCGGCAAGCGTGCGCGCAAGATCGTGGAGAAGCCCGATGGCACGCAGATCATCATCGGCAACAAGGTCGATGCCTACCCGGTAGAAGCGGGCGATCTGCTGCACTTCATCACCTGGGGCGGCGGCGGCTGGGGCGATCCGCTCGAGCGTGCGCCGGAACTCGTGGGCAAGGAAATCACGCAAGGGCTGGTCACGCCGGAAGGTGCCAAGGCTTATGGCGTAATCGCCAACGACAACGGCGAAGTGGACATGGCCGCGACCGAAGCGCTGCGCGCCAAGCTGCGCGCCGAACGGCCGCCGCTGGGCCTGTTCAACTTCGGTCCGGACATCGAAACCCTGCGCGCCAACTGCGAGGCCGAGACCGGTCTCCCCGCCCCCGTCCAGCCCGTGTGGCAGACGGCGCAGGCAGCGGAGTAAGGCATGGGACAGGCAGTGGCGAACGAGGGTGCTCTGAAGGGCATCCGGGTGGTCGAACTGGGTCAGTTGCTGGCAGGCCCGTTCTGCGGCCAGCTTCTGGGCGACATGGGCGCGGACGTGATCAAGGTCGAGCCGCCCGGCTCCGGCGATCCGATGCGCGACTGGGGCCTGGGCGACGACAAGGTCAACTGGGAAGTCATCGCGCGAAACAAGAAGTCGGTTTCGGCCAACTTGCGAGTGCCGGAAGGGCAGGATCTGGTGCGCCGGCTCCTCGCCACGGCCGACGTCATGGTCGAGAATTTCAAGCCGGGCACGCTGGAAAAGTGGGGCCTTGGCCCCGATGCGCTGCACGCGATCAACCCCAGGCTGATCATCGCGCGCATGTCGGGCTATGGGCAGACCGGGCCTTATTCGGATCGCGCCGGGTTCGGCGGGATCGGCGAGGCGATGGGCGGCTGGCGCTACATCGTCGGTGAGCCGGACCGTCCGCCGAGCCGCATGGGCATTTCGATCGGTGACACGCTGACGGCGACCTATGGCTGCATGGGCGTGCTCGCCGCGCTCCATTCCCGCACCTCGACCGGCAAGGGTCAGGTCATCGACACCGCGCTTTACGAGGCGGTGCTGCAGGTGATGGAAAGCGTGATCCCGGAATACGATCATTCGGGGATCATCCGCGAACGCTCGGGCTCGTTCCTGCCCGGCATCGCGCCCTCCAACGTCTACAAGTGCAGCGACGGCGATTTCATGATCGGCGCCAACAAGGACGCGATCTTTGCGCGGCTGGCCGAGGCGATGGGTCGGCCCGAACTCGCGACCGACCCGCGCTATGCCACCCACGTCGCGCGCGGCACCAACCAGCTCGAACTCGACGCGCTGATCAACGACTGGACCAGCACCCTCACCATCGAGGAAGTCGACGCGCTGATGATCAAGCACTCGATTCCCGCTGGCAAGGTCTACCGCGCGCCGGAAATGCTGGCCGACCCGCACTTCCAGGCGCGCGAGGCAATCATCGAGGTCGAGACCGAACGCTTCGGCAGGCTCAAGATGCAGAATGTGGTGCCGCGCCTCTCGGCCACGCCGAGCAGCGTGCGGACCCCCGCGCCTTCGATCGTGGGCCAGCATAACGCCGAGATCTATGGCGGGTTGCTGGGCATGGACGAGACGCAGCTGGCCGATCTTGCCGCGCGCGGGATCATCTGAGGGGAACGGGCGCGCCATGAGCACCGATTACGGCGAGATCGCGGCCAACTATACCGGCGCCTTCGACGGTTCGCTGCCGTTCGGCAAGCGGCCTGCGATCATCGTGATCGACATGGTGGAAGCCTATCTCCAGCCGGGATCGCCGCTCTATGCCGGAATCGAGGCAGCGGTGGAGAGCGCGGCCCGGCTCGTCGCGGTTGCACGGCAATGCGGCGCGCCGGTGTTCTTCACCAATGTGGAGTATCAGCCCGGCGGAGCGGACGGCGGCGTGTTCTTCCGCAAGGTGCCCGCGCTCAAGGTGTTCGAGAAGGGCTCCCCGCTCGGCGCCTTTCCGCCGCAGCTCAGCCCTGTCGATGGCGATTTCGTGATCACCAAGCGGTATGCCTCTGCGTTTTTCGCGACGCATCTGGCGGCCACGCTGAGTTCGCTCGGCGTCGATACGCTGCTGATCACCGGCGTTTCGACTTCGGGCTGCGTGCGGGCAACGGCGCTCGATACCTGCCAGTCCGGCTTTCTGCCCTTCGTGGTGCGCGATGCCTGCGGTGATCGTCATCCGGGTCCGCATGAAGCCAACCTGTTCGATCTTCAGGCCAAATATGCCGAGGTCATCTCGGAAGAGGCCGCCATGGCGCACCTGCTGGCCACGCAATCGGCCAAGGGCTGACCTCTCCTTGGCTTCTCACCGAGTTCCGCTTGCGGTCGGCACAGGCGGTGCGACGCGGGGGCGCTCGGGCAGTGCGTCGTCTGGAGGCGGCAACCGCAGGATGTTAACTGGCCGCTAACCATTCCGACCTATCTCCCGGTAAGAATTTGGCGAGGTTCTCGGGGGCTCTATGGAACTGCATACGGCACAGGCGTTTGAAGCGGAGGTGGTGCCGCTCGACGTGACGATTGTCATGCCGTGCCTCAACGAAATACAATCGCTGCGCCACTGCATGGCCAATGCGCTCGAAGCGCTTGACCGCATTCAGCGGGTCCATGGCCTCGCCGGTGAAGTGGTGATCGCCGACAACGGCTCGACCGACGGCAGCCAGGCACTTGCCGCCTCGCTAGGCGCACGCGTGGTGAATGTCAGCCGCAAGGGCTATGGCGCGGCGATCATCGGCGGTTTCAATGCAGCCTATGGCCGCTTTCTGATCATGGGTGACTGCGACGGCAGCTACGATTTCACCGATGCGGTGGCGATGATCGGCAAGCTGCTCGATGGCGCGGACTTGTGCATGGGCTCGCGCTTCAAGGGCGGAATCGCCCCGGGCGCCATGCCCTGGAAGAACCGCTACATCGGCAACCCGGTGCTCACGGGCCTGCTCAACCTGTTTTTCCGCACCGGCATCGACGATGCGCACTGCGGACTGCGCGCGATCCGCCGGGACGCCTATCATGCGCTGAACCTGCAAGGTTCGGGCATGGAATTCGCCAGCGAAATGGTCATCAAGGCCAGCCTGCGCAAGCTGCGGATCGACGAGGTCGCCGCGACCCTCTCGCCCGACCTGCGCGACCGCGCGCCGCATCTGCGGCCCTGGCGCGATGGCTGGCGGCATCTGCGCTATCTCTTCATGCTGAGCCCGACCTGGGCGTTTGGCGTCCCCGCCGCGCTCATTGCGGCACTCGGGATGCTGATCCTGACCATCGCGACACTCCATGAAACGGGCCTCATCCAGACCTCGCCGTTCGGTGAAAGCTGGACCGTTATCGGGGCGATGCTCGTCTCGGGCGGGCACCTTGGCCTGATCATGGCATTGGCGACGCACCTCTACGCAAGCCGCGCCGGTTGGTCGCCGCCCGCGCGCTGGATGTTTGCGCTCGGCCGGGTGCTCACGCTGGAATCGTTCATCATCACGGGCGCCGCGCTGATCGGCGCCGCCGCGCTCGGCATTGTCACCATCGCGGGCTACTGGTCGTCGATCCACTATCAGCCGCTGTCGACGGTCTTGCCGGTGGTGATCGCCAGCCTCCTCGGCTCGATCGGTATCCAGACCTTGTTTGCAGGCTTCCTCCTCGCCGTGATCAGCGGACATCAGGCCAATTTCCTGAGCGACCTGCAGGCGCCCGAGCCGGCCGCCGCGCCGGGCCTCGTCAAGCAGTTCATCCGGCCGATCCCAGTCTACAGCGTGGCTGCGGTCGCCCTCGCCGTACTGCACAATGCGATCATGATCGGGCTGGACTGGTTCGGCGTGCACTATGTGCTGTGCCAGCTCGCCAGCGCCATGGTTCTGCTACCGGTTGGCTATCTGACCATGACGTCCGGCGCCATCTTCCGGACCCGGCGCAGCTGGGCCGCCTTTGCGAGCTATTCGGCGATCCTGATCAGCAACCTGCCGATCTCGCTTGCCCTGCTCTGGCTCCTGCGCGGAGAAATGGCTCTGCCGATGCTGGTCGCCGCCCCGCTCTCCTCGCTGGTGCTCTACATGTGGAACTACGTCGCCAGCTTCTTCGCCCTCAACCGCACCGGGGAGCCGAGCGTTGCCTGATCCTGTTCGCAAACTTCGCATGGGCGTCGTCGGCCTCGGCTGGGTCGGTCGTGCACGTCATATCCCGACCATTTCCGGCAATCCCGCTTACGAGCTTGTCGGGGTCGCAGATCGCAGCGCCGACCGCGTGGCCCAGTTTTCGGCCGAGAACGGCAAGGTTCGTGCCTGTGCGGCCAAGACGCTGGCGGACATCGACTGGATCGACGAAGTCGATGCCATCTCGGTTGCCACCGCACCGATGGCTCACCACGATCTGGTCTGCGAAGGGCTGGCACGCGGGCTGCACGTCATCACCGAAAAGCCCTTTGCGATGACCCCGGGCGAAGGTGCCGCCATGGTCTCTGCCGCTGCGCAAGCGGACCGCACGCTGGCCGTCGTCCACAACTTCCAGTTCGCCCGCTCGATGGCAAAGCTGGATCGGGACATGGCCTCGGGCCGGCTGGGCAAGATCCGCGGCCTGCGCGCGCTGCAGCTTGGCAACCCCTCGCGCCGCCTGCCGACGTGGTACCAGCAATTGCCGTTGGGCCTGTTCTACGATGAAAGCCCACACCTGCTCTACCTGCTGTCGCGCATCGCAGGGCCGATGTCGCTGGCCAAGTCGGTCTGCGTCCCCAATCCGGACGGCGAGGCCACTCCCTATCAGATCGATGCCTGGTTCCGCTCGGAGCGGGACTATCCGGTCACGCTGTCATGCTGCTTCGAAGCGAGCGTTTCGGAGTGGTACCTGCTCGTCCATGGCGAGAAGGGCGTGGCGATCGTCGATATCTTCCGCGATATCTACATGCGCCTGCCCAACGATGGCAGCCACGCGACGGCCGACGTGATCCGCACCAGCATCACGGCAACCGCGCAGCATTGGGCCCAGCATGGCACGAGCGGCCTGCTGCATGTGCTGGGCAAGCTGCACTATGGCAACGACCATGTCTTCGACCGCTTCGCCAAAGGCGTTGCCGGCGACAAGGCGGCGCTTGCCCCCATCGATGCGGCGGCGGCCCAGCGCGTTCTCAATCTTCAGCATGACATCATTTCCAACACCGAGAGGCTGTGACCATGAAAATCGACAAGCAGCTCATGACCGAATTCGTTGCCCGCTATCCGGCACAGCCCGCCACGGCGTTCTGGCGCGGGATCGAGATCGATGTGCTGGCCCGGGCCGGCATTCCCGAGGGGCTGGGGCTCGATCTCGGCTGCGGGGACGGCATCCTGACCGATATCCTGTTCAAGCGGATGAACCGCGAGCCCCGGCTCGTGGGCATTGATCCCGATCCGCTGGAAACGGACGCCGCGCGCAAGTACAAGTTCTACGAACGCATCCACACGGTTGGCGGCAATGCCATTCCGGAGGCCGCCGATACGTTCGATTTCGCCATCTCGAACTCCGTGCTTGAACACATTCCGGATCTCGAGCCGGTCATCACCGAGCTCGGCCGCGTGCTGAAGCCGGGTGGCCGGTTCTTCTTCACGGTGCCGGGGCCGGGTTTCCATGAGAACCTTTCCGGCAGCGTGCTGCCGGGTGTTTCGCGCAGCCGGTACCTCGCCGAACTGGACAAGCGCCTTGCGCATTTCAATTATCTTGCCGAACAGGATTGGCAGGACATGTGCGAACGCAACGGGCTGAAAGTCATCTCCTTCTCGGGCTACCTTGGCGAGCGGACCACCCAGCGCTGGGAATCGCTCTCGCGCATGACCGGCGGCCTGCTCCACACGCTGTCGAGCGGACGCCGCCGCCCGATCGAGATCCAGCGCGCACTCAAGCTGCGCGCGCTGCAGAATTCGACCATGATGCCGCAATCGGTTGCCCGCGTGCTGGCGGGTGTCATCACCGGCGGGCTCGACTGGGAAGACAACCCTGACCGGCCTTCGTGCCTGCTCGTCATCGGGGAGCGCCCTTGCGCATCCTGACGGTCACGCATTTCTATGAAAGCCATGGCGGCGGGATCGAGCGGGTTGCAGGCCATCTGTGCCGCCATCTCGCCGCACAAGGGCACACCGCGAGCTGGGCCGCGAGCGCCGGGGATACCCCGATCGCCAGCCCTGACGTGGCGGTCGTTGCCCTGCCCTGCATCAACCCGACCGAGGCCCTGACCGGACTGCCCATGCCGATTCCAGGCCCGCGCGGCATGGCGCGGCTGTGGTCGGCAGTCCGTGCCGCCGATGTGGTGGTCGTTCACGATGCGCTTTACTGCACCTCCATCCTCGCGACGGCTTTTGCGAAAACGCAGCGCAAGCCGGTGATTCTGGTGCAGCATGTTGCCGAGATCGCGTTTGCCAGCGCGGTCATGCGCCGCGTCATGGCGCTGGCCAATCGGCTCGTCACCCGGCCGATGCTGCGCAGCGCCGACCAGGTGCTGTTCATCAGCGACACGGTACGGCAGCACTTCGCCGCATGCACGATGAAGCGGCCGCCGCTGTTGCAATTCAATGGCGTCGATACCGGCGTGTTCCATCCCGGCGCAGCCGAGCGGTCTGCGTTCGGCTTGCCCGAGAGCGGCCTGCTGGTGGCCTTCGTCGGCCGTTTTGTCGAGAAGAAGGGCCTGTCGATCCTGCAGGCGGTCGCGCGGCAATGCCCGCAGGTGCAGTTTGCACTGGCCGGCAGTGGGCCGATCGACCCGCGCCGTTGGGATCTGCCCAACGTCCACCTGCTGGGATCGCTGCCAGCCGAACGGATCGCTGCCCTGTTTCGCAGTGCCGACTGCCTGCTGCTGCCCAGCGTTGGCGAAGGCTATCCGCTGGTCATTCAGGAAGCGCTCGCGGTCGGCCTGACGGTCGTTTGCGGCGAAGAAAGTGCGCGCGCCGATCCTGCTGCCAGCCAGTGGCTGCACGGCATCGAGGTTGATCTGCAGGACATCGAGGGAAGCGCGGCCCGCATCGCGGCGGTCCTGAAGGGCGCTGTGGCACAGCCCGCCGCATCGCGCCAGGCGACGATCGCTTACAGCCAGCGTGCTTACTCATGGGCGGGTTTTGCGGCCCGCCTTGCCTCGATCGGACAGGCGCTCAGCCGACGCGGCTGACCCGGCACCCCTCGCGGACAAAGTGCGGGGCCACGCGCGCATTGAAGTGATCGGCGGTTGTCGGGCCAAAGGCGTAATAGCTGCCCAGCGGCGCGATCATCCTGTCGCCGATCAGCACAACCTTGGGATGGCTGGCACAGATTGCGGCGACGCTCGCCCTCGTAAGCTCGTCGCGCAGAAGGCGCACGGGCCGCGCGCTGAGATCCGGCGGATTGTGCACGAGATCGACGGCTGTCGCGGCATCCTTGCCCCCCAGCACAATGTAATCGGCATCGATCGCAGAGAGGCGGGCGGAAATCCCTGCGGAAACCCCATAGAACTGATGCGCCATCACGGCCTGCAGCGGCAGCACGACCAGCGCGCCAGCCGCAGTCGTGCGCAGCAGCAAGGTGCGCCACTGTCCGGTCTGCTCGCCCAGCGCCTTCCAGCCATAGACCGCGAGCAGGATCGCATTACCGATCAGCCCGTGGAGATAGCGATAGCCGAAACCGTGGCCCTGATTGGGCAGCAGTATGGCCATGACGAGCACGGTGATCACCATGCCGCCCGCCAGCGCCGCGATCATCGGATCGCTGCGATACCGGCGCGCGCCCACCAGGAGCAGGGGCACCAGCAGCAGATGCTGCCACGCAATGAAGCGCAGGCCGTTGGCAACCATGTTGGGCAGCCCCATCGGGTCGCGCTCGCTGAGCGTGGTGATCAGGCGCGACAGATAATCGACCCCTTCCGGGCGCGGCCCGAGCGGCTGGGCTTGCACCAGTGATCCGATCCACGTCGGCCACCACAGCCAGAACAGACCGATCGCGGCATAGCCCGCGATGTAGAGCGCGGCGCGATGCCAGCGCCGTTCGGCCAGCAGCAGCAGGATGAACGGCGCCACGAACATCGGGTGCATCAAGGGTTGGTGCAGCCCGGTGGCGACAAAGCCGACGGCCAGCGCCGCAATGTCGGACGCCGTGGTGCGGCGCAGGAAGAGCCACAACCAGCACAGATCGAGCGCCAGATGGCCGGGCATCGCATAGCTGGTCATGCCGGCAAACAGCACTTGCGCCGAGCCGGCATAGAGCACCAGAGCGACAAAGCCGGCCTCGCGGTCATCCGGCCACAGGCGTCTGACACAGCCGAAGAGGGCGACCGCGCCCAGTGCCGTCATGAACGGGCCGACCAGCCAGGGCGCTGCGATCACGCCGAACAAGGCCCGCAGCGCCGCGTTGAGCGGAAGGTACGAGGAAATCCACGCCGCGCGAGGCTGGGCGGGATAGAAGAACAACGTGTTGAGCACATCCGCATGGTCGCGCCAGAACGCCGGCACCGGTGCGACCAGGTGGCCCTGGCCGAACACGGTGGCATCGAATGTGGCCATCTGCTCGTCGCGGCTGAGATCATAGCCGCTGAGGATCAGGAAATGCCCTGCGCTCGTCGCCACCAGCATGGCAAGCGCCACGATCAGCCAAGTGCGGCGCTGCACGGCCGGCAGGAAGGCGCGTTCGGACAGCCGGACGCAGGACAGCACGACGAGCACCGCCGCCGCCAGCAGCAGCCAGCGATCCTGCCGATGGAGCAGGAATGCAGACACATTGGTGAACGGCCGATAGGTCAGGGTGAGAAAGAAGGCGATGGCCGCAGCGCCGATGGCAAACCGCATCGGCCCGCTCCGCGAAGGCGGCGCAACCGGCGCGAGGACCTCCGCGTCATCCGCGAACGCCGCAGGGCTCTGTGGCAATGTCGTCATGCTTACCCTGAGGCCCCCGCGCAAAATTCCTGCATTCACCAAACCAAATCATGGTTAGCAAATCGTTACCGGCCGGGCCGGAACGGGAAAATGCAGCCCTGGTTCCACCAGATGGCGCGAAAGCAGGGATCAGCCGCCTTTCCGGCCGAGCACCGTCAAGAGCGAGGCGCCGTGCGGGCGAGGATCACAGTGATCGCCGCAAACCAGCACACCGCGAAGCCGAGGAAGATATAGGGGACCCAGATCACCCTGCCGATCACCGCAAGCAGGGCCGCCGTAAAGGCGATGAAATCGCGCATGGTCAGCCAGATCAGGATATCGACCAGCCAGCGCCGGGTCGGCTTGCGGCGCAGGTGGACCTTGACCGCTTCGAAGTTGATCGGCTCTCCCTGCCGCTGCGCGCGCCGGCCGATCTGCAGCAGGCCCGCCATCAGCAGGGCCAGACCGGCCACCCCGGCGGCAGAGGCACTGGTATCGCCGCGCAGCCACAGATTGGCCGAGAGACCTGCGACAAATGCGAGGTTGGTCGCCGCATCGATCAGGCTGTCGAGCCGCGCCCCTGCCGGTGATGTGCGAAAGGTGGCACGGGCTATCTCGCCATCCACCCCATCGAAGATCGACGCGGCCTGAAAAAGCACGGCACCGATCACTGCCCCGTGTGCCGGCAGGCCCAGCAGGGCCGCGAGCATGGCGACGGCGATCAAGGCGGTACCAGCCGTCGCGTGAAGCGGCTCGATCCATGCAAACCGGATGAGAAAACGCGTGATGCTGCGCGAGATCGGGCGGTTGAACGTGCGCGAAAACAGTCCGTCCTGCGACTTTGCCGTGGCGAGCAGAAGGAGCCGGTTCGCCTCACGCAGCGTCCGGTCCAGCGAAGCGGCTTGGCTGAAGGTACCGACTCGCAGCGACGGGGCGCGTTCGCCAAGCTCTTCCCGGACCTTGCGCACAAGGTTCACCAGTTCCTCGCCCGCATCGACCACGAAGGCATCGCGCTCCGGCGCTGCGTCCTTGCCCAGCCGCAGGGGGCTTTCCCCGCTAAGCCTGCGGCATTCATCCAGACAGCGTTGAGAAGGCGTCCAGACACCTGCCGCGACTCCGGCGCTGATCGGTGCGCCGTGCGCTTTTTCGGCAAGCGCGCGCACCAGCCTCGCCGCAAGCGGCAAGCCCGCCACGAGGTATTCGGCCGTCCGTGCGTCAGGAAAAACCAGATGAATGGCCCACAATCGTGGCGGTTCGGCCGGGTTCTCGTCGTTTGGCAGCGCGTAGTCCAGACCTTGTTGTCTGTCGTTCATCAAGTCCATGCCATTCCTGTTGGAGCAGATGTGAGACGCCATCGTGTCACACGGCGCGACCACAGCACTGCGCGTCAGTGTTGTGCTGTAGTGTCAAGGGGAGCGGAACCGGAGTATGCTTGGATACAAGTGCCTCGGTGGACGAGTTCTACGGGTTGCTGCCAATCCATTTATATCCATTTTGGTGGATGTTTTGGTATCAGGACACGCATCGGTCTGCCAAGGTTCAGGCACAGAAGTGCGACAGGGGTCTCTCGCAATATTGAATATTCATCGCTTTGGTGTTCCATTTGATTCTTCATACATTCATTATCGATTATAGGAAATTGAAAAAATCGCCGATTTATTGGTTTGCAAATCAGAAGAATAAACCCCCTTCATGACCAAAGTGTGCGTTGACTGCCGCTATATCGGGCCACGACCGAGCGGTATTGGGAAAGTGCAGCAGGCACTGGCAGATTATCTGCCCGGATTGGCACCCGAGATGGAGTTTATCTTCCTGAAGCGCACCGACGCGCCTGCGCAGCTTTCGAATGCCACCAACGTGCGCGAGGTTGTCGTTCATGCTGCAGCAAACAGCCCTGCGACAATGTGGTGGTTGCCACGTGTTGCTCCGCTGGGGGATGTCCGGTTGTTCCACGCAACGTTCAACATCATGCCTGCCGGCCTGACGATGCCCTGCGTCACGACCGTGCACGACATCATGTGGCTGACGAATCCGCAGTGGTGCAAGGCACGCTTCTCACGTCCGGTCGAGCGCCGCTTCTATCGCCACGGGATCAACCGCGCCTTGCGCAGATCCGCCGCGATCACGACAGTGAGCGAGGCCAGCAAGCAGGAGCTGCTGCGCTGGAACCCGGCGCTTGCCGGGCGCGTCCATGCCGCGCTGCTCGGGGCCAGCGACGTCTACCGGCCGGTCAGCAATACGTCGGAGCAGCTTGCCGGGCTGGGCCTCCCGGCGGGCAAGCGCTTCGTGCTGACGGTTGGACAGTACGTCCCCTACAAGAACCATGAGGGCGCCCTGCGTGTCTTTGCCGAAGCTTGCGGCAGCCGGGAGGACGTCCACCTCGTGTTCGTCCAGCGGCTCAGCCGGAATACGGAAGACTTGCGCGCGCTTGCCGCCGCTCTCGGGATTGCCGAGAGGGTCCATTTCCTCGAAGCGGTCGATGATGCATCGCTGGTGGCGCTGTATGGCGCGGCCGCTTGCCTGCTGCACCCGTCGTACTGCGAAGGGTTCGGGCTGCCACTGCTTGAGGCGATGGCCTGCGGCTGCCCGGTGGTGGCGTCCGATCATTCGGCCATGCCGGAAGTTCTGGGCGGTGCCGGCCTCCTGGCACCGGTTCACGATACCGCCGCAATGGCCAATGCGCTGCGCCGGGTACTCGACGAACCCGGGCTTGCCGAAACGTTGGGCAAAGCCGGAGTCGCGAGGGCAGAGACATTCTCGTGGAAGCGTTTTGCAGTGCAGAATCTGGAGGTCTATCGCGGCGTGCTGGGCAGCTGATGGCGCGACCTCGGGACACAAAACCCTGCACAACAGATACTTGTTATTTCACTAAAAATCATCCGATCTGGATGCATGTGGTGCAACTAATGCGTTAAGCGTCGAAAAACGCTCGCTTCATCGTGCAATTGGTCCAAAACGGTGCAATATATCGCCTGCCTCATTCTGCAATATTTCTTTGTCATATTGCGGTCGCGAAACGAGTTATGCTACCCGCCTTGATCGGGGCATTCGAAAAGTGGATTGGCATGATGCAATCTTCGATCACGTTTGCCGGACCGCAGACGACAGGCGCCTTGCGCCTGCAGAATGGTGAACGTACGCGCTGCGACTGCGAAGAGACGTGGCGTCATGGCGCCGGTTCCGCTGCGCGGTTGATTGCCGCCCATGGTTGATCGCCCCTTCCTCATCGACGTCAGCCGTCTTGTCTGGCGCAGTTGGACGAGGCGACTGGCGACCGGTATCGACCGCGTCTGCTACGCCTACCTGCAGAACTTCGCCGATCGCGCGCAGGCGGTGGTGCAGCATCGCGGCGTTGCCCGGGTGCTGACACCGCGCCATTCGGATGAGCTGTTTGCAGCGCTCCACTTGCCCGACAGCGCGTTTCGCTCGCGGCTGTTGTCACTGGCGCCGCGCGCGCTGACCGCCGCCCCACGGCAGATCGACGGGCGAGGTGCATTCTATCTGAACGTCGGCCACACCGATATCGATCTGGCGAGCCTGCCGGACTGGACACGGCGCAGCAACGTCAAGCCGATCTATCTCATCCACGACCTGATCCCGCTGACCCATGCCGAATTCTGCCGGACCGAGGCGATCGCGCGGCACCACGGGCGCGTGGTCAACGCCTTGCGATCAGCGGCGGGCGTCATCGCCAACTCGCGCGCGACGGCGGCTGAACTGGAGGCATTCGGGCTCAGCAACGGCATCTCGATGCCGCCGATCGCAGCCGCCTGGCTCGCCGGCGCGCAGCTTCGCTCACCCGATGTCGTGCCGATCAAGGCAGGACGGCACTTCGTCTGTGTCGGCACGATCGAGGGCCGGAAGAACCATTTCATGCTGCTGCAAGTCTGGCAGAGGCTGGTCGAGCGGCTGGGTCATGCCACGCCCAAGCTCGTGCTGATCGGCCAGAAGGGGGCCGAGGCGGGCCACGTCCAGAACATGCTCGATCGCGGCAAGGGGATTCGCGATCATGTCGTGATGCTCTCGCATTGCGAAGACAGCGAACTCGGGCAATGGATCAGTTCGGCGCGCGCGCTGCTCCTGCCTTCGTTTGCCGAGGGCTTTGGCCTGCCGGTCGTCGAGGCGATGGCGCTGGGAACCCCCGTCATCGCGAGCGACCTGCCCTGTTTCCGCGAGATCGGATGCGGCATCCCGACCCTGCTCGATCCCATCGACGCCGTTTCGTGGGAGCGGATGATCCTGTCCTTTCTTGATCATGGTCCGGAACGGGCACGTCAGCTGCGCATGCTGCAGAGCTATGAGGCGCCCACCTGGCGCGCGCATTTTGCGCAGATCGAAAGCTGGCTGGAAACGCTCGACCACGGCACCTCGGCTTCACCGCTTGCGCATGACGCGAAGGCAGCAAGCGTGCCGAGCGCGAGCCTCACTGCGGCTGGAGCCCTATGACCAGCGCCATGATGTCAGCCGAATTCACGCTGGATGAACCGGTCGCCGAAACCAGGGATCTGCTTGGAGACTTCTTCGCGGCATTCCTCGATGAATCTGCCTTCGGGGAATTCCGCAAGATCGAACGGCTGTTCGCCGCGCTGCAAGAGCAAGGGACGACCCGTTCCGGATATCCGCTGATCCGGCCTGCGGATTGCGGGCAGATGACGCGGTCACTCGAAGAGATCTTCCAGCAATCGCAGCCACGGTTTCGCGCCGCCGACCCGCGCCTTACCGACCGGTTTGAAACGCTGATCGCAAACTTTCACGAGTTCTGTCGCAACATCTATCCGACCGAAGCCGTCGGGGCCTTGATCCTGCATTGCCGGGTGCTTCTGTTCATGAACAGGCCGGAGCAGGTGGTTGCGCTGGCCTCTCCCCTCGCGCTGCGCCCCTATGCGGTGATCGACAACATCGGTCATTGCCATGATCTGGTGAGACTGTTCGGTCAGGCCCACCTCATGCTGGGCACGCTCGCGCAAGTACCGATCTCGTTCATTGCGTTCGGCGCCTGGCTCTCGTCGCTGCCAAAGGGCCCATCGGTCCTTTCAATTGGCCCGGCGATGGCTCCATTCGTCTCCAGGCAGCAGTCGGCGCAAGGTTTTCGGGCCGCCCTGATCGCGTTCGCTTCGATCCGATACCTGCGCGCCGCCCGCGAACATCGCGGTGTACTGCCCAATCTGCTTCAGCGACTGCGCCTTGGTATGCTGCGCTTGATGCTGGCGGCAGGATACTTCCTACTGAAGACCGCCCCAGCCAAGCGCGCGCCTTTCAGTTTGAAGATGAACCCGGCCGGCGGTGTGCTGGTGACCCGCGCGATGGGCGGGATCGGTGACCTCTTGATGATGATACCCGGGCTGGAAGCCATCTCGGCTGCCACCGGAAGGCCGGTCGATTTCGCTCTTCCCCGCAAATTCTTCGCGGTCCTCAAGGACAATCCGCATGTTCGCCTGATCGATATCGATGGCCCGCCTATCGATGTGTCCCAGTATCGCCGGTTCGCGAATCTGAGCATCTGTCCGGCCGGTTGCTACGAGAGCAGCAAGCGCCCCAACGTAAAGCGCGGCCGGGTAGAGCTTTTTGCCCGAGCGATCGGTGTTTCGCGCGAAAGGCTCATCGCCCAGGGGTGGCACATCAACCAGTACATCGGACCCGAACTGCAAGCGCGGGCGAAACAGTTTCTCGAGCAAGCCGGCTTGGGCGAGCGCCGGCTCATCGGGCTCCAGCCCTATTCCCGCGACAGCTACAAGGACCACCCCGAGATCGAGGCGATCACAACCGCGCTCGCGCGGGACTATGACGTGCTCGTTTTCCACCATACCGACAAGGGCCTGCCAAGCGGCGCGGGCATCGCGAGCACAGCAGGTCTGCCGCTCGATCTTTCATTGGCGCTGGTCCAGCAGATCGAAGCAATGGTCTGTGTCGACAGCGCTTTTCTCCACGCTGCTGCGGCACATGACATCCCGGTCGTAGCCTTGTTCGGACCAACCGACGCGCGGACATTCACGCGCCATCACAATCGGGTCGAGATTCTCTGGAAGCAGCAGGAAATGGGTTGCGTCCCCTGCTGGCGCAACGAGGACCTCCCCTGCCGGATAACCGGTTTGCTGGCGGTCAGTCCCTGCATGGCGGCGATCCAGATCGGCGAAGTCCGACAGGCGGTTTCGCGGGCGCTGGAACCGGGGAGACTCTCGTGATCTCTGACGATCTCGCCAACTGGACAGAGGTAATCGCGCCGCTTCCGCCGGGGGCGCCGGTGCTGTTTCTTGATAGAGACGGCACAATCATCGAAAATCGCGACTATCTTGCCGACCCTGATGGCGTGGTCCCGATCTCGGGCGCGATCGAGGCGATCCAGAGATTTCGGACAGCGGGGTTTGCCGTAGTCGTTGTCACCAACCAGTCCGGGATTGCCCGCGGGCTGATCCGGCCTGAACAGTATGCTGCGGTCAATCAGAGGATGCTGCAATGTCTGGGCGATGCCCGGATCAACGCGGTACTGGCATGCCCGTTTCATCCCGAGGGATCGCCGCCGTGGCGCCTGGCGCATCCGTGGCGCAAGCCCGAGCCGGGAATGCTGGTCGAGGTCGCAGCCATGTTCCAGTCGGATCTTGGCCGATCTGTGATGGTTGGCGACAGCCTGTCGGACTTGCGCGCCGGAGCCGCGGCCGGCGTGGGCCGTCTGGTTCACGTCGCAACCGGACATGGCCTGGCAGAGCGTGAAGCCATCATTGCGTACGCGCGGCAGAGCATGCGGTCGATCGAACTTCTGACCAGTATCGGCGCACTCGAAGTCGCGGGTGACGTGGCATGAGCCAGATCCTGGAAGTGCCGATGAGCAATTGGCAGTTCAGCGACGTGCGCCGATGGTGCCTGGACCGCGATTACCGCGCACTTCTTTCGGCCGACGCGCGTCACGCGGCGGTTCCGGTGGCCGAGCGCTTCGATTGGACCGGCAAGGCGATTGAACCGGGATTCCGCCGGATGCGTGTGCTTGGGCGCCAGTTGTTCGTCCTTTCACGCGCCGCGCTCGGCGGCAATGCCAGCGCACAGGCTTGCGCGCCGCTGGCGGCCAACGCGGTGCTAGGCAAATGCATCGGGCCGAATGGGCAGTTCGTCTCGCGACTGGATCCGGCGGGCCGAACAGTCGATGCCACCTGCGACCTTTACGATATTGCTTTCGGTCTGTTCGGACTGGCATGGTGGTACCGGTATTCCGGCGATGAGCGGGTCCGGCCCGCAGCCTTGCGATCCGTGGCCCACCTGAACGAGGTCATGCGCAGCCCCTCCGGAATGGGGTTTGTGGCACGCACGGATGCGCCGGTTCAGCACAGTCAGAACCCGCATATGCATCTGTTCGAGGCCGCATTGTACTTGTGCGCCTATCTGCCGCACCCGGATTTTGCCGCACTGGCGGAAGAGCTGTTTGCGCTAGCCGAACAAGCGCTGTTCGATCCGTCCAGCGGGACGATCGCCGAGGAGTTTGACGGGAACTGGCGCGCGGCGGCCAGCCGCGATGGCCAGATCTGGATCGAACCCGGCCATCAGTTCGAATGGGCCTGGCTTCTTGATCAGTTCGCCGCGCTTACGGGCAAGATGGCGCCATTGCGCCTGGCAGACCGGCTTTTTGCCTTCGCGGAGAACCATGGCATCGATCAGACCACCGGCCTGGTCTTTGACGCTGTCTCGCCTGGCGGAGATGTCCTGGCGGCTGACCTGCGGATCTGGCCGAACACCGAACGGCTGAAGGCGCAAGTCGTGATGGCCGAACGTGCCGGCCGGAACCGCCAGAGCGAAGCGGTGTTGCATGACACCTTGGCAAGGATCCGCCACTTCTACCTCCGCAGCAGGCCACTGCCCCAGGGTGGGCAGCTGGGTGAGGGGTGGTGGATCGATTACCTGCACGCCGACGGCAGGACCCTGAAATCCGATCATGTGCCGGCTTCAACACTCTACCACATAGTGTCGGCCTTCAGCGAAATCATCAGATACTGCGACAACCACGAGCCGTTCACCTGCCATACATGGCACGAAACGGAGAAATCCGCGCCGTCCATGGCTGGTGCTGGTTCCAGAGCCGATAGAGTAGCCAACGCATGAAATCTGGTTCTATTACGCTGCGCGAAGTGGATTTTCGGGCGCTGTCGGTGCTGGTCATCGGGGACATCATGCTGGATCATTTCCGGTATGGTTCGGTTCGGCGCATTTCGCCCGAAGCGCCCGTGCCAGTCGTTCACATCGAAGATGAAAAGCTGATGCTCGGCGGGGCTGGCAATGTGGCCGCAAACCTCGCAAGTCTGGGCTGCCGCTGTTCGCTGATTGCGATGGTGGGCAACGACCGCCATGCAGCCACCTGCCGGCAACTGCTGGACACCATCGGGGTCGATTCCCGGTTCCTGTTTCAGGCCGAGAGCCGCCGGACCACGGTGAAAACCCGGCTTATCGGGGCCAGTCAGCAATTGCTCAGGTTTGACGAAGAGGATCTCTCGCCGATCTCGGAGGCCGAAGAGCAGGCCCTCATCGACCTGCTGGATTCCGAGGCGCCGCACCATCAGGTCATCGCCGTCTCCGACTACGCAAAGGGCGTCCTGACCGATCGGGTCCTGCGCCACGTCATCACCCGCGGTCGTGAGCTGGGTATCCCGGTTATCGTCGACCCCAAGCGCAAAGACTTAACCGCCTATGCCGGGGCAACGGTGATCAAGCCGAATTGCCACGAGCTTTCGGCGGCAACGGGAATGCACTGCAGCGATATAGCCGATTCCAGCCAGGCAACGGCCAAGGCCATCGAGTTGACCGGGGCAGATATCCTGCTGACCATGGCGCAGAATGGCATGGCGCTGGCCCGCAAGGGGCAGGAACCGTTGCACGTTCCGACAGTGGCGGCCGAAGTGTTCGACGTTTCCGGGGCCGGAGACACCGTTATGGCCAGCCTCTGCGCGATGATCGCCGCAGGCCTCGAGCTCGACTTCGCGGTGAACATTGCCAATGTAGCCGCCGGAATCGTCGTCCGGAAACTGGGCACCGCAACAGTGACGCGCGCGGAATTGATCAGGGCGTTCGACGCATCGAACGTCCACACGCATCTGGGTTCCGTTTCGTCCGAGCAGGCTATGATGGTTGTCGAGAAATGGCGCGAGAGCGGCTTGCGGGTCGGCTTTACCAACGGCTGCTTTGACATCGTCCATGCCGGACACATTGCCATCCTGCGCGAAGCACGGCGCCGGTGCGACCGGCTGGTTGTCGGCTTGAACTCCGACGCATCGGTCACACGCCTGAAGGGTCCGGGTCGGCCAGTGCAATCCGAAAGCTCGCGCGCCGCCGTGCTGGCGGCGATCGATGCCGTCGATCTCGTGGTGCTTTTCGATGAGGACACTCCGCTGCGATTGATCACGATGCTTCGGCCAAGCGACCTGATCAAAGGCGCCGACTATTCCGAAGACGCCGTGGTGGGCGCCAGGGAAGTGAAGGCCGACGGCGGGCGCGTTCACCTGATCGACCTGCTTGACGGACATTCCACGACGGCCGCGGTCCAACGCATCCTGGAAGGAAAGAGGAAAGCAGCCGAAGGCGGACACCTTGCACGGGGTTTGGCCGAAGAATCCGCGCAGGCCCCGGACACGCAGGTGCTGCAATGATCCTCGTGACCGGCGGAGCCGGGTTTATCGGCGCGAATGTGGCTGCCGCGCTGGACGGGACCGAGGTCATCGCGATCTGTGATCGCTTTGGCTGCGACGATCGATGGATGAACCTGCGGCCTGTCACGGTCGATCGCTTCGTTTTCCCGGAAGAGATCGAGGATTTCCTCGATCAAGCTGGCGCGGAAATATCCGCAGTGGTCCACATGGGTGCGATCAGTGCCACGACCGAGCGTGACGTGGATCTGATCGTGCGCAACAATCTCCAGTTCAGCCTCAAGCTCTGGCAATTCTGTGCGCGGCGCCAAATCCCCTTTATCTATGCTTCATCCGCGGCGACGTACGGCGATGGCCAGAACGGCTTTGATGACCGCAGCGATGATGCCTATCTCGGAAGCCTGCGCCCGCTCAACGCCTATGGCTGGAGCAAGCTGGCCTTTGACCGCCAGGTTCTGGCGATGATCCGCCGGGGCGAGCCCGCTCCCAGTCGGTGGGCAGGCCTCAAGTTCTTCAATGTCTATGGCCCTCGCGAACGTCACAAGGGTGCGATGCGGTCGGTGGTCACCGCCAACTTCGAGAAGCTTCGCGACGGGGAAGGCCTGAAGCTGTTTCGATCCGATCGGAGCGACTACACCGATGGCGGTCAGATGCGCGACTTCATCTTCGTCAACGACTGCGTGGCGGTCATCCAATGGATGCTGGCCAACGAGTTTGAATCGGGCCTGTTCAACGTCGGCACCGGCAAGGCCCGGTCGTGGCTGGACCTTGGCAAGGCGATGTTTTCGGCACTCGGCCTGGAGCCCCGGATCGACTTCATCGACATGCCGGCCAACCTGATCGGCCGCTATCAGTATTTCACCGAGGCGAAGATGGAGCGGCTTGCCGCGATCGGCGCGCCGGTCCCGGCGACGGACCTCACGGCAGGCGTTGCTGCGACGTATCGCTATCTTGCGGATGAGGGGGCGTGACTCGAGCCCAATCAGGTCAACACCTGGCGGGCCGCGCGGGTCAATCTGGCCGCGGCGGGCTCCTGAATGGTTTCCGGGGCTATTTCGCCAAGCATTACGCGCGTGTGCTGTTCATGGCGGTGTTCGTGCTGCCCAGCCTGCTGGCTGCCATCTATCTGTCGCTGGTCGCGTCGGACCAGTACTATTCTGAAACGCGCTTTCTGGTCCGCTCGCTCGAGAAACCCGCCGCCCAAGGTGCAGCTGCCTATCTTCAGGATTTTGGCATTCTGCGTGCAAGTGATGATGCCTTCGCGATCCAGGAATACGTCCGTTCGCGCGATCTGATGCATGCTGTCATGGCTGAGATCGATCTGCGCAAGGTATGGAACCCGCCCGGGGCCGACTTCTACAGCCGTTACGGCAGCATTCTGTTCCCCGACAGCGACGAGGCGCTCTACCGCCACTTCTTGCGCAATGTCACGGTCGAGAAAAACCTCGAAACCGGCATCACGACAGTGCGTGTCTATGCTTACAGTGCGAAGGACGCACAGGCGATTGCCAAGATCATTCTGGCCAGGAGCGAAGGCCAGGTGAACGCCATGAACGTCCGAGCCCGATCCGACAGCCTGACGGTTGCCGAGCGCGCGAGCCAGGACGCCGCACAGAAACTGCTTGCCGCCAATGTCGCGTTGACGCAGCAGCGGCAACGATCGAGCGAGATCGACCCGAAGCGTGAAGCCGGAGCGGCGGTGGAAAGAAACTCCACCCTTGAGGGTGAAATCGCCAGCCTGGAAGTTACGCTTCAGACCATGCGGGCACGGGCTCCTGCAAATCCGGCGATCCCGGCGATGGTCCAACGGCTCAACGCGCTCAAGGCCGAGGCGGCCACCCAGCGCCAGGCGCTGACCGGATCTCAGACAGCCGCCGCCAGCCCGATGCAGGGCCTTGCCGGCAAGCTGGATGAGATGAACCGGCTCGAGGCCGAAGCGGAAATTGCCGAACGGACCTACGAGGATGCACGCAAGCAGCTTGCCAATGCGCAGGAAGAATTTGCCCGGCAGCAGGTTTTTGTCGAAGAGGTGGCCGCGCCGAGCCTGCCGGACGTTCCGCTCGAGCCTCGCCGCTGGCGCTATTTCTTCACGGTGACGTTGCTTGCGTTCTGGACCTTCCTGATCCTCTACCTGCTTGTGTCAGGTAGTCGTGAACACCTGAACTTGCACTGAAACGAAGATGCCGATCCGGTTTCCCCGCCTTCGCAAGAAAGCTCGCGTGATCAACGCCTTGCTGATCCGCGAACTGATGGCCCGGTTTGGGCACCACAACATCGGCTTCATGTGGCAGATCATCGAGCCGCTGATGCTGACCCTGGGCGTGATGATTTCGTGGTCGTTCATCTACGGCGACCGCAATCACGGCGTGCGCGTCATCCCGCTGGTGCTTACCGGCTATACCTTCCTGACCTTGTGGCGGCACATGATCGCACGCCTGACCCATACGTTCCGCCATGGTTCAGGCCTGCTGTTTCACCGCGACGTTCGACCGGCCGACATTCTCGTCGCGCGGGGCCTGCTGGAATCGATCGGGACCTTGATATCCTTCTTCGTTGCCTACATCCCGCTCAGCCTGCTCGATGTGATCGAGCCGGTCGATGACTATCTCGTCCTGCTTGGCGCCTGGACCCTGATGGCCTTCTTCTCGTTCGGCGTTGCGCTCGTCATCACGGCATTGGCCCACTTTTCGGACGCGTTCGAACGGATCGTTCAGCCGATCATGTACCTGATCCTGCCGCTGACCGGCGTGTTCTACATGGTCTACTGGCTCCCACCAGCGGCCCAGTCGATCGTCAACTGGTCCCCCCTGGTGAATGCCAGCGAGATGTTCCGCGCAGGCTACTTCGGGTCTGGCCTGCCGACCACCTGGAATGCAGCTTACGTGCTGCTCTGTGCGATTGCCGTCAATGCGGTAGGCTGGGTTCTTGCGCTGAAGGCCCAGCAGCATATCGAGCTGGAATAGAGAACCGCGTGATGCAAGGCCAGCCCGAGATCGACAATGCACCGCGCCAGCAGCTTGTTCTGCTGAACAGTGTGGCCGATGGCGAAACCCACGCGATCAGCCCGCTGCATCGCCGCGATCTTGTCCTGCTGGCGCTGCTCGGGCTCGTTGCCATGATCGCCGTGCTCTACAACTTCGTGATCGCGACACCGCGCTATGCCTCGGAGATGAGCTTCGTGGTGCGGACGCTTGATCGCTCGCACCAGCGGTTCAGCTTCCTCAATGTTGGCAGTGGCGGCAGCGGGGACGATGACAGTCATGCGATCGTCGCCTACATCGAATCGCGCGATATGCTCGCGTCGATCAACGCCGACCAGTTCGTCTCGCGGATATTCAGTGCCGAGGGCGTCGATGCCTTTTCCGCATTCCCGTCATGGCTGGCCGGGGCAGGCGAGGAACGCTTCTTCAAGCACGTTCAGGACTACATCAATGTCAGGTTCGACGCCGGTACCGGCATAACGTCGGTTTCGGTGCAGGCCTTTACCGCAAGCGATGCGAAACGTCTGGCCGAGCGTCTGCTCGCGGCTGCCGAAGCGAAGGTGAACCAGCTCAACGCGCGCGCGCACGATGCCATGGTGTCCTCGGCCGAGGCTGAATACAAAGCAGCCGACGCAGACCTTGGTGCCCAGTTGGCTGAACTGGCCGCAGTTCAGCGCCGGACCGGGGTGATCGAACCCGGGCTGGAAGCGGGCGCCGCGATCGGGGTCAGCTCGGATTCTGCCAGTGCGCTCTCGCAGATCAATGTCGAGCTGGCCAACACGATCCGGGTCGCGCCGCGCAGCCCATTGATCCAACAGTTGCAGACCCGCCGCGCCGCGATCCTCGCAGATCTTGGTCGGCAACTTGCCGCCCGAAGCGGTGACAAGGGCTCGTTGGCCGAGCGCATCGGGCCCTATATGGCAGTATCGGTCCGGTTGAATGTTGCCGAGAAGCGTCTGCTGGGCGCCAGCCTCGCGCTCACCAATGCCCGCAACACCGCCAGTAGCAACAGAATCTACATCGAATGGATCTCGCGCCCCGGCAGCCCTGACATTCCGGCGTACCCTCGAAAGTGGTTCAACCTCCTTGCCGTGGTGCTGGTGGCAGCCGGTCTGCTCTGGATCGTCAGGAGCCTTTCGGATCTGGTGATGGCCGATGACTGAAACCTTGCCTGACATCATGCCGGCCCATGTCCCGGAGGGCCGCTCATCGCCGCGCAGACGGATTGCCGCGCAAGGCATATCCAAGGTCTATCAGACCCCGACTGGCCCCAAGCAGGTCCTGTCCGGCATCGATTTCTCGATCGGACCCGGCCAGAAACTGGCCGTCCTGGGCCGCAACGGCGCCGGCAAGTCGACCCTGGTCAAGATCATCGGCGGCGTCGAACGGCCAACCGGGGGACGCATTGTTCGCGGCATGTCGATGTCATGGCCGCTCGCATTCGGCGGCGGCTTCGAGGCAGCGATGACCGGTTATGACAACATCCGCTTTATCGCGCGGGTCTATGATCAGCCGTTCAAGGACATGATCGAACGGGTCGATGATTTTGCCGAGCTGGGCCAGAATTTGCTCTTGCCGGTCAAGTACTACTCATCCGGCATGCGGGCCCGCCTCGCTTTTGCGCTGACACTCGCGATCGATTTCGATTGCTATCTGATCGATGAAGTCATCGCGGTTGGCGATCAGCGCTTTCATCAAAGGTGTCACGACGCGCTTTTCCGCGATCGTGCCGGTGCTGCGATGATCCTGGTCAGTCACGATATCGGGATCATCCGGGAATACTGCGATACGGCACTGGTGCTGAAGGGTGGCTATGGCAGGACTTTCACCGATCTGGAGTTGGCGATCAGTATCTATGCAACGCTGTGAAATCACCGTCCCGGCTGTCCCGGCCTGGCCGCGACAATGGCGCACGCTGGCATTGGCTGTGCTGGCGGCTCTGTCGCTTGCGGGCTGCGCCACCTTGCCGCAGGCGGGACCAACCGGGCGGCGGATCATCTCGGCCGGGGCCAAAGGCGATTTTGCGGTGGTGGAGGTGACCGGCGTCAGCGCCTTGCCCCAGGCCGAAACCTTGCCTCGGTTCACGGCGCTTCCTCCGTCGTGGCGCACGTCGGTCGGCCAGCTTGCGCCTGGCGACACCGTGAGCGTCATCTTCTACGAGGTCGGCGTGCGGATCTTTTCCGGCGGCTCGTCCGGCCAGGGCGGCGCTTTCGATCCGGCGGCCAAGGGCGAGAAGGTCGGCCCGATCGAAATCGACCAGGGCGGTCGCATAACGCTGCCCTATGTCGGCACGCTTGCGGCAGCGGGGCGAACGCCCGCGCAACTCGCGCGGGACATCGAGGAACAGCTGCGCGGCAAATCGGAATACCCGCAGGCGGTTGTCCAGCTCGACGCTGCGAACGGCAGCGCGGTGATCGTCGGCGGAGAAGTCGCGAACCCCGGGCGGGTCCGCCTGACCGCCGCGCATGAGCGCCTGCTCGACATCATTGCCTTGTCAGGCGGGCACCGGGGCGAAACCGGCGACCTGCTGCTGCGGGTGATGCGCGGGGATGCGGTGAGCGAAGGACCGGTCGATGCGCTGAGCTTCAACAATATTGGCGGGATGCCGATGGAGCCGGGCGATCGGATCGATGTGGTCCGGACGCGGCGCGGTTTCTCGGTGCTGGGCAGCGCCAACAAGGTCAACCGCTATCCGCTGCCGCTCCGTTCCACCTCGCTTGCCGAAGGGCTGGCCCTGGCCGGAGGGGCGAACGAAAACGTCGCCAATCCGGCAGCGGTCTTCGTGTTCCGCTATGTCAGACCGTCCCCGGACGCGCCCGAGCAGCCGGTGGTCTATCACATCAACATGCTGAAGCCGGTCTCGTACCTGCTCGCCCAGAAGTTCGATCTGCAGAACAAGGACGTCGTCTACATCGCCGGCGCCGAAGCCAACCAACCCGGCAAGCTCCTGCAGATGATCGGGCAGGTATTCACCCCGCTGGTTATCGCCCGACAGATCACGAATTGACGCCAAGCACACGAGGAGTCAGCAATTGCCTATTGAGAACGAAGAAATTCGCAACGCCTTGCGCCAGTTTGCGCAGAGTATCGATCCGAGTAACGGGAACCCGAACACCGAACCGTTGTGGGAACTGATCCGCGACATCGGCATGGTCAAGCTTAACGTGAAGAATCTAGGCTATGACATCGCACGAGCCTTGTCGGACAGCCAGATCGCCAAAGTTCCGGCATCCCCGCAGCCGGTCAAACTGGGCTGGCGGGCTTCGACGCAAGCAGACATCGAGAGCGATTGGGCCGCATTCTGGTGCCACGAGCTGGGAATCAAGCCGCTCTATCACCGGAAACTCTGGGAACTGCCTTACGTTCTCCACAATTTGTGGGTCCACGGCATGATTGCGCCCGGCAAGCGCGGGCTCGGTTTCGGTTGCGGCGAAGAAGCCATACCCAGCTATCTGGCGAGCAAGGGCGTGGACGTCGTAGCTACCGACCTGCCGGCGGATCATGCCAGCGCCCAGGGTTGGCGACAGACAGCACAGCATACCGACAGTCTGGAGAAAATCTGGCGGCCGCACCTTGTATCCAAGGCTCTGTTCGACCGGCATGTCAGCCTTGAATTTGTCGACATGAACGCAATCCCGGAACACTTGCGCGATTTTGACTTCTGCTGGTCGATTTGCGCAATCGAGCATGTCGGATCGATCGAACTTGGTCTCAAGGTGGTTGAGAATAGCCTTGCGACGCTCAAGGCAGGTGGGATCACGGTTCACACTACCGAATTCAATTTCATGCCGGGGCCGACCATTGACAATTGGGGTACAGTCCTGTTCCAGCAGCAACATTTCGAGGACTTGGCCCGTCGGTTGATTTCGGCAGGACACCGCGCAGAACCGATCAGTTTCGATGTCGGCGACGGCCCTCTTGATCGCTTCGTCGATTTACCTCCGTTCGGGGTATATCCTTGGGTCAATGAACCAAAGGATGAGTTCCCCGCGCACCTCAAACTGTCGATTGATGGCTTTCCCAGCACTTGCTACGGCGTCGTCGTGGAAAAGGGTTAAAAGCCCGGGAAACTATATTCCTTGATTCAATACTTTACCGATTACGGCTTAGTCTTTGGGCTAAGACTTAAAGCGGTAAGGCAGAATCTTCCAGATATTGCACCACTGCAGATGAACGTTCGAATTTCTATAGGTTGGTATTGATCCTGAATCTCAAAGTCGAAGGTAAGGCGGTAACTGCCGCCTCCTTCGATTTGAAACTGGTGGTCAACCTTGGCTTCGCGATCCGCCAACAAATCGATCCGGAAGCTGTTGGCGGGCACGTTCCCGTCGGCAAAGAACTCGATGCTTGCTTCCCAGTGCCCCGCCGGGAAATTGAAGTAGGGACCAAATGTCAGGCATCGCGCCGGGCCCACCAGTTCGATCGGCCCAGTCATGGGCAAATGCGGCGGCTTGCCATCAACAAGGACGGCAACCGGAAGGTTGAAGCGCTCTTGTTGGCGAGTCATGGTCAGAGAGTAGATGCGGTCGAGCTGCGCCAACGTGCCCTCATCCCTGTCGTCACCGACAAATGCACCATGACTGAAATGCTCGCAGAGAAGTGCCTCCAGTGGTCGATCAAGGGCCCGATCACGGATCATCGCAGTGAGCGCGTCATGGGCAACGCCCAATACGGCTGCAATCTTCTGGGCGAGCTGGCCAGCTGGCGCGTCGAATTCGGGTCGGATGATGATGGCGCGCTCTATGGCTGAAATCGCGATCGATCCGATTTGCGCGCGACTGATTGAGCGTGCCGCATCAAGCAACGCCAGATCTCGCGCCGAAATGAAATCGCGGCAGGCCTCGGCAAATCCCTGATCTACGACGACGACGGGAAATCGTTCAGCCGTCGCATAACGTACTATGGAATCATCGGGGACTTCCGAAAGAAGCAGCTTCGGCTCGATGCTCGCACCGGCCAGGCGCCTGACAGTCTCCTCAGACATGGAGTTGAACGGGATCACCTCGCACGAGCCATAGGCGCGCTGCATGAGGTCTCGAGCGAAGTCGGCGGCGAGGTAGGTGAGCGAAGTGGGCAGGCCGCAGATCAGTCCGAAGTGCTCTGGCCCGGCAGGCAGCGGCGCCAGTGCGGTCGACTTGCGCCGGCGCCGGGGAGCGGGAGCCGCGCCGTGGTCAGCCGTCATCGCAGCGCCGCCAGGGCACACAGAGCAACCGCCGCGGGGCAAACCGCCGGCGTTGCGCACCGGGCAGACGGCAGTGTTCGAATCACCGGCAGGCTTGTCACAAGATGTGGTCCGCTTCGGGCCAAGGCGTTGAAATGGCGATGCTGCTATAGCCAGCCGGGGCAGGACTGTTCAATCCGCATGTGCACATTCGCGCGGTCCGAGCCGTGCCGTGTGCAGATGCTAGTTCAGCCGAGCATCTCCTCGATCTGGCCAAGGCGTTCCTTGCCGAAGAACATCTCGCCTTCCACGAAGAAGGTCGGGATACCGAAAGCCCCGCGATCGACGGCGGCCTGCGTGTTGGCTGCGAGCCGGTCCTTCACCGCAGCGGACTGGGCGCCCTCTGCCAGCGCGGCGGCGGGAAGGCCGGCCGCGGCCATCACCGCCTCGACGGCGGCGCTGTCGGAAGGATCGAGCCCCTCCTCCCAGACCGCGCGGAGAAAGGCTTCCGCACATGGCTCGCCGCAGCCGAGATCGATGGCGGCGAGCAGCAGGCGCAGAAGTTCGACCGAGCGGAACGGGAACGCCGGATTCATGCGGAACTTCGTGAGGCCGTGGCGGGCGATGAAGCGCTGCATTTCCAGCTGGGCATAGGCGTTCTTGCCCTTGATCTCGGCATCGCGAATGAAAGGCGGCGCATTGCCGGTGAGCTTGTGCATGCCGCCGAGGAGCGTCGGTATAATCGTGATCGTTGCCCCCTTGCGGGCGGCAAGCGCCTTAAGCGGCCACCAGGCGAGATAGCCGTTGGGGCTGACGAAATCGAAGATGAACTCGATGGTCTTGGTCATGTCAGAAGCGCTCCTGCCAGGGGCGAAGGTCAAGCTCGTGCGTCCAGGACGAGCGGGGTTGCTGGTGCAGCCAGACGAAAGCCTCGGCGGCATCTTCGGGCTTGAGCACCGAGTCTTCAGCCAGCAGCGGCGCGACATCCTCCACCCGCGAGCGCAGGAAAGTGCCATCGATCGCGCCGTCGCAGACCACGTGGGCGACATGGAGGCCTTCGGGGCCCAGTTCGCGCGCCATCGACTGGGCAATAGCGCGCAGGCCGTGCTTGGCGGCCGCGAAGGCAGCAAAGCCTGCCCCGCCGCGCAGCGAGCCGGTGGCGCCGGTGAAGAGAATCGTGCCTGCCCCACGCGGCGCCATCACACGCGCTGCCTCTCGCCCGGCAAGGAAGCCCGCAAAGCAGGCCATTTCCCAGACCTTGGTGAAGACGCGCGAGGTCGTCTCGCGGATGCCGAAGCGGACATTGGCGCCGATGTTGAACACGGTGACGGCAATGGGGCCAATTTCGCGCTCGATCCGGTCGAACAGGGCCACGGTTTCCTCTTCGGAGCGGGCATCAACGCCAAAGGCATGCGCCGCGCCGCCAGTGGCGCGAATCTCGGCGCAGAGCGCTTCGAGCTGATCCAGATGGCGAGCGCGGCGGGTAACGCAGACGGTAAGGCCGGTGCGCGCGAAGGCCCGCGCGATGGCGCCGCCCAGACCGTCGCCCGCACCGATGACGAGGCACACGCCGTTGCTGGCTGGTTCGCTCAAGACGCTCTCCCTTTCCTCTGTTGGCATTCTTCGTACCGCGCAGAACATGAAGTTAGCAATCGCCCGAGCGAAAGGCCGCTGCTAGATTGCGCACCATGAGCAACTCTCCCTTTCGCGCCGCTGTTGTGCAAGCGGCATCCGATCCCGCAGGCAGCGCAGCATCCGCCGCCAAGGCTGCCCGTTTGATCGTCGAAGCCGGAGCTGCGGGCGCGCGGCTGGCGGTGTTTCCCGAAGCCTTCATCGGCGGCTACCCAAGGGAGCACGGTTTGGCGCGCCGATCGGGCTGCGGCTGCCGGAAGGACGCGAGGCTTATGCGCGGTACCATGCCGCATCCGTAGCGCTGGACGGGCCGGAGATCGCGGCTGTGCGTGAGGCGGCGGGGGCCGCAGGCATGGTCGTGGTGATCGGCGTGATCGAGCGCCTCGGCTCGACGCTCTATTGCACCGCGCTGATCATCGACGGGACGGCGGGCACCATGGCGCACCATCGCAAGCTGATGCCGACCGCTGCCGAGCGCCTTGTCTGGGGCTTCGGCGATGGCCCCACCCTGCCCGCTGTGGAGACCGCGCTGGGGACGGTGGGCGCGGTGATCTGCTGGGAAAACTACATGCCGATGCTGCGCATGGCGATGTATGGGCAAGGCGTGACACTCTACTGCGCGCCGACAGCGGACGACCGCGACGGCTGGGTTTCAACCATGCGCCATATCGCGCTGGAGGGGCGCTGCCACGTGCTCTCCGCCTGCCAGTTCCTGCGGCGGCGCGATCTGCCCGAGGGGCAGGAATGCGTGCTGGGCGAGGATCCCGATACCGTGCTGATGCGCGGCGGCAGCCTGATCATCGGACCGCTGGGTGAAGTGCTGGCAGGCCCAGACTACAGCGGCGAGACGGTGCTCTATGCCGAGATCGATCCCGCAGAGATTGCCCGCGCGCGCTATGATTTCGACGCGGTGGGGCATTACTCGCGGCCCGATGTTTTCCGCCTCACGGTGGACAGGCGCGCCAAGCCGGCGGTGGCGTGGATCGAGGACGAAGCCTGATGCACCTCAGGATGGACGCGCTCAGCGGTGCCGAGCGCTACAAGCTGCTGGCCGGGTCCGTGGTGCCGCGTCCGATTGCGTGGGTTTCGACGCGGTCTGCGGCGGGCGTGGGCAATGTCGCGCCCTACAGCTTCTTCAACATGATATCGGCCGCGCCGCCGCTGGTGGTGCTGGGCGCGATGCGAGGGAGCGGTGGCGGCCTCAAGGATACGGCGGCCAACATTCTGGAAACGCAGGAATTCGTCGTCAATCTGGTGAGCGAGCCGATGCTCGAGGCGATGAACGTGACTTGCGTGGATGCGCCGCCCGAAGTCGATGAGGCGATGCTTGCGGGCCTCGAGATGAGCCCGAGCGAACTTGTTGCGCCGCCGCGCATCGCAGGGGCTCCGGTGAGCCTCGAATGCAGGCTCTATCAGGCCATCGACGCGCCGCCGGGCAGCACGATCATTCTCGGCGAAGTCATGGCGATGACGATTGACGACCGCTTCGTCGATCCTTCGAACCTGCGGCCCGATCCGGTGGCGATGCAGCTGATGGGCCGGGTTCACGGCGTGGGCGGCTATACCCGGATCCAGACCGACCGGGCGCTGGAAAGGCCCGTCTATCGTCCCGGAACAATTTGATTCACTCGATTGAATCATTCTGTTTGCTAGGGTAGACGGTCACAAAGGCTCCAATGAGAGTCGTGCGGGAGAGTACCGTTGAGCGTGACCCATTCCCAAGGAAACGAGCGGACCCCGGCCCAGCGCAAGCCGATCCTCCCGCTTCTGCGCGTCATCGAGATGAACCTCGGGTTCCTCGGCCTGCAGTTCAGTTTCGGGCTGCAACAGGGCAACATGGTGCCGATCTATTCCTGGCTCGGCGCGGATGAGTCGAACCTGCCGATCCTGCAACTGGCGGGACCCATGACAGGCTTGCTGATCCAGCCGCTGGTGGGCGCGCTTTCCGACCGGACCAACTCGCGCTTCGGCCGGCGCACGCCCTATTTCCTGATCGGCGCGGTGATGTGCAGCCTTGGTCTGCTGTTCATGCCGTTTTCCGCCAGCATCCTGATGGCGGCGAGCCTGCTGTGGCTGCTCGACGCCGGCAACAACATCACGATGGAACCCTACCGCGCCTATGTGAGCGACCGGCTGGACGAGAGCCAGCACGAGATCGGCTATCTCAGCCAGAGTGCGTTCACTGGCCTTGCGCAGTGCCTGGCGTTCCTTTCGCCTTCGATCCTCGTCTACTGGGTGGGGATCGACCGCAATGCGGTGGATGCACACAATATCCCGACGATCACGCATATCTCGTTCATGGTGGGCGCGGTGCTTTCGATCACCACGATCCTGTGGTCGATCTGGCGCGTGCCCGAATTGCCGCTGAGCGAGGACGAGAAGGCCCGCATCGCTGCCGCGCCGCGCTCTGCAGGTGCAACGCTTGGTGAAATCGGCCGCGCCATCGTGGAAATGCCGCAAGCCATGCGCTCGATGGCGTGGATGAGCCTGTTCCAGTGGTACGGCTTCTCGATCTACTGGTCCTACAGCGCGCTTTCGATCGGGCGGTCGATCTACGATACTGCTGACAAATCGAGCGAGGCGTTTCGCGCAGCCGTGCTGACAACGCAGCAGCTGGGCGCGTTCTACAACCTCGTCGGCTTTGCGGCGGCGCTGGCCATGGTGCCGATCTCGCGCGCACTCGGTGCTTCGCGCGTGCACATGGCCTGCCTTGCCGCGGGTGGGATCGGGATGGTCGCGCTTGCCCACGTGGCGAGCACGCCCTCCGCGCCCGGCGCGCTGTTTTCCGCACTGGCGATGCCGGACCTTGGCAGCCACACCCCGCTGCTGCTCATCGCGGTGACGCTGGGCCTTGCCTGGGCGAGCATCATGGGCAACCCCTACATCATCCTCGCAGGCTCGATCCCACCCGAGCGGACGGGGGTCTATATGGGCATTTTCAACATGATGATCGTGATCCCGATGCTGCTCAACGGGGTGACGTTCGGCTGGATCTACAACCATGTGCTGGGGGCGGACCCGCGCAATGCGCTGAGCTTTGCCGGTGCGCTGCTGGTCATGGCCGCAATCACCATGCTGCGCGTGCCCGATCCGCGCAAGGCGGCAGGGCTGGCGCATGCCTGAGCGCGCGCCCCGGATCATCGCCCTGGAAAGCCCGGGATGCAGCGCCGTGTGGGAGCTCCCTCCCGGCGAAGCGCCGCTGTGGCGCTACTGGGGGCCGCGCCTGCCCGATGGCGCGCGCCCTTCTGCACCTCTGCGCAGTGAACGGCCGGAACCCAGTTTCTCGCTCCATTTCGACCAGCCGCTGACGGTGTTTCCTGGCTTCGGCATGGGCTGGTTCGGGCAAAGCGCGCTGCTGGCAGATCGCGGCGGGCAGGGCTGGTCGTTTCAGGCGAGCGAATGCGAGGTCGAGCAGCCGGACGCGCAGACCGTGCGCTTCGTGCTGCACGATGCAGTGGCCAGGATCGCGGTGACGACGAGCTACACGCTCGATCCCGCGACCGATGTGATGACCGTGCGCACCGCGCTTTCCAACGAAGGCGCCGCGCCGCTCCACGTGCACTGGCTGGCCGCCGCCGCACTGCCGTTGCCGGAAGACGCGGCGGAGGTCCATTCGCTCGCCGGGCGGCACAATTCGGAATTCGTGCCGGTGCGCGATCCCCTCACCCGCAGTATCTGGCGGCGCGAGAACCGGCGCGGGCTGACCTCGCACGATTGCTTCCCCGGTGCGGTGGCGACCTGCGCGGACGGCAGTGCCTATGGCGCGCAGATCGCGTGGTCGGGCAACCACGTGCAGACGATCGAGTGGATCGACGACGGACGCTGGCAGTGGCAGCTCGGCGAATGGCTCGCGCCGGGCGAGGCTATCCTTGCGCCCGGCGCGGTGCTGCAGAGCCCCGAAGTGCTGGCGACCGCCTCCGCCGAAGGGCCAAACGGCGTGGCGCACGCCTTCCACCGCGGCGTCCGCGCACGGATGACATGGCCGGGCGGCGCGGCTGGCGCGGCCAAGCGCCCGGTGCATATCAACACCTGGGAAGGCTTCTACTTCAAGCACGACGAAGCCGCGCTGATGGATCTGGCGCGGGCAGCGGCGAGCATCGGGATCGAGCGCTTCGTGCTGGATGACGGCTGGTTCGGGAAGCGCGACGACGACACCTCCTCGCTCGGCGACTGGACCGTAGACAAGCGCAAGTATCCGCGCGGGCTGGGTCCGCTGGCGAAGACGGTGACCGACCTTGGCATGGAATTCGGCCTCTGGGTCGAGCCCGAGATGGTCAACCGCAACAGCGAGCTTTATCGTCGCCATCCCGACTGGGCGCTGCACGTAGATGGTCGCCCGCTGCTCGAGGCGCGCAACCAGCTGGTCCTCGATCTCGCACGGCCCGAAGTCAGCGCCTATCTGTTCGATGCGATCGCGGCGCTGCTGCGCGAGTTGCCGATCGGCTACCTCAAGTGGGACCACAACCGCGATCTCGTCCATGCCGGAAACGAGCCGCATTACCGCGCGCAAGTGCTGGCGACTTATGCTTTGATGGACCGCCTGCGGGCTGCTTTCCCCAATGTGGAGATCGAAGCCTGCGCCGGCGGTGGCGGGCGGATCGATGCGGGGATCATAAAGCGCACGCACCGCTTCTGGACCAGCGACTGCATCGACGCGGTCTCGCGCGCGCAGATGCAGCGCGGCTTCCTCCAGTTCATGCCCCCCGAAGTGATGGGCAGCCACGTGGGTGCAAGCCCGGCGCATTCGACCGGGCGCTCGCAATCGATGGCCTTCCGCTGCGGCGTTGCGCTGCCGGGGCATTTCGGCGTGGAGCTTGATGCGCGAAAGCTGGGCGAGACCGAGCGCAAGGAGCTGATGGCCGGGATCGCGCGCTACAAAGCCCTTCGCGAACGCCTGCATCAGGGGCGCGTGTGGATGGGCGAGGTCGGCGACGGCGTGGTGTGGCAGGCCCATGGCTCTGCCGAGGACATGGTCGTGCTGGTGACCCGCACGCAGCCCACCACGATGCGCCATCAGCCCAACCTCAGGCTGCCGATGGCACTGCCCGGACGCACGTATACGATTGCGTCCGAAAAGGGCGAGCTCGCGAGCATGGACGGTGGCTGGCTCAGCCGCGTAGGCATGGCCGTCCCGCCGCTTCCCGGCGAGGCGGTTCTGGTGCTTGAGGTGCGTTCATGAGTTTCGATCCGGCCGAACATCCCCATCGGCGTTACGACCCGTTGAGCGACACCTGGCTGCTCGTCTCCCCGCACCGCGCCAAACGGCCGTGGCAGGGGGCGGAGGAAGTGCCGGATACGACCCGCCCGCCCGCGCACGATCCCGGTTGCTATCTCTGCGCCGGCAACACGCGGGTGAACGGGGAGCGCAATCCGGACTACACCGGGCCTTACGTGTTCCGGAACGATTTCGCGGCGCTGCTGCCCGATACCCCTGCGCCCGACATGGGCAGCGGGCTGTTCCGCGCCGAGCAGGCGACGGGCGAGGCAAGGGTGATCTGCTTTTCGCCCGACCATGGCCGCACCCTGCCCGAGCTTTCGGATGACGAGCGCCGCGCGGTGATCGATTGCTGGTGCACCGAGGCGGCGGACCTTGGACAGCGCTACAGCGTGGTTTCGATCTTCGAGAACAAGGGCGCGATGATGGGCTGCTCCAACCCGCATCCGCACGGGCAGGTCTGGGCGACAAGCCATGTGCCGCAACTGATCGCGACCGAGGACCGCACCCAGGCGGCCTGGCTGGCGAACACGGGCCGGCCGATGCTGGCCGAACTGGTCGATGCAGAAGCCGATGGCCCGCGCGTGGTCTGCGCGAGCGAGCACTGGCTCGCCATCGTCCCGTTCTGGGCGGTCTGGCCGTTCGAGACGCTGCTGCTGCCGCGTTTCGATGTGGCGCGGCTGCCGGACCTTTCAGCCGATCAGCGCGCCGATCTGGCGGGTATCCTTGGCGATCTCACCACGCGCTATGACAACCTGTTCCAGTGCTCCTTCCCCTATTCGATGGGATGGCATGGCGCGCCGTTCGGGCAGGAGCCGAGCGCGCACTGGCGCCTTCACGCGCATTTCTATCCGCCGTTGCTGCGCTCGGCCTCCGTGCGCAAGTTCATGGCGGGGTTCGAGATTCTGGCAGAAACGCAGCGCGACCTGACCGCCGAGCAAGCTGCGGAACGGCTGCGCGCCTGTGGCGGTGCACATTTCCGGAGCGGCACATGAACCTGGCGATGGCAGACCCGGCGACCGATCTGTTCGGGGCACCGCCCGCGCTGGTGGTACGCGCACCGGGGCGGGTGAACCTGATTGGCGAGCACACCGACTACAACGACGGCTTCGTGCTGCCGGTGGCAATCAGCGTCGAGACCCGAGTCGCCGCAAGACCGCGCGGCGACCGGCGCATCCGTGTGATCGCCAGCGACTTCGGCAGCGCCGTGGCCGAGTGGGAGCTCGATGCCCCCTATGCAGCCAACCCTTCCGCGCCCTGGGCCGACTATATCCGCGGCATGACTTGCGCGATGATCGCGCGCGGCCACCAGCTGATCGGCGCAGACCTTGCCGTGAGCGGAACGGTGCCCAAGGGCGCCGGGCTGTCCTCCTCGGCCTCGCTGATGGTCGGCATCGGCCGGGCATTGGCCGAACTGGCGGAGCTCGCCATCGCGCCGGCCGAAATCGCGCTGATGGCACAGGCCGGCGAGTGCGACCATGTCGGCATGCGCTGCGGGATCATGGACCAGCTGGCGTCTGCCTGCGGGGTCAAGGACCACGCGCTGATGATCGATTGCCGCTCGCTCGCGGTGCGCCCGGTCGCGCTGCCGGAGGGCGTCGCGATCCTCATCGTGCATTCGGGGGTCGAGCGTGGGCTGGTCGAAGGCGCCTACAACGAGCGCCGCGCGCAGTGCGAGGCGGCTGCCGCTGCTGTGGGGGTTTCGGCCTTGCGCGATGCCGATATGGCGATGCTGGAAGGCGCCGGGCTCGACCCGCTGACCCTTGCCCGCGCACGCCATGTGGTGACCGAAAACGCGCGGGTTCTCGCCGCAGCGGAAGCGCTTGAAGCCGGGGATCTGGTGGCGATGGGCGCGCTGATGGCCGCGTCGCACAGCTCGATGCGCGACGACTTCGAGATCACCGTGCCGCGCATCGATGCGCTGGTAGCCGAATTGCGCGCGCTGATCGGCCCAGAAGGCGGTGCGCGGATGACCGGCGGCGGCTTTGGCGGCGCGGTCGTCGCGCTGTGCCGTGCGGACCGCGCCGATGCGGTGCTGGCAGGCCTCACCTACCGCAAGCCTGATGGCGGGGCACCGCTGGTGCTGCGCGAAACCGCCTGTGACGGGGCCAACCTCGTCATGAGATAAGTCCCGCGTCTGTCCCTTTTCGGTGGCTGCCGCTCAATTCCAATCGATTGTTTCAGGATACCTGCTTGATGTCCGTACTGACTTCCCCGACCACGCACTGGACTGGCGAGCACCTTCGCGCGCTGCGACAGGAGCCGTGCCACCAGATCCCGCTGGTCGATGGCAAGACCTTGCGCCACCCGCTGCCAGGCCTCGACTTGTGGGACCTCTGGCCGCTGCAGCTGGCGGACGGCAGCACGGCCGTGGTCGATGGCTGGACGCTGTGGTTCGTGCTCTCGGCCCCGGCGGGCGAGGACCCCGAGGCGCGGCACGATATTGTCCGCATCCGCCTGATGGCCGCACGCGGGGACGAATGGCGCGACCACGGCAATGCCCTGCCGGGCGACCTCAATCCCGGCAGCCGCGAGTGGGCCGGCTCGGCGCTTTATGATCCCGAAACCGCCGCGGTTACCCTCTACTGGACCGCATCGGGGCTGCGCGGGGAAATGCCGCGCACTTTCACCCAGCGCATGTTCGAGACGACGGGCACCCTGTCCGGCGACGCCGGCGGCTTCACGGTGGAAGACTGGAGCACCCCGCGCGAAATCGCCGGCGGGCCGATACCGCACTATGTGCTGGTGACCGCCTCCGAAGGCGTGCCGGGCATGATCAAGGGCTTCCGCGATCCGGCGCATTTCCGCGATCCCGCTGATGGCGCGGACTATCTGCTGTTCACCGGATCACTCAAGGGTTCGGCGAGCCCGTGGAACGGCTGCATCGGCCTGCTGAAGCGCGAGGGTGACAGCTGGGCGGTGCTGCCGCCACTGCTGAGCGCCGACGGGCTGAACAACGAGCAGGAGCGGCCGCATATCGTCTTCCACGCTGGACGCTACTACCTGTTCTGGTCGACCCAGCGGAAGGTCTTTGCGGCGGGCGAACCCAATGGTCCGAACGGGCTTTACGGCATGGTCGCCGAGAGCATGGGAGGCCCCTGGCTGCCTCTCAACGGGAGCGGGCTGGTCGCAGGCAATCCGCCCGAAGCGCCGGTGCAGACTTATAGCTGGTGGGTCACGCATGAACTCACCGTGCACGGTTTCGTCGATTATCCCAATTCGCTGAAGGGCAATGACCATGGCGATGCGGCATGGCGGCGGGCCCATTTCGCTGGCGTGCCGGCCCCGGTGTTCCGGCTGGTTCTCGACGGGACCCGCGCGGAAGTCGCAGCATGAGCGCGGGCCGTTACGGCCTGATCGAGGCGGGCGGCACCAAGTTTGTGCTGGGCGTGGCCGATGCAGACCGCACCATCCATGCGCGGGAGCGGATCCCCACGACCACCCCGCTGGAAACGCTGGGCGCGGCAGTAGAATGGTTTGCAGCGCAGGGCGCGGACTACGCCGCCTTCGGCATCGCCTCGTTCGGACCGCTTGATCTGGACCCCGCTTCCGCCAGCTTCGGCTGCGTGCGCCCGACGCCCAAGCCGCATTGGAGCGGAGCGAGCCTGATCGAGCCCTTCAGCACGCGCTTCGGGGTGCCAGTGGCGATCGATACCGATGTGAACGGCGCGGCCTTGTCAGAGGCGCTGTGGGGCGCGGGAGCCGGATTGGGCTCGGTGCTCTATCTCACCATCGGCACCGGAATCGGCGGCGGCTTTTGCAGCGACGGACACTTGCTGCGCGGGCTTTCGCACCCGGAAATGGGCCATATCCGCATGCCGCGCCATCCGGAGGATCCGGACTTTGCCGGGACCTGCCCGTTCCATGGCGATTGCCTCGAAGGTCTTGCCTGCGGGCCGGCAGTGATTGCGCGCTGGGGCAAGTCGCTTTCGGAGTTGCCTGAGGGTCACCCCGGCAAGCGCATCATCGCTTGGTACATCGGCCGCGCGCTGGCGACCTTCCAGACGGTGATGGAGCCGGCCCGCATCGTGCTGGGCGGCGGCGTGACGGCGACGGAGGGGCTGCTCGACCTGATCCGCGCCGAAGCACTGGCGGCGAACGGTGGCTACACCGTGGGCAAGATCGACGAACTGATCGTCCCGCCGGGTCTGGGCGACAACGCCGGTCTGCTGGGCGCTCTCGCCCTGGCGTTTGCGCTCAGGTAGATTCGCGGACCAGCAGGCGCGGCTGGAGAATGACCGAGTGGATCTCCTCCCCCGCTATGCGCTGGATCACGCTGGTGACGAGGTTCTCGGCGCCCTGTTCCAGATCCTGCGCGATCGTGGTGAGCGGCGGCATCGTGTGTTCGCCCAGCGGAAGACCATCGTAGCCGATCACCTTGACATCACCGGGCACCGCAAGGCCCTGTTCCGCCAGCACGCGCATGGCGGTGACGGCGATGACGTCGGAGGCGGCGACCACGCCATCGGGCCGATTGGTCCTGGTGCGGAAATACTTGCCGATCTCTCCCTGCGCGGCATCCGCCACGAGGTGCGTCGGCACCACGCTGAACTGGGCACCGGCGCGCTCGACCACTGAGCGGCAGCCTTCAAGCCGCTGCCCGATCTCGATCGCGCGGGCATCGCCGAAGAATACGATGTTGCGGCAGCCGCGCTCCAGCAGGTGCTGCCCGGCCAGCGCGCCGCCGCGGAAATTGTCCGAACCCACCGAGCAATGCGCCTGCCCCGCAATATGCGAGCCCCAGACCACGAGCGGGCGGTAAAGTTCGGCCACCCGGTCGAGCACGACGGACTGGTCCGACTGGCCGATCACGATGATCCCGTCCGACTGGCCTGAGCGTGCCAGCTTGAGCAGCCAGTCCTCGTCCGTCGGCACGACGCGCGAGAGGAGGAGGCTGTAGCCGCGGTTCGTCAGCTTGTCCGCCAGCAGGCCCAGCATCGTGATGAAGAACGGGTCGGAGATGTTCTGCCGCACTTCGTGGCCCAAGGGGATGACCACGCCGATCGTGTTCGTCTTGCGCATGCGCAAGTTGCGCGCGGTGGCATTGGGCGTGAAGCCATGCTTGCGCGCCAGCGCCACAATCATGTCGCGCGTGGCGGGGGTGACAAGGTTCGAGCCCGACAGCGCGCGCGAGACCGTGCCGCTGGTGACACCGGCGATCTCGGCGAGTTCCTTGAGGGTCTTGGGGCCGGTCATTTCTGGCCAGTCATGTCTGGAGCATCATGGCAAAGTCATGTCTTCAGGCGGAGGTCGGAACGACATCGAAGGCGATGTTGAGCCGTTCACCCGCTGCGAATGGATAAGTGCCATGCCACAGGATGGAGGGGAAGACCACTAGGTGCCCAGCCCGGGCAGGTATTACTACATAGGGTGGGAGCTTAACACCAAGCTCGGGCGGCGGCGCACCAAGCTGCAGCGCACCGGCGGGCGCGGGGCCCGGATCATCGGGTAGCGCGACATAGAGCACCGCCGAAAGCCAGCCGACCGGGTGGCTGTGCGTTACATTGAAGCCCCCCGCCCCGAGCCGCACCGACCAGCTGCCGGAAATCTGCAAACCCCCGCGCGGACGGCCCAGAACCGGATGGTGCGGATCGGGCGGCGGCAACGTGCGCACGAAATCGCGCAGCGCTTCCATCAGCCGCGCGCGGACGGTGCCGAGCAGCGGCTCATGACGCAGCAGGATCGAGCGATCCGTCTGCGTGCCATGGCGCACCGATTGTTCGGCATAGGGCAGCGAGGCGGTGTGCAGGCGGCGCAGCAGCGCGGCGAGATCGGCAAGCTCTGTGGCGGAAAGGCCGGGATCGAGAAGGCCGTGAAGCACCGGATCGCCGTCCAGCCAGGCCGCGCGCGGATCGCCGAGCAGGCGCCACGCGGTGGAGAGATAGGGCCAGACCTGACCGGCCAGCCGCGTGCCGGTGAGCGGCAGGGCGAGATCGCGCGCCCGCGCAGGATCGCCAGCGCGCAAGGCGGTCCGGATACGGCAGAGCACGAGGAATTCGTCGTCGGCGCCGGTCAGTGCAGCGAGGCGCCTCTGCGCTTCGGCGAGGGCACCAGTTTCGCTGGCGAGAAACGCGCGGGCGACGGCGAGCGCTCGGGTCTCGCCAAGTTGGCGGGCGGCTTCATCGAGGATGCGCTGCGCGGCAGGCCAATCGCGCTGCTGGGCGCGCAAGGTGAACCAGCCGAGCCAGAGGCCCTGATTGCGCGGTTGGCTCCGGACTGCCACTGCAAAGCCAGCATCGTACAAGTCCGCATCGCCATGGCTGTAGCGCAGGCTGGCCAGCACGCGCTGGCCGTCGAGCCAATCGGGCCTTGCCGCAAGCGCGCGGACGAGCACGGCTTCCGCCTCGCCCGGCTGACCCTCCGAAGCGAGTGCCAGCGCGTGGTTCCTCAGCACATCGGGATTTTCGGGCCAGAGCCGCACGGCCCGTTCAAACAAGGCGGCCGCCGGGTAGCCCAGTTCATACGCCGATTGCGCGCGCAGGAAGGCGGTGAGCGGATCGTCAGGGGCAAGCCGCGCGGCTTCGTTGATCGCCTTGTCCGCGCCCGCCATGTCCTGCACGGCGCGTGCGGCACGGGCGCGTTCGCGCCAGACTTCGGCTTCGAGCTGCTCCGACACGCGCTCAGGCCGCGGCTGGAGCACCGACGAGACCGGCGATATAGGCCGGGTGGCTCGGCAGTTTGGCCGCTTCGGCTGCCATCGCCGCGCGCAGTTTGGCAAGGTAGTCGCGCGCATCGATGCCGCGGTGTTCGATCAGGGGATCGAGGCCTTCGGGATAGTTGTGCTGACCGATATGGACCGCGAGCCACGAGGCGGGGGCGAACAAGTCCATCTCGCGCGCGATCAGGCGGCCGTGGCGGCGGAAGTGGTCCAGCTTGAGCGCCAGCGTATCGGGCACCTCCATGGCTGAGACATAGCGCCACAACTCGTGGTCCTGCCGCTGCGTGAGCTTGTAATGGAGGATCAGGAAATCGCGGATCCGATCCGTTTCCGCGTCGGCGATACGGTTGAATTCGGCGATCGTGGCGGGATCGAAGTCGCGATCCGGGAACAGCCCGATCAGCTTGGATATATTGGCCTGAATCAGGTGGATCGAGGTCGATTCCAACGGCTCCAGAAAGCCGCTGGAAAGGCCCACCGCGATGACGTTCCGGTTCCAGTGCTGCTTGCGGCGGCCGGTGCGGAAGCGCACGAAGCGAGGGTCCCCGAGCGCTTCGCCATCGAGGCGGGAGGCGAGCAGTTCCGCCGCCTTGTCGTCGTCCATGAACTGGCTGGAATAGACGTAGCCATTGCCGATGCGGTGCTGCAGCGGAATGCGCCACTGCCACCCCGCCTCGCGCGCGGTGGAGCGGGTGTAGGGCGTCGGCGCGCCGGCATTGGCGCATGGCATGGCGACGGCGCGGTCGCATGGCAGCCAGTGGCTCCAGTCCTCGAACCCCGTCTTGAGCGCACCCTCGATCAGCAGTGCACGCAGGCCCGAGCAATCGATGAAGAGATCGGCCTCCAGCGTCCGCCCGCCCTCCAGCGTCACGCTTTCGACGAAGCCGGTCTCGCCGCTCAGCGTCACGTCGGCGATCTTGCCTTCGACGCGCGTGACGCCGCGCGCCTCGGCATGGCTGCGCAGGTACGCGGCGTAGAGCGAAGCGTCGAAGTGGTAGGCATAGTCGAAAGTCGAGAGCAGCGAGCGCTGATCGGGCACGGGCCTTGCCATGCGGCCGGCGCGGGCGATCTGCCAGGCCATGGAAAGCTCTTCGAGCGGGAACGCGCCCGGCTCCTCGCGCGTCTTCAGCCAGTACTGGTGCAGCGGCACCATATCGAAATTGCGGCCATGCGGGCCGAACGGGTGGAAATAGCGGCTGCCGACAGAGCCCCAGTCGACGAACTCGATGCCGAGCTTGAAGGTGCCGCGCGTCTCGCGGATGAAATCGGCCTCGCTGATGCCCAGCGTCTCGTTGAACAGGCGAATGGGGGGAATGGTCGCCTCGCCCACACCCACGATCCCGATTTCATCGGATTCGACGAGCGTGACCTTACAGTTCTGCTTGAGCATGGTGGCCAGCATGGCCGCGGTCATCCAGCCCGCCGAACCGCCGCCGACGACAAGCACGGAACGGATCCGCCGATCCCCTTCGTTCACCACGCAAACCCCTTCCACAATGCCCCGCCGTTTTCCGGCACGTGCCTTTGCTTACGCAAAAAGGGGTGGGTGCGGAACCGTCTGGCCGCGCCCACCCCTCTTCAGTGTGCCTTCCCTTTCGGGGGGCCGTTCAGCCGATCAGAAGTTGAAGCGGACCGAGGCGTTCACGTTGCGGCCGAGCACCGGCGAGATGCCGCCGATGAAGCGGCCATTGCCGACATTGTAGTCCGTGCCGGCCGGCCCGAGCGGGGTCAGCGTGTCGAACAGGTTGTAGACGTTGATGCCAAGCTCGAGGTTCTTGACCGGGCGAACCTTCACGTTCGCGCCGACCACGCTGCCGCCCGGCCACTGGTTGCCAGCACCATCGAGCGTGCTCGTCACGCCGGTGATGTTGGCGCCGACCGAGAGGTAATCGGTCGCATCGTAGTTCGCCGCGAAGGTGTACGACAGATCGGGGATGTTAGGCGACCGCGAGAAGACAGAACCCGGTGCCGAGGGCTGTCGCTTGGCCTTGTTGTACGTCATGTTCGCCAGCAGGCTGAAGCCGCCGAGGCTTACCGTGCCGTAGAATTCCGCACCGGTCGTCTTGTACCTGTCGGCCACGATGCAGGTGGTGGCATTGGGGTCGCCAGTGACGATCGGGCAGTTCCGGGGGCTCAGTTCGAACGTCGTGATGTTGAAGTGGCTGTGGTAGACGGTGAGTTCGACCGTATAGCGCGCCGCGCCGATGTCGCCGCGGTTCTTGAGGCCCACTTCGTACTGATAGACACTGTTCGCAACCGCCACGTTGCCGCGATCGTTGAGCGAGCCATTGGAATTGAAGTAGCCGCTGAAGCTCAGACGATCGGCGTTGGCACGCACGCCCTTCGAGGCGCGGACGAACAGGTTGAGGTTGTCCGCCGGCTTGAAGTTGGCACCGACCGACCACGAGGTGGTCGCCTTGGTGAAGTTGATGTTCTCACGCGCGCCATCGGGCAGGAAGTAGGGCAGCGTGACCGACTGCGAGGCGCCCGTCACCGGGTTGACCGCGTTCTGGACGATGAAGTTGGTGACCGGATCGCCCGTGCCCGGGTTGGCGTTGATGCCCGAACCCGACCCGCGGTTGATGTCGTGACGGATCGAGGCGTCGAGCCCGAACTTGCCCACATCGAAGATGAAGTCGGCATAAGGCGCGTTGTCGGTGAAGCTGTAGTCGTAGGTGCGGGCGCAGCAACCACCCCAGTTGTTGTTGTAGCCGGTGAAGCCGTTGGCGCTGAGCAGGTTGCCAGCCGCATCGAGCAGATCGATCGGCGAGGCGGTCGGGGTCAGCGAGGCATTGAACTGGTTGGGGTGCCAATCCATCCCGATCTTCTGGTTCATGTAGAACCAGCCAGCGGTGAGGTTCGCCTTCACCGAGCCGAGATCACCCTGCCAGTTGACCTTGAGGTCATTGACGAAGCTGCCGATGTCGCGGATCCGCGTGTAAACCGAGACGTTGTTGTTGTAATAGGCCTCGGCGACGTCCTTGCCCTTGTCGGGGCCGGCCGAATAGACCGCGCGGGCAACCACGCCGCCGTTCCTGGTCGAACCGATCAGGCCCGAGAGCGGAGCAACGCTGAGGAAGTTCGACGAGAAGCCGCCGCTCATGTTGGTGTAGCGGGCGTTGTTGTCGACGGTGATGCCGTTGTCGAACTTGTAGTGCAGCTGCGCCTGAAGCGACTGGGAATTGGTGGTGATGCCGTTCAGCGGGGTGCTGCTGACCGCACGGGTCCCGAAGTCGACGTAGTTGACGACCGGGTTGAACACCGAGAAGTTCGAGGCACGGCGCGGATCGAAGCCCGGGCACGCCTGAAGATCGGAGACCTTGCCGCCGCTGAGGTTGCCGCAGACGATACCACCCTGGGTATTGGGCTCCTGCGTGTCCTGCGCCTTGAAGTAGAGGCGGAAGAAGCCGCGGTTGTCATCGAATTCGCGCGTGATGTTGCCCTTGATCAGGTACGAGTTCGAAAGGTCGTAGCCCGAGTGCCAGGGGCCATTGCCGGCGCCGTAGTAGCCGCCGATGTTGAAGTAGGTCTTGTCGTCGATGCCGCCCGAGAGCAGGAAGCTTGCGCGCGTGTAATCGTAGGAAAGATTGCGCTCGAGCTGGACATAGCCGCCTTCGCTGCGATCGGTCTTGCTGATGTAGTTGATCACCGCGCCGGGCGCCTGGCTGGCAAGCGTCGCGGCGGTGCCGCCGCGGATCGCATCGACACGGACGTCGGTCGGGCTCGACTTGGTCCAGTAGTCGTTGTTGCCGAACTGGATGTCACCATACAGCACGGTCGGGAGGCCATCTTCCTGCAGCTGCACGAAGGTGGCACCGCCGGTGGCGACGGGCAGACCGCGAACGGCGAAGTTGCCGTTACCGCCCGGACCCGAAACGTTGGGCTGAAGGCCCGGCAGAAGGCGAAGCAGATCGCCTTCCGACATCGGGCGGAAGTTCTGGATGATCGACGAATCGACCGAGGAGATCGAGACCGAGCTGTCGAGCTTGCTCTTGGTACCGGTCGAGGCGGTGACGACGATTTCGCTGAGGGTATCGCCTTCGGCCTTGTCGGTCGCGGCGGCGTCAGCGGGCGCAGCGGCCTGCGCAAGCACCGGGGTCGAAAGGCTGGCCATGGCCAGCGCGACGACGGATGCACACGATTGAATTGCAGTGAGCTTCACAGGTATCCCTCCCGATTGCGAGCACTTTTGTGCGTACGACAGCAGCGAATCGAAGCCTCGAGACGCCTGCATGCCGGTTCTCTGGCAAAAGGATGGGCCAAGCGCAAGCAGGAATTCAAGCGATTGAATCAGAGATTGCACGGGAGCGGAGGAAGTGTGTCTTCTTTGCATCGGGCGGGAGATCACCCCGGCGGATGGGCAAGCAGGCGCTTCAGGAGCACGGCTGGACCATCACCCTCTTGACGTTTACGTAAAGTGGAAGGATGGAGGGTGCAGAAGACCGGCATCCCGCAGTGGATGCCGAGTCTCGCCGCGTCAGGGCCTTAAAAAGGCCATGGATTCAAAAGGGAGAGCTTCATGCATCTTGATTTCAGCCCCGAGGACCTCGCCTTCCAGCAGGAAGTCCGTGCCTTCATCGCCGAGAATTATCCGGCGGAGCTGCGCGGCAAGCAGGACGAGGGCGACGAGCTTTCGAAGGAAGACTTCCTTTCCTGGCACAAGGTGCTGGCGAAGAAGGGCTGGATCGCGCCGGCGTGGCCGGTGGAATACGGCGGCACCGGCTGGACCGCGACGCAGAAGTACATCTGGTCGGAAGAGACGGCGCGCGCGGACTGCATCCGCCTGATGCCTTTCGGCCTCTCGATGGTCGGACCGGTGATCTACACCTTCGGCACGCCCGAACAGAAGGCGAAGTTCCTGCCCGGCATACTTTCGGGCGATGTGTGGTGGTGCCAGGGCTATTCCGAGCCGGGTTCGGGCTCCGACCTCGCCTCGCTGCGCACCAAGGCGGTGCGGGACGGCGATCACTATGTGGTCAACGGCCAGAAGACCTGGACGACGATGGCGCAGCACGCTGACTGGGGCTTCTTCCTCGTCCGCACCGATCCCGATGCCAAGCAGCAGGAAGGCATCTCGTTCCTGCTGATCGACATGAAGAGCCCCGGCATCACCGTGCGCCCGATCATCACGCTGGGCGGCGAGCACGAAGTCAATGAAGTGTGGCTGGAAGACGTGCGCGTGCCGGTCGAGAACCGCATCTACGAGGAAAACAAGGGCTGGACCTGCGCCAAGTTCCTGCTCGCGCACGAGCGCACCGGGATCGCCGGTGTGGCGGCGTCGAAGCGCGGGATCGAGAAGGTCAAGTCCATTGCCCGTGCCGAGCTCGACGGCGACAAGCCGCTGATCGCCAACGCGTTCTTCAAGCGCAAGATCGCCGAGCTGGAAATGGACCTCACCGCGCTCGAGTTCACCGAGCTGCGCAGCCTGGCGGGCGAAAGCGCGGGGCGCGGTCCGGGGCCGGAATCGAGCCTGCTCAAGATCAAGGGCTCGGAAATCCAGCAGCGCCTGACCGAGCTGACCCTGGAAGCGGTGGGCCACTATGGCGCACCTTATTTCCGCGGCTTTGGAGAGGGCGACAACGAACACCCGATCGGGCCGGACTACGCGCACCGCGCCGCGCCGACCTATTTCAACACCCGCAAGACGACGATCTACGGCGGTTCGAACGAGATCCAGCGCAATATCATCGCCAAGATGGTGCTGGGGCTCTGACATTATGTGAGGCCGCCGCGCAGCAAGAGCCGCGGCGGCCCCTTTAGCGGGATTTGAGGACAATGGATTTCAGCTACACCGAAACGCAGGGCATGCTGCGTGACACGCTCGCGCGCTTCCTTGCCGACACCTACGATTTCGAGACGCGCAAGAAGATGCTGCTGCGCCCCGAAGGCCGCGATCCGGGCATCTGGCAGGCGCTGGCGACCGAGCTCGGCATTCTGGGTGCGCCCTTTGCCGAAGAGCATGGCGGCCTTGGCGGCGGCGCGCTCGAGAACATGATCATGATGGAAGAGCTGGGCAAGGTCATTGCGGTCGAGCCTTATCTCCAGACCGTGGTGATCGGCGGCGGCGCGATGAAGCGCGCGCCTGCAGCCATGGCGGATGCGGTGATCCCCGAGATCATCGCGGGCAATGCCGTGATCGCGTGGGCCTATGCCGAGCCGCAGGGGCGCTATGATCTGGCGAACATCCGCACAACGGCGAAGACGGACGGCGCGGGCTTCGTGCTTTCGGGCCATAAGGCGGTGGTCTATGCCGCGCCGTGGGCGACGCACCTCCTCGTCACCGCACGCACCGGTGGTAACCAGCGCGAGCGCGAAGGCGTCGAGCTGTTCCTTATCGACGCGAGCCTGCCAGGCATCGTGCGGCGGGACTACCCGACCGTCGACGGCTTCCAGGCGAGCGAAATCTATTTCGAGAACGTCGCCATCCCCGGCGACTCGCATATCCCCGGCGGCATCGACCTGATCGAGCTTCTGGCGGACGAGGCCACCATGGCGATCTGCGGCGAAGCCTGCGGGGTTAGCCGCAAGCTCCACGAGGGCACGCTCGACTACATCAAGCAGCGCAAGCAGTTCGGCCAGCCGATCGGCAAGTTCCAGGTGCTGCAGCACCGCATGGCCGACATCTTCATCGAGGTGGAGCAGATCGCCTCGATGGCGTTGATGGGCACGCTCAAGCTCGATCTTCCGGCGGATGAGCGCAAGGCAGCAGTGAGCCTTGCCAAGGCGAAGGTGGCGCGCAGCATCAACTTTGTCGGGCAGAACGCGATCCAGACCCACGGCGGCATCGGCATCACCGTCGAGCTCGCCATCGGCCACTACTTCAAGCGCGGCACGATGATCGAGAACCAGTTCGGCTCGGCGGACTTCCACCTTGGCCGGTTCGAGGATCTGACGCTGGCGGCCTGATCGGGCCGCAGATCAAAGCCCCTCCCCACTCGGGGAGGGGTTGGGGAGGGGTGAGCGAGCCATCCTGCCAGCGCCCATCACCCCCACCCAACCTCCCCCGAGCGGGGGAGGGGCAGTTAGTGCTTGTTGCGGGGCAGCGCTCAGGCCATCCCCGCCAAGCGCTCGCGGATGATGCTGTTCGCCTGCGCCATGATGCGGTCGATCAGGTCCTTGCAGGTCGGGATGTCGTGGATGAGGCCGGCGACCATGCCGCAGCTCCACGCGCCGGCTTCCATGTCGCCTTCCATCATGATGCGCGGATAGACGCCGGCGACTTCCTCGATGATATCCTCGAACTTGATGTCGGCGCCGAGGCGGCGTTCCTTTTCGAGCAGGCGTTCGACCGCCGCGTTGGTCAGCACGCGTTCAGTGTTGCGCAGCGGGCGCATGACGAGGCGGGTGTCGAGTTCGGAGGCGGCGAGGAGTGCCTGCTTCACCTTTTCATGCACCGGCGCTTCCTGCGTGGCGATGAAGCGCGTGCCCATGTTGATGCCGTCCGCCCCCAGCGCCAGCGCGGCAACGAGGCTGCGGCCATCGGCCATGCCGCCCGAGGCGACGAAGGGGATGGTGAGTTCCTCGGCCGCGCGGGGGAGCAGGATGAAGTTCGGAATATCGTCCTCGCCCGGGTGGCCGCCGCATTCGAAGCCATCGACCGAGATCGCATCGCAGCCGACGTTTTGCGCCTTCACGCTGTGGCGCACCGAAGTGCACTTGTGGATCACCTTGATCCCGGCGTCCTTGAAATAGGGCAGGAACGGCGCGGGGTTGTTGCCCGCGGTTTCGACGATCTTGACCCCGCCTTCGATGATCGCGCGGATATAGCCCGGATAATCGGGCGCGTTGACGGTGGGCAGGAAGGTGAGGTTCACGCCGAACGGCTTGTCGGTCATATCCTTGCAGCGCGCGATTTCATTGGCGAGCGCATCTGCGGTCTTCTGCGTGAGGCCGGTAATGATGCCGAGCCCGCCCGCATTGGAGACGGCAGCGGCCATTTCGGCAAAGCCGACATAGTGCATGCCGCCCTGGATGATCGGGTGCTCGATGCCGAACAATTCGGTGATGCGGGTCTTCATGGCTGACTCTCTCTCCCGTTGGATGATCTTGCGACTGCGCCGTCGGTATCATGTTACCCAGTTTAAGGCCCACTGCCATAACTGGAAGGGGGTGCTTCGACCGATCCGGGCCGAGATCTTCGCCGGGCGACCTGCGCCTCTGCGCGGACGGAAGAGGCCTCCTCCGCCCCTCAAGCCTCTCTATCAGACCGGAATGTCACGCCCTTGTGCCAGAAATAGCTGATGAACACTGTCAGCAGCGAAAAGCCGAACTGGGCTGGTATCGGATGCAAGCCAAGGCCCTGCACCAGCAGCGGCAGTGCGATCAGGTTGGCCCCGAACACGGCGTAGGAATAGGACGAGAAGTAGGCGAACTCGCGCAGGATATTGGCCCGCGTGCGAAAGACGCCGATCTTGTAGGTGCTGAAGGCGAAGACGACGCAGATCACTTGCGAGAGCAGCAGCGCGGCCATGTAGTGACGCGTGAACCACGGCGAAAGCCACAGCAGCGCCGGAAAGAACGAGAGCCCGAACGCAGTGTTCGCCGCACCGGCGAGGAGATAGCGCACCGGACGCTCGCCCCGGCGCAACCGCACGAGAACGCGCTCGACGGGGTTCACCGATTTGCGCCCTTGCGGTGGATCTGGGAGACCGAAACAGAGCCGGTTTCGCTGGGCAGGATGATCTTCATCACCGGCCCGCCGTATCCGATGATGGTCGGTCGCTCCAGCCCGTTCGCTGCCGTGCGGCCCTCGCCTGCGATCCGGTCCATCTGCCGCGACTGCCGGTCAGGGCCGCTGGCAGGACGCGCAGAAGAACGTGGAGCGCCCGCCCTGCACGATCCGGCTGACCGGCTTGCCGCAATGGCAGGGCTCGCCCTCGCGTCCGTAGACGCGCCAGTCCTTGGCGAAATAGCCAAGCTCGCCATCGGGGCGGACATAGTCGCGCAAGGTGGAGCCGCCCGCGCGAATCGCTTCTTCGAGCACCGCGCGGATTTCGGGCACGAGCCGGGCGAGCGCGGCGCGGCTGACTTTGCCCGCCTCGCGCTCCGGATGGATCTTCGCGCGGTGCAGCGCCTCGCAAACGTAGATATTGCCCAGCCCGGCGACGATCTGCTGATCGAGGAGGAGCAGCTTCACGGCGGCGAAGCGGCCGTCGAACGCCTTGGCGAGGTGCGCGGCGGTCAGGCCCGGGCCAAGCGGTTCGGGGCCCATTGCAGCAAACTGCGGCCATTTTTCGAGCGCATCGGTATCGACGAGATCGACCGAGCCGAACCGGCGCGCGTCGTTCAGCGCCAAAGTCCGCCCTGCCCCGGTTTCCAGCACGAGATGATCGTGCTTGCCGATGTCGTCAGGATCGATTCGCCAGCGCCCGCTCATGCCAAGGTGGAAGACCATGGTCTGCCCGCGATCGACATGGATGAGCCCGTACTTCGCGCGCCGCGAAAGGCTGGTGACGCGCGCACCGGTCAGCGCCTGCACCAGACCGTCCGGGAACGGGCGGCGCAAGTCCGCGCGGCGGGTCTCGATACGCGCGATGACCTGTCCATCGAGGACATGGGCAAGGCCGCGGACGGTGGTTTCGACTTCGGGCAATTCGGGCATCGTGCATTGCCCCTAACAGGCTTTGCGGTTGCGGCAATTCCCACGTAAAGGCGCGGGGTATGACTGACGCAACTGCTGCCGAGCCCGAAACCGTCTCCTTCGGCTATGAGGAGGTGACTCCGGAAGAAAAGACCGAGCGCGTGGGCGCGGTGTTTTCCTCCGTCGCGAAGAACTACGACCGGATGAACGACGCCATGTCGGCGGGGATGCACCGGCTGTGGAAGGACCGCTTCGTGCGCCGGGTAAAGCCGCGCGCAGGCGAGGCGATCCTCGACATGGCAGGCGGCACGGGCGATATCGCGTTTCGCATGGCGCGGCATGGCGCGGCGATCACCGTCTCCGATATCAATCAGGACATGCTCGACGTCGGCATCGAGCGCGCCGAGAAACAGGGCATCCAGGGCCTGACGTGGTCGCGCCAGAATGCCGAGGAGCTGACCTTTGGCGACAAGGAATTCAACGCCTATACGATCGCGTTTGGCATCCGCAACGTGACGCGGATCGACAAGGCGCTGGCCGAGGCGCACCGCGTGCTCAAGCCCGGCGGGCGGTTCTTCGTGCTTGAATTCTCGACTACCGAATGGCCGGGCTTTGCCGAGGCTTACGACTTCTATTCGCACCGGATCGTGCCGCAGCTGGGCCAGATGATTGCGGGCGATTCCGAATCGTATCGCTATCTGATCGAGTCGATCCGCCGCTTCCCCAAGATGCGCGAATTCGAAGGCATGATCCGCAGCGCAGGCTTCCGCCACACCAAAGTCGAGCCTATTCTGGGCGGCGCGGTCGCGATCCATTCGGGCTGGAAGGTCTGAGGAATACCCTTTGACCCGGCACATCACCCATATCCGCCGCCTGCTGGGCTGGGGCATCACGCTTGCCCGGCATGGCGCGCTGATCGGCATCGAGAACGATGCGAACACGCCCGCGCCGGTGCGGCGGCTGGTGAAGCTGGCGCGCTGGGCCTCGCTCACCGGCAAGAACCGTGACCGCGACTATGCCGGGGCATTCCGCGCCATCGGTCCGGCAGCGATCAAGCTGGGGCAGACGCTGGCGACGCGGCCTGACCTCGTGGGGCCGGGTCCGGCAGAAAACCTGCTCAAGCTGCAGGACAAGCTGCCTCCAGTCGATTTCGCGCTGATCCGGCGCGAGATCGAGACGAGCTTTGAGCGCCCGCTGGAATCGCTGTTTGCCGAGTTCGAGGAAGATCCGGTCGGCGCGGCTTCGGTGGCGCAAGTGCACCGCGCGGTGACATCTGATGGCCGCAAGGTCGCGGTCAAGGTGCTGCGTCCGGGCGTGCGCGAGAAGTTCGCCGCCGATATCGCGACCTATGAATGGGCGGCGGCGCATCTGGAAGCGCTGGGCGGCGAGGCCTCAAGGCTGCGTCCGCGCATGGTGATCGCCAATTTCAAGCGCTGGACCTTGCGCGAGCTGGACCTCAGGCGCGAGGCGGCCTCGGCCTCCGAGCTTGCCGAGCAGATTCATGCCTTCCCCGGTTACCGCGTGCCGAGCATCGACTGGGACCGCACCAATGGCCGGGTGATGACGCTCGACTGGATCGACGGGATCAAGATCAGCGACAACGATGCGATCGATGCCGCCGGACATGACCGCAAGGTGCTGGCGAGCCGGCTGGTGATCGCGTTCCTGCGGCAGGCGATCAGCGGCGGATTCTTCCATGCCGACATGCACCAGGGCAACCTGTTCATCGAAGCCGACGGCACGATCACCGCGATCGATTTCGGCATCATGGGCCGGATCGACCGGCGCGCGCGGCAGTGGCTGGCGGAAATCCTCTATGGCCTGACGACGGGCAACTATACGCGCGTAGCCGAGATCCATTTCGAGGCGCAGTACGTGCCGAGCTACCATTCGGTCGCCGAGTTCGCGACGGCGCTGCGCGCGGTGGGCGAGCCGATGCGCGGCAAACCCGTGAGCGAGCTTTCGGTCGGCCAGATGCTCGACGGGCTGTTCGCCATCACGCGCGATTTCGACATGCAGACCCAGCCGCACCTGTTGCTGCTGCAGAAGACCATGGTGATGGTCGAAGGCATCGCCACCCAGCTCGATCCTTCCATCAACATGTGGGACGTGGCTGCGCCCTTCGTGCGCGATTGGATCCGCGACGAGCTGGGCCCCGAAGCCGCGATTGCCGACCGCATCCGCGAGAACGTGAAGACGCTGCTGGGCCTGCCCGATCTTGTGCGCCGGGTGGAAGAGCGCTTCCCGCCCAAGGGCGGCGCGCCTGAAGACCCGCCGCTGCCGCCGATCGCGCTGATCGGCGATGGCGGCGGGCTCAAGTGGCTTGGCTACGCAATGGCGGCTGCACTGGGTGCTGCGGCGAGTGCGGGAGTGATGCTCCTCGGGCTCTGGACGTGACGGTGATCTGAAGTGAGCAGGACGCCACCCCTGCCCGGCCTGCGCCTGCCCAAGCGGCATTTCAACGCGCTTGACCTGTCGCGCCTGCTGGCGGCCTGTGCGGTGCTGTTCTGGCACTACCAGCACTTCTTCGTGCCGCCGGTGGACTACCAGTTCCATGTGAACCGCAAGGCGGTCTCGCCGCTCTATCAGGAGCTGTGGTGGCTGTTCGATTATGGCCACGTCGCGGTGCAGTATTTCTGGGCGGTTTCGGGCTTTGTCTTCGCGCATGTCTATCTTGCCGACGCTGGCGCGCGCGGGCGTTTCTGGCTGGCGCGGGTGGCGCGGCTCTGGCCGCTGCATCTGCTGACGCTCGGCCTCGTGGCGGTGATGCAGGCGGCGTACAACGGGGCGAACGGTACCGAGTTCATCTATCACCATCAGGATGCAAAACATTTCGCGCTGAGCCTGGGGCTGGCGCATTACTGGGGCTGGCAGGCGGACCAGTCGTTCAACGGGCCTTCGTGGTCGCTTTCGACCGAAATCCTTGCCTATGCCGCGTTCTGGCTGCTGCTGCCGGGCCTCAGGCGTTCGCCCACCGTGCTGGCGCTGACGGCGGCGGTGCTGGCGCTGGCGCTGTTCTTCCTGAAGGCGCCCGATGGCCCGGTGTTCACCTGCATCGGCTATTTCTTCGGCGGCGCGGCGGTCTATGGCGCGGCGCTAAAGGGGGGCTTGCGCGCAGGTGTGCTGACGGCGCTGGCGGCCTTGCTGACCGTGGCCGCGCTGTGGCTGGGGCTCAGGCTGCACTGGGGCGATGCGGCGACGCTGGCAGGCACGTTTGCCGCGCTGTTTGCGGTGCTGGCGATCGACACCGCTGACCGCAGCGACCGACTGGCCGCCGCGCGCCACCTCGGCGATGCCTCCTACGGCGTCTATCTCTGGCATTTCCCGATCCAGCTTGCGCTGGTGCTGCTGATCGATTGGGCACTGGGTTCGCGCGGGATCGCGCGGCAACCCGCGTTCCTGCTGTTCTTTGTGGGCGCGAGCGTGCTGGCAGGCTTTGCCTCGCACCGCTGGTTCGAGCGGCCTGCGCAGAAGCTGGTGCTGAAGCTGGCGGGCAAACGCCGCGCGGCGGGAACCGTGGCCGCCTAACCCGCGATTTCGGCGATCCTGTGGTGCGGCAAGAGGCGCCACGCGGCGAGCGCCAGCACCACGTGGCCGGCCTCGGCCGCCATCGGCATGGCCCAGCCGGGGTAAACGCCCACCACGGCCAGATTCAACGCGCGGCCGAATAGCGTCGTGCCAAAGAGCATCGCAGGCACGAGCAGCAGATCGGCATTGCGGCGCCACGCGCCCCACATCATGCACACGGCGCCGACGCCGAAGAACGAGGTCATGTCGCCGCGAATGGTCGAAAGGCCGGCAATCCCTATGGGGGCGATGCCGAAGACGGGGCCCGATGCGGTCGATTGCGGGGTGAGCAGGAACGAGCCCGCCATCGAAAGGTCGAACATCCCGACGAGGAAGATCAGGGCGGTCAGGATCAGGCGCATCGGCAGGTTTTCCTTATGTTTGTGCCAGCGTGGGCCTGCGCGCGCGTGGAAGCAAGCCGGCGCAGCAAAAGGATTGCGCGATAGCACGCGCCATTGCACAAGCGCGGCCATGCAGGGCAAGCGCATCCTCCTTATCATCGGCGGCGGCATCGCGGCCTACAAGGCCAGCGAACTCGTGCGGCTGATCCGGCGCGAGGGCGGCGAAGTCACTTGCGTGCTGACCGAAGGCGGCAGCCATTTCGTGACGCCGATGACCTTGGCGGCGCTGAGCGAGAACGCGGTGCACACCACACTGTGGGACCTCGATGCCGAGGCGAAGATGGGGCACATCCAGCTTTCGCGGGCTGCCGATCTGGTGGTGGTCTGCCCGGCGACGGCGGACCTTCTGGCGCGGATGGCAGGCGGGATCGCGAACGATCTGGCGACGACCTTGCTGCTCGCGACCGACAAGCCGGTGCTCGCTGTGCCGGCGATGAACGTGCGGATGTGGGAGCATCCCGCCACCCGGCGCAACGTCACGACGCTGCGCGGCGACGGTATCGAGGTGATGGAGCCCGACGAGGGGTCGATGGCTTGCGGCGAGTTTGGAGCAGGACGGCTGCCGGAACCGCCCGCGATTCTGGCGGCGATTGCCGCAAAGCTGGGCGGTGTGCCCACCGGGCCACTGGCGGGCAAGCACGTGCTGGTGACGGCGGGGCCGACGCACGAGCCGATCGATCCGGTGCGCTACATCGCCAACCGGTCAAGCGGAAAGCAGGGGTTTGCCATCGCTGCCGCCGCCGCAAGGATGGGCGCGCGGGTGACGCTGGTAGCCGGGCCGGTCACGCTGCCGACGCCGCCGGGGGTGACGCGCATCGATGTCGAATGCGCGCGCGAGATGGCGGCGGCGGTGGCCGAGGCGCTGCCCGCCGATGCGGCGATCATGGTCGCGGCGGTGGCGGACTGGCGGGTGGCCACCGAAGCCGACCAGAAGCTCAAGAAGGATGGTTCGGGCGTGATCCCGCCACTGCACCTGACCGAGAACCCCGACATTCTCGCGCGGCTCGGCGCTTCACCGGATCGGCCGCGCCTGCTGGTGGGCTTTGCCGCCGAGACCGAGAACGTGGTCCCGCACGCGCAGGCCAAGCTGGTGAAGAAAGGCGCGGACTGGATCGTCGCCAATGATGTCTCGGGCGATGTGATGGGCGGCCACCTCAACGCGGTGCACATCGTGCGCGCGGACGGGGTGGAGAGCCTGCCCGAGATGCCCAAGGACGCGGTCGCCGCCGCGCTGGTCGAAAGGATTGCCCATGCACTTGCGTGACGCCGTGCCCGTGATGGTCAAGCGCCTGCCCGGGAACGACGACCTGCCACTGCCCGCCTATGCCACCAGCGGCGCAGCGGGGATGGATGTGGTTGCGGCGGAAGATGTCGACCTTGCCCCCGGCGCGCGCCATGCGGTGGCGACGGGCCTCGCCATGGCGATCCCGGAGGGGTTCGAGATTCAGGTGCGCCCGCGTTCAGGGCTGGCGCTGAAGCACGGCGTGACCGTGCCCAATACGCCGGGCACGATCGACAGCGATTATCGCGGCGAACTCAAGGTGATCATGATCAACCTCGGTGCGGAGACCTTCTCGATCCGCCGGGGCGACCGGGTTGCGCAACTGGTGCTGGCACCGGTGACGCAGGCGGCATGGCTCGAAGTCGAGACGCTGGATGACACCGCGCGCGGAGCGGGCGGGTTCGGCTCGACCGGGGGCCTTGCGGCGCTCCCCGGCTGAGCCGAACCGCGCCGGGTTCAGCTCTTCTTCTTTTCAGGCGCGATCGAGATACGCACCGTTTCCCCGTTGCTGCCCGGGAAATTGGTGAACATGGCCTCGACCAGCTTGGGCACGAGATAAGGCAGGCGGTTCGAGCTCGACGAGGCTTCGGCCTTGCCCTCGAACAGGCGCTTGCCATCGGCACGGCGATCGATCTTCATGTCGATCCCGCTGGTGAAAACGGTGACGACATCGACGCCGCCGCCCCAGCCGCCACCCCAGGCGCCGCCCCAACCGGGACCCCAACCCGGGCCCCAGCCGCCCCAGCCACCCCAGCCCGGACCCCAGGCGCCACCCCAGCGGCCACCCCAGCCAGGGCCCCAGCCCGGACCCCAGAAGGGATCGGCGAAGCCATTGTTGCGCAGACGGTCCCGGCCGCGATCGACACCATAGTCGAACTGGACGACGAGATCGGCGGTCTGCGCGCTGGCGGCTGGCACATAGCCGACCTTCTGCAACTGCGCGGCGACGATCCCGGCATATTGCGCGAACTCAAGGCCACCCGCGTTGCGCGGGTCCTGCGGGACGACCGCGAAAGTCTGGCCCGCGGGTGCCGGCAACTCGGCCTGGAAGCGGGAAACATTGGCGTTGAAAGGCGTGGCACAGGCACTGAGCGCGAGCAGCAGGGGCGCTGCCAGCATGGCGAAGCGATTGCGCATCGGATTAAGGTTCATTTCGGGCGACTCCTTGATGCGGAACCAGCTCCCCTGTTAGCCGGCACCGCCGCATTGGTAGCATGCAAAACGGGTACGCGTCAGGTGCTGAATGCTGGTTTAACAGCAGGGCAAAAACCAAGCAATTCCGGGCGATTCCAGCACCAAAGGGTCAATTTGATGCAATTTGTTACACCGTGGCAGCACAGTACAAACACAGCAATGTGTCTTAACCGCGCAGGAGCCCAAGCGCCGCATAGGCGCGCGTCAGCGTCGGTGCGGCGAGCGCCCTGGCCCTCGCCGCACCGTCTGCGAGGATCGCATCGAGCGCGGCGGTATCGCTGCGCAGATCGCGGTAGCGCGCGGTGATCGGCGCCAGCTTCTCGACCAGCAGTTCGCCGAGCGCGGGCTTGAACGCGCCGAAGCCCTGCCCGCCGAACTGCGCCAGCACTTCGGCCTGGCTGATCCCCGCCATCGCGGCATAGATGCCGACAAGGTTGGCCGCCTCGGGCCGCTCCTTGAGGCCGTCCATCTCGCCCGGCAGCGGCTCGGGATCGGTCCTGGCCTTGCGCACCTTCTGCATGATCGCATCGGCATCGTCGGTCAGGTTGATGCGGCTCATGTCCGAAGGATCGGACTTCGACATCTTTGCCGATCCATCGCGCAGGCTCATGATCCGCGCGGCTTCGGGCGGGATGATCGGCTCGGGCAGCGTGAAGATCGGATCGGCCTCCGCAGCGAAATCGTTGTTGAACTTCTGCGCGATATCGCGGGCAAGCTCGAGGTGCTGCTTCTGGTCCTCGCCCACCGGAACGTGAGTCGCCTGATAGAGCAGCACGTCGGCGGCCTGCAGAACCGGATAGGTGAACAGGGCAACGCTGGCGCCTTCACGGTTCTTGCCCGCCTTGTCCTTCCACTGCGTCATCCGGTTGAGCCAGCCCATCCGCGCGGTGCCGGTGAGCAGCCATTGCAGCTCGGCATGGGCGGGGACTTGCGTCTGGTTGAACACGATCGAGCGCTTGGGATCGATCCCGCAAGCAACCAGCGCGGCGACCATCTCGCGCGTGCCCGCCGTGAGCGCGGCGGGATCGTGCGGCATCGAGATCGCGTGAAGATCGGCGAGGAAATAGAGGCACTCGCCGCCCTTCGCGGTCCATTCGTCCTGCATCGCCACCCAGTTCCGGATCGCGCCCAGATAGTTGCCGAGGTGGAGATTGCCGGTGGGCTGGATGCCCGAGACGATACGCATGGGTTGAGTCACTCTGATGGGGCGCGCTTGCGGCGCAGGAGAAGTTGCAGATCGGCCTTGGAAAACGCGCCGAGCACGATGGCGCTGAGCCCATAGACGAGGCCGCCCGCCGAAACCAGCACGGTAAGCGTGAGGAAGCGCACGAACCACGTACCGTGGACATAGGGCATCAGCAGGCCCTGCCCCGCCCAGAGCACCGCGCCCATCGCGAGCGCGGCGAGGGCGAGGCGCGGCACACGGCGGCGGAGGCGCGCATCGGTGGTGAACTGCCCGCGCGCCACGAGGGTGCGGTAGAGCATCACCACGTTGACAGTGGAGGCAATCGCGGTGGCGAGCGGCGGTCCCATGTGCTGCAGCGGCACGATCAGCAACAGATTGAGCGCGAGGTTCACGCCCATCGAGATCGTGGCGTAGCGCACCGGGGTGACCGTATCCTGCCGCGCATAGTAGCCCGGCGTCAGCACTTTCACGAGGATGTAGCTGGGCAGGCCGATCGAGAAGGCGGCGAGCGCCTGCGCTGTGAAATGCGCGTCATCCGGCGTGAAGCGGCCATAGCCGAACAGCGCCGCGGCAATCGGCTCACCGCACAGCACCAGCGCGACGGTGGCGGGGAGCGTGAGCAGCAGCGCGAGTTCGAGCCCGCGGTTCTGCGTTTCCATCGCGCCCGCCTCGTCCCCGCCGCCAAGCTGGCGCGAGATCGTGGGGAGCAGCACGGTGCCAAGCCCGATACCGATGAGGCCAAGCGGCAGCTGGTTGAGCCGGTCCGCCATGTAGATGTAGGTCACCGAACCATGCGCGAGGAGCGAGGCGGCCAGCGCGGTGGAAATGACGAGGTTGATCTGCACCGCACCGGCCCCGGCGGCGGCTGGCCAGATCAGCGCCATCAGCCGCTTCACATCGGCATCGAGGCGCGGCAGGCGCAGCTTGAGGCTCACCCCGGCGCGGCGACAGGCCCAGACCAGCCAGATCAGCTGGAACGCGCCCGAAACCGAAACACCGATGGCCTGATTGCGCGCGGTGATCATCGGATCAGCCGAGTGGAACAGCAGGAGCGCGGCGATCAGCGTGAGGTTGAGCAGGATCGGCGCCGCCGCATTGACCCAGAACTTGTGCAGCGAATTCAGGATGCCTCCGCACAACGAGACGAGGCTGATCAGCATGAGATAGGGGATCGTCATGCGCGACAGCGCGACAGCGAAGGCGAACTGATCGGGGCTGACCCCGTTGAACTGGCCCGAGAGCACGAACGTGACCGGCCAGGCAAAGATTTCGAGCAGCGCGGTCATCACGATCAGCACCGGCAGCAGCACGGCCAGCGCCCGCTCGGCAAAGTCCAGACCATCGGGCAGGCCCTGCCCTTCCGGATCACCCACCTTCCGGTTGAACATCGGGATGAAGGCCGAAGCGAAGGCGCCCTCGGCAAAGAGGGCGCGAAACATGTTGGGCAGGCGGAAGGCGACAAGGAACGCGTCGGACGCGAAGCCTGCGCCCACATAGCGGGCGAACAGGCTGTCGCGAACGAGGCCCAGCACGCGGCTGGCAAGCGTGAGCCCGCCGATCGTACCGGTTGCCTTGAGGAGGTTCATGGCTGCTGCTTCATGGCTGGAAGGGCCATGAAACCGGCCGGATCAGGCCTGACCGGCGGTGCCGGCGGCCAGTTCCTCGGCCTGGCGGGCTTGCAACTGCTGCAGGTAGAGACCGTTGAAATCGATCGGTTCGAGCAGCAGCGGCGGGTAGCCCGCATCGCGCACGGCATCGGCGATGATGCGTCGGGCGAAGGGGAACACGAGGCGCGGGCCTTCGGCGAAAAGGAACGGGTGGGCCTGCTCTTCGGTCACGTTGCGCATGCCGATCAGCGCGCCGTAGAGCAGTTCCACGACATACATCGTGCCCTGCGCCGTCTTCGAGGTGCCGGTGATCTTCATTTCGATCTCATGCACATCGGGGCCGAGCGGCCGCGCGCCGATGTTGAAATCGATCGAGACTTCAGGGGCATCAGTCCACTGATAGCTTTCCGGCGCGTTCGGATTCTCGACCGAGAGATCCTTGATATACTGGGAGATCAGGCCGATCGCGGGGCTGGTGTCCTCGCCATTGGGAGCCGGGCTGGACGCATCGAGATCGAGCGGGGTGATGATATCGCCTTCTTCGGCCATGATCGTACTTTCATGCGAATGGAATGGAACGGTGCGAAACAGGTTGGCGCGCCGCCTAGCATCTGCCGGAGAGCGGGGCAATCGCACTTGCGCGGCGGAGCGCGGAGCGCCGGTTGCGACAACGTGCCCCTAGAGGCAGGCAAAAAACCGCCTCAGGAAGCTATTCGGGGTGCCGTCCACGCGTTGTTCATTTGTATTTCGTAACCACATAGGGCACGATGAAGTGTTGGCGGCGACCGGGACCCGCAGGCCCGGCCACCGCCCTGATCAAGCAGGATGTGGCCTTGTGATTGTTGAAATTGTGATTCTCGCGATGATCGCAGCATTCCTGGGCCTGCGACTCTATGCCGTTCTGGGCCGCCGGCCCGAGCAGAACGACGAGCCGCTGCGCCGCCGCGTGGAGCAGCCCGATCCGGCCAGCGCGCCGCGCAACCTGACGCCGCGTCTGCCGGAAAAGAGCACCGGCGCGCCGCGCACGCTGCCGCTGCCGCAGGACAGCCAGCTTGATTCCCGCGCCGAAGCCGGCATCCGGGCGATTGTCGCAGCGGAACGCCGCTTCGATGTCGGCCAGTTCCTCGCCGGTGCGCGCGGTGCCTACAGCATGGTGCTCGAAGCCTTCTGGCGCGGCGACAAGGAAGAACTTTCTCAGCTGTGCGACAGCGACGTCTATGCCGGCTTTGCCGAAGCGATCGACGCCCGCAGCGCCGCGGGCGAGGCAATCACCGCCAAGCTGATCCGCATCGAGGAAGCGCGCATTGTCAATGCGAGCTACGCTGCGCCGCGGGCACGCATCACCGTCAGCTTCGTCGCCGATGTGGCCTCGGTCACGCGTGATGCGAACGGCGCGGTCGTGGCGGGTTCGCTGGATGATGCGATCGAGACCCGCGACGTCTGGACTTTCTCGCGCGATCTCACCTCGCGCGATCCGGACTGGATGGTCGACGAGACCGACGAGGGCTGATTTTCGTGGCGTTCCGGGGGGCAGGACGGGCCGGCAAGCTGGCCTGGCTTGCCATTCTCGCGCCCGCGCTCCTCTCCGGCTGCATTCCGCTGATCCCGCAGGGCGCGCCGGTTCCGCCAGTTCCGCCCAGAGCGCCGAATGCCGCGCTGGTCGGCACGCGCCTTGGGCCTACACCGGCCGGGCTTGGCTTTACCGACAGCAATGCGCGCGCAGCGCTGGCCGCGTTTGCCACAAGTTGCCCGCGCCTCACCAAGCGCACCGATACAAGCGGCCTGACCCGGCCTGAAGACTGGGCCCCGGCCTGCGCCGCCGCAGCAGGCTGGCCCCCCGAGGACGCGCGGGGCTTCTTCACCCGCTACTTCGAAACGGCGACCGTGGCGCGCGGCGAAGCGCTGGTAACGGGCTACTACGAGCCGGAGATCGCCGGGGTGCGTGTGCGCCAGCCGGGCTTCGACATTCCGGTCTATGCCCTGCCCCCCGATCTCGTCCGCGCCCGGCCGGGCGATGCGCCGGCGCAGCCTGACGGCAGCCAGCCGCTCGGCCGCTATGACGAGACCGGGCGCTTCGTGCCCTATTTCGACCGCACCGCCATCGAGAACGGCGCCTTGGCGGGACGGGGGCTGGAAATCGGTTGGGTTGCAGACCGGGCGGAACTGTTCTTCCTGCAAGTGCAAGGCTCGGGCCGTCTGCGCGCGCCCGATGGCACCGTCATGCGGCTCGGCTTCGCGGGGCAGAACGGTTTTCCCTATACCGGAATCGGCAGCGTGATGCGCGCGCAGGGGCTGATCGGCACCGGGCCGGGCCAGTATCCCGGATCGATGCAGGGCATCCTGCGCTATATCCGCGAGCATCCCGCAGAAGGCGCAGCGCTGATGCGGCAGAACCAGAGCTATGTGTTCTTCCGCGAGCGCACCGGGCCGGACACGGTGGGCGCGCTGAACGTGCCGATCATGCCGCGCACGACGCTGGCGGCAGACCCGGCCTTCGTGCCGCTCGGCGCACCTGTCTGGCTGAACGGCGCGGGCGGCATCAGCGGACTCTGGGTGGCGCAGGATACCGGCGGCGCAATCAAGGGGCCCAACCGGTTCGACAGCTTCTGGGGCGCGGGCGCCGAGGCGCGCACGATCGCCGGCGGGATGCGCGCGCAGGGGCAGGCGCTGATACTGCTGCCCAAGGGCACGCTCGCCCGCCTGAACGGCCCCGGATCGGGCGGAATGTGAGAGCGCCGCCACGCGGGCTGAGCCCGGACGAAGCCGCGCTGTGGCGGAAGGTGGCGGCCACCGTCACACCGCTCCATCCGAAGAAGGCAGCACCTGCTCCCCTCCCGCCTGCGGAAGGGGCCGGGGATGGGCCTGTCGAGACGCCCTCGCCTCCACCAAAGCGCGTGAAGGGTCGCGTCCCGCCGCCCCGCCCCGAACCCGCTCCGGTGGCAACGCCGGTGCGTCCGCTGACCGCGGGCGGGCTCGATTCCAGCTGGGACCGCAAGTTGACGCGCGGGCCGCTCCAGCCTGATGTGACCATCGACCTGCACGGCCTGACCCTCGCCATGGCGCATGAGAGGCTCAATGGCGGAATCGCGCAGGCGCTGGCGATGGGCGCGCGGGTGATTCTGCTGATCGCGGGCAAACACCGGCCGGTGCCGGAAAACGATCTGCGCGGCGAAAAGCGCGGCGCCATCCGCGCCAAGCTGCTCGACTGGCTGGCCGCAAGCCCCCATGCCGGGCGCATCGCCTCGGTCCGCCCAGCGCAGCCGCGCCATGGCGGCGACGGCGCGGTCTATATCGTGCTCAGGAAAGCGCGCTGACGGCGATCCGCCGGTAAATGCGTACGAGGACTTCGAGGTCCTCCACCGCCACCGCCTCGTCGGTCTTGTGCATCGTTGCGTTGGTGAGGCCGAACTCGATCACCGGACACAGCGCGCGCAGGAAGCGGGCGTCGGAGGTGCCGCCGGTGGTCGAAAGTTCGGGCACCAGCCCCGTCTCCGCCTCGACTGCCGCCGAAACCAGCGCCGATTGCGCACCCGGTAGCGTGATGAACGCCTCGCCATGGAGCGTGGCGCGGACTTCGGTGCGGTGCTTCGCGGCGATTTCCGTCACACGGTCGACCAGTGCTTGCCCGGTGTGGTGATCGTTGTAGCGGATCGAAAGCCGCGCGCGGGCCTCCGCCGGGATCACGTTGGTGGCGCGGTTGCCGACCTCGAGATCGGTGATCTCGAGGTTGGAAGGTTGGAACCAGTCGCTTCCTTCATCGAGCACCAGCGCGTCGAGCTCGGCCAGCAGGGCGACGAGGCGCGGGATCGGGTTGTCCGCCAGATGCGGATAGGCGACATGGCCCTGCGCCCCCTTGGCGGTGAGCCAGACGTTGACCGAACCGCGGCGGCCGATCTTCACCATATCGCCCAGCCGGTGGACCGATGTCGGCTCACCCACAAGGCAGAAATCGGGGATCGCGCCGACTTCGCGCATGTGGGCGATGAGCGGGACGGTGCCGTGCTTGGCGGGGCCTTCCTCGTCGCCGGTGATAATGAAGCTGATCGTGCCGGCCTCGGCGGGAATCTGCTCGACAGCGCAGACCATCGCGGCAATCGCGCCCTTCATGTCGACCGCGCCGCGCCCATAGAGCATCCGGCCGCCGGGCACTTCGCGCAAGTCTGCGGTGAACGGCCCGCTCGACCAGCCCTCGCCCGGAGGGACGACATCGAGGTGGCCGGCAAAGGCAAAGTGGCGCGAACCCGCCGGGCCCTGCCGGATCGCGAAGAGATTTTCGACCGGACCTTCAGGCGGCTCGCCCGCAAGAAAGCGGTGCACCGCAAAGCCCATGGGGGCGAGCATGGCTTCGAGACAATCGAACACCGCGCCGGTGGCGGGCGTGATGCTGGGCGCCTCGATCAGCGCGGCGGTGCGGGCAAGGACATCATTGGCAGGCGGCATGGTCCCGCGATAGACGAGTGCCTGGCGTGAAGGAAGGACCCGAAATGCCCAAACTTGATCTCGCCGCAATCCCCGAGACCAACCGGACCGGATATCCTGCGCCCTTTGACGCAGAAGTCGAAGGACGGTGGTACAGGCGGCTCGGGCAGGCCAGCGGGTTCGGGCACCTCTCGGTAAGCCATGTCGTGCTGAGACCCGGGGCGTGGTCATCCCATCGGCATTGGCATGCCAGCGAGGACGAGTTCGTCGTGATGTTATCCGGCGAAGCGCATCTTTTCGATGACCATGGCACCCACATTCTGCGCGCGGGAGACTGTGCCAGCTTTCCGGCCGGAGAAGCGAACGGCCACCATCTGCGCAATCTATCGAATGCAGATTGTGTGTTCATCGTCGCCAGCGCAGGGGATCGGACCGGGGGCGGAATCTACTCGGACATCGACATGCAGTTCAACGCGGACGGCTACTTTCACAAGGACGGCACGCCCTACGGCTCGGCGCGAACGCCTTGAATGATCTGCGACGTAATTGCCGAGCGCGCAGATGGCATGTGATGTGAGATCACATCCGGGTAGCGGAGGCCTGCCGACATGCAATCACGCGCGTTTCACAAGCTCTGGCTGAAAGTGGCCGCGGTGATCGTGGGCTCGTTCGGGCCGGTGTTTTTCCTCGGCACGATGCTGGCCACGGCCGAGCCCGCGCGCTTCACGCTTGATCTGCTGAGCTGGCCGGTGGACGGCAGCGTGACCTACGCCGCGCCCGACACGCGGTTTCTCTCCGCGCTGACCGGCGGCTTCCTGCTGGGCTGGGGCGTGACGATCTGGTGTCTTGCGCAATGGGTCCACGATGCCGCGCCCGAAGCAGTGCGGCGGACGGTGGTGACGGGCCTGCTCGCATGGTTCTGCCTCGATAGCGCGGGCTCGATCGCATCGGGCAATGCCGCCAATGCGGCAATCAACGTGATCGTGCTGCTGACGGCGGTCGGGCCGCTGTGGCGTCCGGCGAAGGATTAGATTTCGGCCGCTACATCGAACTTGGGGATAGTCCAAAGCTCCTGAGCGGCAGCAGCACGCCAGGCTTCGAGCCATTCGTGCTCCCAGATCGCGTCCATATAGGCGGCGGCAAAGCCGGGCACGGGCACGCCATACTGGCGGAAGCGAACGACAACCGGCGCAAAGAAGATGTCTGCCGCACCAAAGGTGCCAAAGAGAAACGGGCCGCCCTTGCCGAAGCGGGCACGCGCCTGGGCCCAGAGGGTGAGGATGCGGGTGGCATCGGCGCGCACGGCACCGCTCAGCGGCTTTTCAAAGGGATCGATGCGCAAGTTCATCGGCAGCTCGCTGCGCAGCGCGGCGAAACCCGAATGCATTTCCGCCACCATCGCGCGGGCCATGGCGCGGGCATCATCGGCCTTGGGCCAATAGCGATCGCGCCCCACTTTATCGGCCAGATATTCAAGGATCGCGAGGCTGTCCCACACCACGCTTTCGCCGTCCCACAGCACCGGCACTTTGCCGGCCGCAGGGGCAAGCTCGGGAATCGCACCCTTGGCCTCATCCCAGCCATCGCCATAGAGCGGGATCACCTGCGTTTCGAACGCAAGGCCGGATTGGCGAGCCGCGAGCCAACCACGCAAGGACCAGCTGGAATAGGAACGATTGCCGATGACGAGTTTCATGCGCGGGCAGGCCTAACCCTTCCGTGCTGCGCTGTCGAGGCGGCGGGCAAGGTTAGTTTTTTGGGTACAAGCCTGCCGGTGTCGCGCGGATAGGCGGCGCAACCGGGCGACAAGGGGGTTCGCGCGATACAGCCGCATGGCATCGAAGGCTGACGTGGCTGCTCCGCCCTTTGTGGCGGCAGACGGATCTCCCGAGCGGGGTTCCGGCCAACGCCCCTTGCCCGTCGTGCAGTTCCTGCGCCTGCGCAAGCAGCTGCCGCCAATGTACCTCATCCTCACAATGAACGCGGCGGCGCTGGCCTACACGCATGAGGGCATCGCGCCGCCATCGCTGACGCTGTGGCTGCCGGGCGGGCTGATCATCGCGTGCATCATCCGGGTGCTGCAATGGATGCGCCCGATCGATGAGAATGCGATCAGCAAGGAGCTTGCGCTGAGCCTGCTGCGGCGCACCGAGATCATGGCGGCGGCGCTCTCGCTGCTCTTCGTGACATGGGCGCTGGCGCTAGACCAGTTCGGCCATGGCGATGAACATGGCCACGTTACCGTGTTCGTGGCGATCACCGTGATGGGCTGCATCTTCTGCCTGAGCTATCTGCCCCGCGCAGCGCACCTCGTCTGCCTTGTCGTGCTGGGCATATTCCTCACCTACTGTCTAGCCCGCGGGACGGTGACGATGGCATCGATGGCGGTGAATATCCTGATGGTGAGCGTGGTGGTGCTCAAGGTGCTGCGCGATTCCTACGGGTCGTTCACGGCGCTTGAGGATTCGCAGGCCGCGCTGCATCGCGAGCGGGTTCAGGCCCAGCGCCTGGCAGAGGAAAACGCGCGCCTCGCGCACTCCGATCCGCTGACCGGCTTGCCCAATCGCCGCTACTTCTTCGCCCGGCTCGATGCGCTGCTGGCGCGCGGAGAGCCCGCGCCGCCCTTTGCGATCGGGGTGATCGATCTCGACCGGTTCAAGCCGATCAACGATGTCCACGGCCACGCGCAGGGTGACCGGCTGCTGCAGGTGATCGGCGAGAGGCTGCGCAGCGCGACAGGGCCCGATGCGGTGATCGCAAGGCTTGGCGGCGACGAGTTCGGGATCATCATCGAAGACTCGATGGAAGCAGCCGAAACCATGGGCACCTGGCTGTGCGAGCGGGTGCAGGAACCGGTGCCGCTGGGCGACATTGTGGTCTCGGTCGGTTGCTCGGTGGGCCTTGCAGCGTGGCCGGAAGCGGGCACTTCGGCGCACGACCTGTTCGACCGCGCGGACTTTGCGCTTTATCACGCGAAGAGGGCGCGGCGCGGCGGAATCGTGCGTTTTTCGTGCGATCTGGAGCGGATGATCCGCTCCGAGCAGGCGCTGGAAGCGGCCTTGCAGAGCGCGGATCTGAAGCGCGAGCTGGCGATGGTCTATCAGCCGATCGTGCGCACGCGTTCGTTGGCGATGGTCGGGGTGGAAGCGCTGGCACGCTGGGAATCGCCGGCCATCGGCGCGGTGCCGGCCGAGCAGCTGTTTGCCACCGCCGAGCGGCTTGGCATGGCGCGCACGGTCACGCTTGCTGCGTTCGAGCGGGTGCTGGCAGACTTCACCCGTCTGCCGCACGAGCAGCGCCTTTCGTTCAATCTTGCGCCAACCGATATTGCCGATCCGGGCACGGTGGCCGCGCTGATCGAGCGGATCGCGCGGAGCGGGATCGATGCAGAGCGGCTGGTGTTCGAGATTACCGAGACTTCGCTGATCGGCGATTTCGGCGCAGCGCGCTCCGCGCTCGAACAGCTGCGCGCCTGTGGGGCCAAGATTGCACTCGACGATTTCGGGACGGGCTATTCGAGCCTCAGCACGCTGCACATGCTGCCGATCGATATCATCAAGATCGACCGCAGCTTCGCGGTGCGGCTCGACGATGGCGAAGGCCGGCGACTGGTGCGCGCGATCTTCGATCTCACGCGCTCGCTGCGGCTGGAATGCGTGTTCGAGGGGATCGAGACCGAAATGCAGCTGATGGAAGCGACGCTGGCCGGCTTCCACTATGCTCAGGGCTATTTCATCGAGCGGCCGGTGGCGCTTGATCTGCTGCTGGAGCGGCAGGCCTCGCGCGCGGCCTAGATCGCAGCGTCCTCGAGGATCGCGGCGCGCAGTTCGGGGATGCCCATCTTGAGTTCGGACGAGGTGACATGGATCTGCGGGAACGCGGCCGTCCGCTTGCGCGCGGCGGCCTCGGTTGCCGCGACAGTGGCGGCGAGTTCGCTGGCATTGATCTTGTCCGCCTTGGTGAGGACGACGCGGTAACCGACAGCCGCCTCGTCGAGCATCCGCATCATGTCCTCGTCGACCGGCTTGATGCCGTGGCGCGCATCAACGAGCAGCAGCGTGCGCTTGAGCACGACGCGGCCGCGCAGGAAATCGCGCACGAGCCGCTTCCACTGCTCGGTGACGCTGGGCGGCGCCTTGGCGAAGCCGTATCCTGGCATATCGACCAGCCGCATCTGGATCGGCTCGCCCACATCGAAGAAATTGAGTTCCTGCGTGCGCCCCGGCGTGACCGAAGTGCGCGCCAGCGAATTGCGCCCGGTGAGCGCGTTGAGCAGCGAGGACTTGCCAACATTCGAGCGGCCCGAGAATGCGATCTCGGGCACGGCAGGATCAGGCAGGAACTTCAGCGCGGGCGCGGACTTGAGGAACGTGATGGGCCCGGCAAACAGACGCCGCGCGCGCTCCTCAAACGCGGCGCGCGCCGCGGCTTCCGCTTCGGTCAATCCGGTCATCGCGTCTTCGGCTTGCGCGGAGTGGTCTTCTGCTCGCGCGCGGCGACGCGGTCGATATCAAGCTGGTCCTTGTCCGCCTGCGCCTTCAGCTGGGGATGCTTGCTGTAGAGGTACTTCTGCTGCGCGATGGTGAGCAGGTTCGAGGTGATCCAGTAGATCAGCAGGCCCGCCGCGAAGGGGGCCATCACGAACATCATCATCCACGGCATCAGCGCCATGACCTGCTGCTGCGCCGGGTCCATCGCCGCGGGCTGCAGCTTGAACTGCGCCCACATCGTGATGCCGAGCAGAATCGCCAGCACGCCGATAGCGAGGAAGGCGGGCGGGGTGAACGGCAGCAGGCCGAACAGGTTGAGCACGTGCAGCGGATCGGGCGCCGAGAGATCCTTGATCCACAAGTAGAAGGGCTGGTGGCGCATCTCGATGGTGAGCACGAGCACCTTGTAGAGCGCGAAGAACACCGGGATCTGCAGGAAGATCGGCAGGCAGCCGGCGAGCGGATTGACGCCTTCCGCCTTGTAGAGCGCCATGATTTCCTGCTGCTGCTTCTGCTTGTCGTCCTTGAAGCGTTCCTGGATGACCTTGAGCTTGGGCTGGATCGCGCGCATCGCCGCCATCGAGGCGAACTGGCGCTGCGCGACCGGGAACATGATGCCGCGCACGATCACGGTGAGCAGGATGATCGCAAGGCCGAAGTTGTGCACCGCGCGGAACAGCGCATCGAGCAGCCAGAAGATCGGCTTCTCGAACCAACGGAACCAGCCCCAGTCGATCGAGAGCGAGAGGTTGGTGGCCCCCTGCTTCTCGTAGGCTTCAAGGACGTTGTTTTCCTTGGCACCGGCGAAGAGGCGCACCGTCTGCGCGGCGGTCTGCCCCGGGGCGATGGTCGCGACAGGGTAGATCAGATCGGCCCGGAAGATATCGCCGCCAACGTTGCGGAAATCGCCCTTGGGCTGGGCAGCGCCGTTCGCGGTGTCGGGGATCAGCGCCGAGAGCCAGTAGATATCGGTAAAGCCGATCCAGTTGGCCGAACCTGCAGGGCTGACGGTGCCGGCGGTCTTCACGTCGGAATAGTTGTTGTCGAACGTCACCGCGCCATCGAACGCCGCGATCGGGCCCGAGTGGACGTTCCAAGTATCGAGGCTGGCGGTGCGGTCGGTGCGGTTGACGAGGGCAAAGGGCTTGACCGCAACGGGCGCTCCGCCAGCGTTGCTGACCGACTGCGTGACGGTGATCATGTAATCGGAATCGATCGCATAGCGGATCGCGAAAGTCTGTCCGGTGGGGTTGGTCCATTTCAGCGTGACGGGCGTGGCGGGCGTCAGCTTTGCGCCTTCGGCCTGCCACAACGTATCGGGTCCGGGCGCGGCGACGCCGTTCTGGCCGATCCAGCCGACTTGCGCATAGTGCTGCGCAGGCGTGCCGGCGGGCGAGAACAGGCGCACCGGCGCGCTGTTCTTGTCGAGCGTTTCGCGGTGGCGGACAAGCGTCAGATCATCGACGAGGCCGCCGAGGAGGTTGATCGAACCCTTGAGCCCGGGTGCATCGACGGGAATGCGGTGACCGGCGGCAAGCGCCTGGGCCAGATCCTGCTTTTCCAGCGCGACGTCACCCGGCGCCTGCAGGCCGCCTTCACGGGTCGGCTTGAGCGCGGGCGCGGGAGCACCGGGTGCGGCTGCACCAGCGGCGGCAGGGGCACCCGCGACAGGCTTGGCAGGCTGCGGGTAATAGTACCGCATGCCAAGATCCCAGCCGACCAGCATGATGGCCATGAGCACCATCGCCAGGATTACGTTGCGCTGATTTTCCACTCTGCCTCGCGTCGAAAAGTCGTGTCTGCCGGATATGCTGTCACGGCACCGGCCCTAGGGAACAGGATCATAGCCGTGGCCACCCCAAGGATGGCAGCGCAATAGCCGCTTCACCGTCAGCCAACCACCCTTAATCGCACCGTGTTTGCCGAGCGCCTCGATCGCATATTGCGAACACGAAGGGCTGTAGCGGCACGAGGGCGGGAGGACCGCCGAAGGGCCGATTTGCCAGAGGCGGACCAGTGCGATCAGCAGACGTCGGATCACTTGCCCCGTCCTTTCGGCTTGCCCTTGCTGCCGGGCCTGCGGGGCGGATCGCCCTTGCCCGCCGCCACGCGGGAAAGCGCGGCTTCGAGTTCCTGGCGCAGCAGCGCAAAATCGCGCTCAATCCCGTTCTCGCGCCCGATCAGCACGTGGTCTGCGCCGGCGATTCCTTGCGCGGGCAGCACTTCCCGCGCGAGCGCGCGCAGGCGGCGCTTCATGCGGTTGCGGGCGACTGCGTTGCCGATGCGCTTGGTGACGGTGACTCCGAAGCGCAGCAGGCCATCCGGGCGCGCCAGCGGGTTCACCAAAAGCACGAAACCGGGCCTTGCGACCCGGATTCCGTTGTTCGCGGCGAGGAAATCGACGCGCTTCGCAATGGTTTCCAGCTTGCCCCCCATCGCAGGGGCAGCCGGGCCCTCGGCGATCAGGCCGAGAGCTTCTTGCGGCCGCGGGCGCGGCGGGCGCGGAGCACCTTGCGGCCACCGACAGTGGCCATGCGGGCGCGGAAGCCGTGGCGGCGGGCACGCACGAGGTTGCTGGGCTGGAAAGTGCGCTTCATCGGTTTGCTCTTTTCGTTCGAATCGGTTTGACCGCAGCCTGCGCGAAACGCGGCCCGGAATCAGGAGCGCGCCGATACGCTGCGATGCCCTCGCAGTCAAGCACTGCGGCGGCTTTCCGGACTTCTCCGCTCTCCCGCCGCATTGATAACGCTGACAGAAAAAAGGCCCGGTCGTTGCCAACCGGGCCTGAAAGTTTTGGGAGAGGATGCCTGAAAGGCAGCTTTCATATGCAACTATCCCACTTTCTTCGCAAGTGCGAAATGGACCATAATGGTTGCACTTTTTGCAATCCCCTCACAACAATCGCCCGGAGGCCGCCGATTTCCATCGTCATTACAGCACTATGACTCCTTGGCATCGCGCCGATGCCAAAATCGGATAGCGCTCTCGCTGCGTCGCAACATGCCCCAAGGGGAAGGTAACGGGCCTCAATGCGCCAGCAGCAGCGGCACCATCGACGTATCGAGCAGCGCGCGCGAGACCCCGCCGAGCAGCAATTCGCGCAGCCGGCTCTTGCCGAACAGTCCCATCACGATGAGCCCCGCACCAAGTTCATGCGCCTTGTCGGCAATCATCGTGCCGATCGCCCCGTGCTTCGCCACTTCATGCACTTCGGCATGGATATCGTGACGCGAGAGGTAGCAGGCCGCATCGCGCGCGGGGAAGCTGTCTTCCTTCTCGCGCACCATGAGGATGTGGACCGCGCTGGACAAGGCGAGCAGCGGCAGCGCCGCGCGCATCGCGGCGGCGGCTTCGTGTCCGCCGTCCCACGCCAGAAGCACCGGCTTGTCGAACACCACCAGCGGCACCCCGCGCGGCAAGGCGAGCACCGGGCAGCGCGAGCCCAGCGCCACTTCCTCCAGCGCCGGATCATCGAGGCTGGCGACAATGCAATCGGTGAAACGTGCCGCCGCCGCCACGCCTTCGACGCGGCCCTGATCGGTCAGCACGACATCGAAGGGCACGTCCTCGTTGGCGAGCCGCTTGTCGAGATCGGTGGCGAGCTGTTCGTCGGCCGCGCGCACTTCATTGATCACCTCGGCCGACATCGCCGCGCCGCCGAAGGGTTCCCACAGCGCCATCTGGGCAAACGGCGTGGCGATCTGGAACGAGACATGGCCGCGCATGGCCCGCGCCAGCGCGAGCGCGGTTTCAACCCGGTCGTCGAGCGTATCGGCATTGTCCGCTGGGCAGAGAATCGAACGCATGGGTTCCTCCTTGGGTGTGGTTGCTGGAACCGGGATAGACCCGTTCCGGACCAATGCCCAATGATCCACGTCAAATCGCCAACCCGCTTGCCGGCCTTGCACACGCCGCGCCGACCGCTATGCCGCCATCACGACAAGGCTGGGAGCGGACATGGTGACGGAACAGGCATTTGCGGCAGTGATCTTCGATTTCGGCGGGGTGATCACCTCGTCGCCGTTCGAGGCCTTCAACCGGCTGGAAGCCGAGCGCGGATTGCCGCAGGACTTCGTGCGCCGCGTCAACGCGACCAATCCCGACGATAACGCCTGGGCGAAGTTCGAACGGGCCGAGATCGGCACCGCGGAATTCGACGCGCTGTTTGCCGCAGAAGCCCGCGCGCAGGGCCATGAACTGGCCGGAAGCGAAGTGCTCGCCGTACTGGCAGGGGCGGTTCGCCCGGCGATGGTCATCGCGCTCGATCAGCTCAAGGCAGCCGGTTATCGCATCGCCTGCATTACCAACAACGTGCCCGCCGGGCACGGCGGCGCCGGTCTCGCCCGCAGCGAGGACCGCAGCGATGCACTGGAACTGATCTTCGCGCGCTTCGAGCACGTGATCGAGAGCAGCAAGGCCGGGGTGCGCAAACCCGATCCGCGCATATATCTTATGATGTGCGAGAAACTGGGGCTCGAACCCGCCGCCTGCATCTACCTCGACGACCTTGGGGTGAACTGCAAACCCGCGGCAAAGCTGGGGATGCACGCGATCAAGGTGACAAGCGGCGAGCAGGCGCTGGCTGATCTTTCGGTCCTGCTCGGACTGCCGCTGGGGTGACAAGCTGGCCCTTGGCGCTAGATAGGCTCTGCACAGCACAGGAGCCGGATTCGCGTGGCCAAGAAGCTTTATCCCGATGCCGCCAGCGCCCTTGACGGGCTGCTGCGCGATGGTCTCCTGATCGCCTGCGGGGGCTTCGGCCTTTGCGGGATTCCCGAGCGTCTCCTGAATGCGGTGCGCGATTCGGGGGTGAAGGACCTGACCTTTGCCAGCAACAACGCCGGGATCGACAACGAAGGCATCGGCATGCTGCTGCGCACGCGGCAGGTGAAGAAGATGATCGCCTCCTATGTGGGCGAGAACAAGGAATTCGAGCGCCAGTACCTTTCGGGCGAGCTGGAAGTGGAATTCTGCCCGCAGGGCACGCTCGCCGAACGCATGCGCGCCGGCGGCGCGGGCATTCCGGGCTTCTACACCAGGACCGGCGTCGGCACCCTGGTGGCCGAGGGCAAGGAATCCAAGATCTTCGGCGGGCAGGAATACATTCTCGAGCAGGGCATCTTCGCCGATCTGGCGCTGGTGAAGGCGTGGAAGGCGGACGAGACGGGCAACGTCGTGTTCCGCAAGACCGCGCGCAACTTCAACGTGCCGGCCGCCACCTGCGGCAAGGTCTGCGTCGTCGAGGTGGAGGAAATCGTCCCCACCGGAAGCCTCGATCCCGATGCGATCCACCTGCCGGGCGTCTACGTCCAGCGACTGATCGTGGGTTCGCCCTATGACAAGAAGATCGAATTCCGCACCACTCGCAGCACGGATGTCGGCTGATGACCAAGCATGATGGAATGACCGCGGGCTGGACTCGCGACCAGATGGCCGCCCGCGCCGCGCGCGAACTGCAGGACGGCTACTATGTGAACCTTGGCATCGGCATCCCGACCTTGGTGGCGAACCATATCCCCGAGGGAATGACGGTGACGCTGCAGAGCGAGAACGGCATGCTCGGCATCGGGCCCTTCCCGCTCGAGAACGAAGTCGATCCCGACCTTATCAACGCCGGCAAGCAGACGATCAGCGAACTGCCGCACTCGGCCTATTTCGACAGCGCGCAGAGCTTTGCGATGATCCGCGGCGGGCATATCGACCTCACCGTGCTCGGCGCGATGGAAGTTGCCGAGAACGGCGACATCGCCAACTGGATGGTGCCCGGCAAGATGATCAAGGGCATGGGCGGCGCGATGGACCTCGTCGCGGGCGTCAAGAAGATCATCGTGGTGATGGAGCACTGCGCCAAGGACGGCAGCCCCAAGTTCATCCCCGCCTGCACCCTGCCGCTGACCGGCAAGGGCGTAGTCGACATGGTGATCACCGATCTTGCCGTGTTTGCGCGGCCCGATCATGCCTCGCCGTTCAAGCTGATCGAACTGGCGCCGGGCGTGAGTGCCGATGACGTCCGCGCCAAGACCACCGCGCACTACGTAGACTAGCCTCGTGGCCTATACCCTCATCACCGCGAACCGGAACTATTCGAGCTGGTCGCTGCGGCCGTGGCTCTTGATGAAGGCGCTGGGCATTCCCTTCGAGGACCGGCTGGAGCCCTTCACCAAGCCTTCGAACTACGACGAGTTCCGCGCCTTTTCGCCCACCGGGCAGGTGCCGGTGCTGCTCGATGGCGAGACGACGGTGTGGGATTCGCTGGGCATCGTGCTGTATCTCTCGGATCGGCACGAGGGTGTGTGGCCCACCGATCCCGCCGCCCGCGCCTTTGCGCAGTGTGCCACAACTGAAATGCACGGCGGCTTTTCGGCGCTGCGCAACGATTGCACGATGAACGTCGGCGTGCGCGTGCAGCCCCGCCCGATGCGCGAGGCGCTGCTGCGCGATGTGGCGCGTGTGCGCGAGATTTTCGAGGAGGGCCTTGCGCGCTTCGGCGGGCCGTGGCTGGCCGGCGAGGCCTTCACCGTGCTCGACGCGTTCTATGCACCGGTCGCGTACCGCATCCGGACGTACGGGCTCGACGTAGGTAAGGGACAGGCCTGGGTCGACCACGTAATCGCGCATCCTGCCATGCAGGCATGGGAAGCGGCGGCGCTGGAGGAAACGTGGCGGGAAGTGGGCCACGAGGAAGACCTGCTCTCCTGCGGCGCGATTACGGCGGACTATCGCAAGGCTTAGGCCTGATCGTCCGCCTTTTGGCGCGCGTTCAGCTCTGCCCAGAGACCTTCGGTGCCCGCTTCCATCGCGTGGTTCACATATTGGGACGCGGCGAGCCAGCCCTTGAACGGGCGCATCGAGGCGACGCAGCCAACAACAAGAACCGGCACCGAGGTTAGCGCATGGACCCACCACGGCGGATCGAATTTCACCTGCACGTAGACCACCACGAAGACCAGCGGCAGCGCGGTCAGGCACAGCGCGAAGAAGGCCGGGCCATCGTCCGTCTGCGCGTAGCTGAAATCAAGGCCGCAGCTGTCGCAGGTCTTGGCCAGCTTGAGCCAGCCCGCGAACATATGCCCCTCGCCGCAGCGCGGGCATTTGCCCTGCCAGCCGCAGCGCAGGATCCACGCAAGCTTCGGGTTGGAAATCAGCGCCATGAGATCGCCGTTAGACCTCGCGGCCGGCTCCCGCAATCGCTTAGTGATCAGCCGCTGCGGCCTGCATCGGCGCTCCGCCCATCGCTGGCTTGCCGCCCTTCACGAAGAACAGCACCGGGATCGAGGCCCAGCAGAGCAGGCCCATCATGTAGAAGTCGTTGAGGTAGCCGATCATCGCCGCCTGCTTGTTGACCATGCCATCGACCACCCGCATCCCGGCTTCAGACACGCCGCCAAAGGCCGTGATGCGGTCCAGATCGAACGGCACGCTCATGCGTGTGATCTGTGCGCCCATCTCGGCGTGGTTCACCTGGATGTTGCGTGCGAGCATGAAGGTGCACACCGCGATGCCGATCGAGGCGCCGATCGAGCGCATCAGGTTGTTGAGCCCGGCGGCATCGGTGCGCAGATCGGGCGGCAGGGTGGCGAAGGCGATCAGATTGATCGGCATGATCGTGAAGCTGATGCCCACGCCCTGGATCAGGCCGGTGACGAAGATCGGCTCCATCGGCATGTCTGGCGACCAGCCCGACATCAGCCAGAGCGACCAGCCCGAAAGCCCCATACCGATCGCGAGCGCGATGCGCGGGTCCATCTTCGTGATCCAACGCCCGAGCAGCGTGATCGTGACGAGCAGGCCGATCCCGCGCGGCGCGAGCAGCCAGCCGGCATCGACCGCCGGGTAGCCATAGATGCCCTGCAGAAGCCCCGGCAGCAGTGCCAGCACCGCCATCATCACGCAGCCGATCAGGAACATGAAGATCAGGCTGGCAACGAAATTGGCATCTGCAAACATGCGCCCCGGGAACAGCGGCTTGTCGGCAGTGACGAGATGGACAACCGCCATCCACGCGCTGCAGGCCCAGATCACGGCGTAAGTCACCACTTCGGCGCTGCCGAACCAGTCCTGCGAGGGGCCGCGATCGAGCATCAGCTGGAACGAGGCGAGCGCGAGCGCGACGAGCAGCCAACCGGTGAGATCAATCGGACGCCGAATCGCAGTCTGGCGTGGCAAGAGCCACCAGAGCACGAGGCCGGACGCGATCCCGATGGGCACGTTGATGAAGAACACCCAACGCCAAGAATAGCTTTCGGTGATGTAGCCTCCGAGCAGCGGCCCGGCGATGGGCCCGAGCATGACGCCTTGCGTGAACAGCGCCATCATCTTCGGGCGCTCCTCGGTGGTACTCGCATTGAGCATCACCGTCTGCGCGAAGGGCGAAAGGAACGCGCCGCCAATCCCCTGAACCACGCGGAATGCCACCATCTGCCCGAGGTTCTGCGCAAGGCCGCACAGAATCGAGGCCCCGGTGAAGGCCACAACCGAGAATGTGAAGACGACGCGGATGCCGAATCGGTCGACCAGCCAGCCGCCCAATGGCAGCACCACGGCAGAGGCGAGCACATAGCTTGTCAGCACCCAGCTGATCGTTTCCTGCGTTGCCGAAAGCGAGGCTTCCATATGCGGCAGCGCGACGTTGGCAATCGTGGTGTCGAGCACCTGCATGACCATCGCCGCCATCACCGCAGTGAACAGCAGCGGGCGGTGCTTCACCTGCCAGGCAGGCGGCTGGGCGCTACTTGTCGCCGACATGGACCGTCACGTTCGCACTCAGGCCGGCGATCAGCGGACGGTCACCGCTGGACGAATCGATGGCGATGCGCACCGGCACACGCTGGGTGACCTTGACCCAGTTGCCAGTGGCATTCTGCGCCGGGAGGACCGAGAACTCCGAGCCCGTACCCGCGCCGATGCTGTCGACATGGCCCTTGAGCTTGAGGCCGGGGTAGGCATCGAGCTTGACCTCTGCGGGCTGGCCGGGGCGCATATGGGCAAGATCGGTTTCCTTGAAGTTCGCCTCGACGCGGGCCCCGCCCTCGCGCACGATGGAGAGCATCGGCACGCCGGTGAAGACCATCTGGCCGATCTGCAGGCGGGTCACCTGCGTGACGCGGCCCGAGACCGGCGCGCGGACGACCGTGCGGGTGAGATCGAGCGCGGCCTTGGCACGGGTGGCCTGCGCGGCGGCGACTTGCGGGTTCTGCCCGGGCACCTGCGCACCGGTGGCGAGCTGGGCGCGCGCCTTTTGCACTTCGGCGGCGACCGAGGCGAGCCTGTCACGCGCGGCGGCGACAGCGTGCTGCGCCTCGTCCATGCGAGCGCGGGTGTTGAAGCCGCGATCGAGCAGCGCCTTCTCGCGCGCATATTGTGCTTCGGCGAGGGCGAGATCGTCACGCGCGCCGGCGATATTGGCGGCATTGGCGCCAACATCGGCGGAAAGCGCGGTGATATTGGCCTGCGCGCTGGCAATCTGCGCATCGGCCTGGCGGATCGCGACTTCGTAGCTGGTGGGATCGATCCGGAAGAGCACGTCGCCCGCCTTGACCTGCTGGTTTTCGCGCACGTTCACGGCGACGACGAGGCCGTTCACCTCGCCCGCGATCGAGACGATGTCCTGCTTCACATAGGCGTTGTCGGTCGAGACCTCACCGGGGCTGCCGAACCACCACACCAGCGCGCCGCCCACGATCAGCGCGGGGACCACCAGCATGGCAACCAGCCGCAGCCGCTTGTTGCGCACGGCCTTGCCGCGCTCCTTGGCGTTGGCTTCGACTTCGACGGGCTTGAAGGGATCGGCCTCAGCCATGGGCGAGCGCTCCTTCCTTGATCACCCGTTCCGGCGGGGTTTCCTCGAGCAGATTGGCGCGCACGCGCTCGAGCAGGGCAAGCAGAAGCGCGCTTTCATCGGGCGTGAAGCCCTGCTGCGCTTCCTCGAACACATCGGTGGCGCAAACGAACAGCTCATCGAGCAGCGGCGTGGCAGCATCGGTCAGGAACAGGCGCCAGGCGCGGCGATCGTTGGGATCGGCACGGCGCTCGACCATGCCGGATTTCTCCAACCGGTCGATCATGCGCCCGGCCGTGATCGCCTCCACTTCCAGCCACTGCGCTAGCGCGCCCTGATTCACGCCGGGGGTGCGGCGCAGCGCGGCGAGCATGCGCCACTGCGGGCCGGTGACGCCGAAGCGGCGGCTGACCACGTCGAAGCGCTTGCGCAGCAGGCGGCTCACGTCCGAGGTCAGGAAAGCGATATTGTTCTGCATAGCTACGCACATAATAGCTATGCTTATAATAGTCAAACTTGTCTAAAAGGGCAGGCCCTCCCCTTTGTTCCCTTCGACAAGCCAAATTCTGCCCGCTAAACCATGAGGTAAAGGGGATGGATGAATGGGCGAAGGGGTGCTTGGAACGGGCCCGGGCGGCGGGAGAGCGAGCCTGTCCTCACGCCTTGTCAAACGCGCGCTGCTGGGATTCTACCGGTTGCAGGGCTGGAAAGCGATCGGTGCGCCCCCGCCGGGCGGGCGCTATGTGATCATCGCCGCGCCGCACACCTCCAACTGGGATTTCGTGTACTTCCTCGGGCTCGTGAACGAACTGGGGCTCGATGCGCACTTTATGGCCAAGGAAAGCCTGTTCCGCTGGCCGATGGGCGGCTTCATGCGCGACATGGGCGGCATTTCGATCGACCGTTCGGCGCGGCACAACGTGGTCGACGCGATGATCGCCGAATTCGCGCGGCGCGACCGCTTCGCGTTGACCATCGCGCCGGAAGGCACGCGCAGCGCGGTCAACCAGTGGCGCACCGGCTTCTATCATATCGCGCTGGGCGCCGGGGTGCCGATGGTGGTCGGGCTGATGGACTATGGCCGCAAAGTGGGCGGGCTCGGCCCGGCGATCATGCCGACCGGAGACTACAAGGCCGACATGCAGCAGGTGGCCGAGATCTACCAGAGCGTGACGCCGAAGCATCCCGAGCGCGGGATCAAGGACTTTGCAGGGATGTTCAATGCTTGAAGGTCTGATTGTTAATGCCATCGCGCTTGCCGTGCTGATGGCGCTGCTGGCGCACACGGCGGCGAAGATCGGCGATGTGAGCTTCATCGACGCGGTGTGGGGCGCGGCGATGGCAGTGCTCGCGGTTTCAGCCTGGGCGCAGGCGGCGGAGAAAGGCCCGCGCGCCAGCCTGATCGCGGCGATGGCGCTGATCTGGGGGGCGCGGCTCGGCTGGCACCTTTACACCCGCTGGCGCGCGCATGGCGAGGACGTGCGCTACGCCCGGATGCTGGGCAAGGCGCGCAAGGCCGGCAAGTATGGCCGCGCCGCGGCGCAGGTCTTCGCGGTGCAGGCCGTGCTGCTCTATGTGACCTGCCTGCCCGCGCAGCTGGGCGTGCTGGCGTCCGGAAGCGAGGGCATCGGCGCGCTGGCCATGGCAGGCGGCGCGCTCTGGCTGATCGGCTTCGCGTTCGAGACCATCGGCGATGCGCAGCTGACTCGCTTCCGTGCCGATCCGGCGAACAAAGGCCGCGTCCTCGATACCGGTCTGTGGCGCTATACCCGCCATCCCAACTACTTCGGTGATGCCTGCGTGTGGTGGGGCATATGGCTCGCCGCAAGCGAGGCGGGCCTCACCGTGGCGCTGGCCTCGCTGGCCGGGCCGCTGTTCCTGACGTTCACCCTCACCCGCTGGTCGGGCAAGCCGCTGCTCGAGAAGGGCCTCGTCCAGCGCCGTCCCGACTATGCCGAGTATGTGCGCCGCACATCGGGGTTCATTCCTTGGCCACCGAAGCGGTAACCGCGCCCATCAGCCGCCCGCGTCAATAGACCGCGCCTCACGCGGCACATCGACCACGGCCTTGCTGCGAAACAGGGCTTCGAACGCCTCGATATCGGTCGGTCCGGTGACCTGATCGCGCCCCGACTTGAAGACCGTGAAGCCATCACCGCCAAGCGCGAGGAAGCCGTTCAGCGTCACACGGTAGCTCGCGGCGGGATCGAGCGGTTTGCCGTTCAGCGTGATCGCCGTGATCCGGCTGCCGACCGGTTGGCGGCGATCATAGCGATAGACGAGCCCTGCCGAGGGCGCGAGGACCTGCTCAGGACCGTTCGCATCGAAGCCCTGTTCGAGCGCGGCCTTGATTTCGGCGCCGGTCAGGGTTTCGGTGACGAGTGCGTTGCCGAAGGGCTGGGCGAGATAGATATCGCCGAACGTGACGGTGCCGTCTGCCGCCGGAACCAGCGGAGCGCGGACGCCGTAGGGGTTCATGAAGGCGAGCTGGGCACCGGCGCTGCGCGTCGCGGCCAGCTGCGCATCGGCGATCAGATGCGCGAGCGGCCCGCCGGTGCTGCCTGCGGGTGCCTCGCCCCGGTCCGCCGGCCCCGACAGCTTGCCCACCGGGCGGGTGGCATAAGCCTTTGACGCATCGACATAGCGCTTGATATAGTCGGCGATATCCGCGCGCGGCGCATAAGCGGGAACGAGCGACGAGAGCGCCATCGGCCCCTTGGCCGAAGTGAACGGCTGCGACTGCACGATGAGGTTGCGTGCGCTGCGGCTCACGACACGGTGCTGCACGGGATCGATCGTCAGCGTGATCTCGGTCAGTTCCTTGCCATAGAGCCCCGCGCTGGTCAGCAACACCTTGCGCGCCGGATCACTGGTCGGCAGCTCGCAGATATAGTCGGCATGGGTGTGGCCCGAGACGACCAGATCGACAGCGGGTGACATGCGGGCAAGGATCGGCTGGATCTCGCCGGCAAAGCCGTTGCAGCCATTGGGATCGGGAGCACCCGCCTGCTTGCCGCCCTGGTGGATCAGCACGACCACGGCATCCGCGCCCTTGGCTTTCAGCTTGGGCACCTCGGCATTGATCGTGTCCGCCTCGTCGGCAAAGGTCACCTCGGCGATTCCCGCCGGATTGACGAGCATCGGCGTGCCCCTGAGCGTAAGGCCGATCACCCCGACTTTCACCTGGCGCTCGCCGCTGCCGAAAGTGCGGATCGCGCTGGCCGGGAAAAGTGCCGTGCCCCCGGCCGTGAGCGTGCTGGCGGCCAGATAGCGGAAACGTGCCCCGGCAAATTGTTCGAGCTGGCAGGGCTCGCGCACAGTGAGCTTTTCGCAGCCGCCCATCTGCATGCGCAGCAGTTCCCGTGTGCCCCGGTCGAACTCGTGATTGCCGACCGCCGCATAGTCGAGCCCGAGGCGGCTCAGCGTTTCGATCGAGGGTTCGTCGAGGAAAAGCGAGGATGCCAGCGGCGAGGCGCTGATGAGATCACCCGCCGCGACGGTGAGCGAGTTGGGATGGCGGGCACGCAGCGAATCGAGCGCGCTGGCCAGCCACGCCGCACCACCAGCCGGGACCTGTGCAGTGCCGCCCTGCCCATCGGGCACGGCGACGCTTTGGCGCGGGGGTTCGAGATTGCCGTGGAAATCGTTGAAGGCGAGGACGGCGATCTCGACCGGCGCCGCTGGCGGCGGTGCCGACGCGACGATGATCCCGGTGCGCGGCGCGGCGCAGGCCGAGAGCAGTGCTGTGAGCGCAAGAGCGCCGCCGATGGCTCTGTGGCGGCGCGGGTTGCCCATCATCGTCATGCAATAGTCTTCCCTGCCCATCTCAACACCAAACCGGACTCGATCAAATGCCTGAACCTAGATTGAAACCCGGCCCGGCAATGCCTAAAATGCGCTATAGCCCTCTCAGGCGACAGGATCATAACATGCCGCGCGCGCAGTCCGATATTGAAGCCGGTCAGGAACGACTGGTCGTACTTGCCTGTGCGCTCATCGAAGAGCGCGGCGGGCAAGCGCTTACCATGCAGGAAGTGGCCGCCCGCGCAGGCATTTCTCCCGCGCAGGTGCTGCGCTATTTCGAAAGCCGGGAGGCGCTGCTGGAAGCCGTGGCGGAATACTGGTTCCGCCCCAAGGTTGCGATCATGGAAGAAGTGGTCGCCAGCGAACTGCCGCCCCGCCGGAAGATGTACGAATTCTTCGCACGCCGCTTCGTCATGCTCCGCGATGCCTACCGCGCCGATCCGGTCGCGCACGAGATGTACGTC
>NZ_JAIEPN010000058.1 GCF_019748365.1 Novosphingobium sp.
TCGACGAGGTCGAGGCGTTCCCACGGGAAGAAGTCGCCATCCGCCTTGCGGCCGAAGTGGCCATAGGCGGCGGTCGGCTGGTAGATCGGCTTGTTGAGCCCGAGGTGGGTGCGGATCGCGCGCGGGGTCAGGCCGCCGAGGCGGGTGATCGCGAGGATCGCAGCTTCGATCTTGTCGTCGCCGACAGTGCCGGTCTCGTGCGTATCGACGTAGAGCGAAAGTGGCTCCGAAACGCCGATCGCATAGGCGATCTGGATCGTGCAGCGCGTGGCAAGGCCTGCCGCGACCACGTTCTTGGCAAGGTAGCGGGTAATATACGCGGCCGAGCGGTCAACCTTCGTCGGATCCTTGCCCGAGAACGCGCCGCCGCCGTGCGGGGCTGCGCCGCCGTAGGTATCGACGATGATCTTGCGGCCGGTGAGGCCGGCGTCGCCGTCAGGACCGCCGATCTCGAACGAGCCGGTCGGGTTGATGTAGTACTTCGTATCGCGCAGCAGCACCGGCGGGATCACTTCCGCGATCACGCGCTTCACATAAGCGTGGAGCTCGGCTTCCTTCTCGCCTTCGTCATAGCCCGGCGCATGCTGGGTCGAGACGACGACCGCGGTCGCGGCAACGGGGAGCGAACCTTCGTAGCGCAGCGTGACCTGGCTCTTGGCGTCGGGCTCGAGGAACGGCGCTGTGCCCGAGTGGCGGTCGGCGGCCATGCGCTCCAGAATCTTGTGGCTGTAATAGAGCGTCGCAGGCATGAGGTCGGGCGTCTCGTCGGTCGCATAGCCGAACATGATGCCCTGGTCGCCCGCACCCTCGTCCTTGTTGTCTGCGGCATCGACGCCCTGCGCGATATGGGCCGATTGGCCGTGCAGACGATTGATGAACTCGAACTTCTCCCAGTGGAAGCCATCCTGCTCATAGCCGATGCGCTTCACCGTCTCACGAACGGTGGCTTCGATCTCTTCCTGCGCGCCGGGAGCCCATTCGCCATCCTCATAGACGCCCTTGCAGCGGATTTCGCCGGCCAGCACCACAAGCTGCGTGGTCGTCAGCGTCTCGCAGGCGATGCGCGCCTCGGGGTCCTTCGAGAGGAACAGGTCCACGATTCCGTCGCTGATCTGGTCGGCGACCTTGTCGGGGTGGCCTTCGGAAACGCTTTCGGACGTGAACAGGTAGTCGGTGCGCATGGGGGCTTCCTATGTGATATAAAGAATCCTTTATGTCGCCTCCCTAGCGACCTCTGCGCCGCCTTGCAACCACGAGCGCAGCACCCAGCAGCAACAGCGCCCAGGCAAGGGCAAGCCGGTTGCCAAGCCGGGCGAAGAGAGTGCTGGCGTGGGCGGGCGGCACCAGCCCGTCGAGCCGCCCTGCGGTGAGCCGCGGCACGAACTGGCGGACCACGCCATCGGCGTCGATCACCGCGCTGATTCCGGTTGTCGTGGAGCGAAGGACAGGTATGCCCTCCTCGATCGCGCGCATCCGCGCCTGCGCCAGATGCTGCGGCGGGCCCCAGGCGCCAAACCAGCCGTCGTTGGATGGGTTGAAGATATAGTCCGGCCGGTGCGCGCGGTCGGCCACTTCGCCCGAGAACACGATCTCGTAGCAGATCTGCAGCCCGGCCTTGCCCTGCACGCCCATGTCCAGCGTGCGTGGGCCGGGGCCGGGGAGGAAATCGAGACTGCCCGAAACCAGCCGCGAGAGACCCAGCGGCGCCAGCCATGCCCGCATTGGCAGGTATTCGCCATAGGGCACCAGATGCGCCTTCGCGTAGCTGCCGCGGATCGCGCCATCGGCGCCGAGCGCGGTGACGACATTGCGGGCTGCGGACACCTCGCCGCGCTCGACGATCAGATCGGTCGCGCCGGTCAGCAGGAGGCTGCCGGGCCCGATGACCTTGCCGATGCGGGCACGGGCCATCGCCGGGTCCGCCGCATAGGTCGTCGCGTTATAGAAGAACTGCGGATAGCCGGGCCGCAGATAGTCCGGCAGGCCGCCTTCGGGCCACAGCACGATCCGCGTCGCGCCCGGCGTGCGCGGCAGCGAAAGGCGCGCGATGTTCTGGAACTGGCCTTCGTAGAGGCTCGGATCGTTGATCGTGTCCTGCCCGATGTTCGGCTGGACGAGGGTATAAGCGAGGCGGCCCTCGCCGCCATGGCCATGCCAGGGCAGCAGCATGAGCGCGACGGGAAAGGCGGCCGTCATGGCAGCAGCATGCAGGCGCCCCGACTTTGCCGTGCGCCAGGCAAGCAGCCAGAAACCGGCGAGCAGCACGATGAGGCCGGAGAGCGCGTATGTCCCTGTCCAGGGCGCGATGGCGGCAAGCCCGGGTCGGTTGAAGCCGCCGAGCGCGGCCATGGCCAGCGGGTTCCATGCAAACCCGGTGAACAGGGTGGCACGCAGGTATTCCGTCAGGACCCAGAAGCCCGCAAACGCCGGAAGCAATGCGGCGCCCGTGCGCCTGGCCAGCCACGCCGCAAGGAAGGCGGCGAGCGCGGGATAGATGGCGAGGTAGATCGCCAGCAGCACGACAGCGATCCATCCCAGCCAGGCCGGCATCGCCGCCTGATAGGTGAACGCGGTCGCGATCCAGTTGTTGCCAAGCGTGAAATGGCCGAGCCCGAACAGCCATCCCGCCAACGCCGCGCTGCGGGCGGAACCGGCAAGCTCGATCCGTACGATCAGGAAGGCCAGCGCGCCGAGCGTGAAGGGCCAGAGCGCAAGCGGCTGAAAGCCGGTCGCCGCCAGCGCACCCGCACCGATCAGCGCGAGCGGCATCCAGCGTCTTGCCGACCGTTCCACGCGGGCGACCCTGCTCAAGCCCGTTCAGGCGCTGCGATCAGCCTTCCGCCGCTTCCGGCAGCGGATTCTTGCGCGGGCGCCCGCGACGCTTGGGGGCAGGTGCCTCCGCGGCGGGCGTTTCGACTGCGGGTGCCGGCGCCGGTGCTTCCTCTTCGACCGGCTCGGGAGCTGCGCGCACGCCGATGGCAGGCGGCAGGCTCAGCGGATCGAGCGCCGCGACCGGGGCCTCTTCAGCATCGCGGCGGGGGCGGCGATCGGTGCGGGGGCGCAGCCCGCGCTGCGAACGGCTCTCGCGCACGAAAGGGTTGTCGGCGACATCGCCGATCGGCTCGCCTTCGTCAGCGCGGACCATGCCTTCCGGCGCCCCAACTGCCGGCTCGAAACGAGGGCGCTGGTTCTCGCGCGGTTCGCGGTACTCGCGGGGTTCGCGGTTCTCGCGCGGCTCGCGGTTGTCACGCGGTTCACGGTTCTCGCGAGGTTCACGATTCTCGCGAGGTTCACGATTCTCACGCGGTTCTCGCTGGTCCCGGTTCTCGTCGCGCCGGATCTGCGGGCGGTCGAACGCCGGAAAATCGTTGTCCATCGAGAAGTCGGTGCCGTCGTCCTCGCCTTCGCCTTCGTTCCAGCGCTCGCCGTTGGGGCGCTGGCGCTGCTCGTCGACGCGGGTGCGGCTGTCGGCGATCACGCGGAAGTAGTGATCGGCGAACTGCAGGTAGTACTCGGCCTGAACACGATCGCCGTTGAGGTGAGCGTCCTGCGCCAGCTTGCGATACTTTTCGAGCATCTGGGGAGCATTGCCCCGCGCGCGGCTATCGATGCGGTTGAGTTGCTGACCGCCACCCTGCGGGCGGTTGTTGTTCCCGCGACCACGCCGGCGGTTGTTACCACGATTGTTGTTCAAGTCAGGCACTTTCCTGTTTCTGTGCAACCTTGACCCAAGCACGTTAAACTTTGTGTTCAACCTGGGCCCGACGTGGCGCAACTCGTGGGTCCTGTAGGGCAAGCCCCGCCGCCGCGCATATTCAACCACGATATGGTATGCTCGTGGTTCCCAGCATCTGCGCGTTGCCAGCCTGCCCTGCCGGCGATCGATGCAAATGGTGGATTGAGCCGGGACGGGAAGCCTTCATCCGTCGCCCTGCCTGAGCCCTGATTAGTGACGCGCTGCCGCCTTGCCAAGCGAAATGTTTGCCGAATTTACGCCATTTCGACGCAGCGTGGTCGTCCGGCGAGGTCCGGGTGGATTGCGGCGGTCAGCCCGGCGTCCCGCGCCAGCGCCGCGACAGCCTCGCCCTGTGTCGCCCCGATCTCGAACAGGGCGGTACCGCCGGGGGCCAGCAGCGCGGGTACGGCGGGCACCAGCAGGCGGTAGTCATCAAGCCCAAGCGGTCCGGCAAACAGCGCTTCGGCCGGTTCATGATCGCGCACCGACGGAGCCAGTTCGGCATCCGCTTCGACATAGGGTGGATTGGCCAGCACGAGATCGAACCGGCCCAGCCCGTCGGCCCAGCCGGTCTGCGTCCAGTCGCAGTCGATGATCTCGGCCCGTCCGGCAAGGCCATGGCGCGCGGCATTGCGCGTGGCGACGTCGCGCGCGGCCGCCGAGCGTTCCAGCCCGATCCCCTGCGCCTTGGGCCAGAGCGAAAGCGCCGCCAGCAGCAGTGCTCCGGAACCGGTTCCGAGATCGAGAACGCGCGCGGGCGGATGGCCTTCGCGGACGAGGCGGGCGACCTCGACCACGGCCTCGCTATCGCCGCGCGGGATCAGGACAGCCGGGCTGACTTCGAGATCGAGCCCGTAGAATGGTTGTGTGCCAAGGATATAGGCGATGGGCTCATGGTTCAGCCGCCGGTCCAGAATGGACGTGAAGTTCGCTGGAGGTCCGGAATGGAGGTGCCGCAGCAACAGTTCGGTGCGGGAAACGCCGAGCGCGTGCGCCATGAGCAGTTCGGCATCGAGCCGTGCGGTGTCGCTGGTGGCGGAAAGCCGCTCCGCCGCCTCGCGCAGTGCAGATCTGATGTCAGGCATCCATGGCCGCGAGGCGCTTGACCTGATCCTCGGCGGCCAGCGCGTCGATCAGTTCGCCAAGGCCGGGGCCTTCGAGAATCTCTGGCAGGCGGTGCAGCGTGAGGTTGATGCGGTGATCGGTCACCCGGCCTTGCGGGAAGTTGTAGGTGCGGATGCGCTCCGAGCGGTCGCCCGAGCCGACCATGGCCTTGCGCGCTTCGGCCTCGGCACCCTGCGCTTCGTCGCGCATCTTCTCGTAGAGCCGTGCGCGCAGGACCTGCATCGCCTTGGCCTTGTTCTTGTGCTGGCTGCGCTCGTCCTGGCAGGTGACGACGATTCCGGAGGGCAGGTGGGTGATGCGCACGGCGGAATCGGTGGTGTTCACATGCTGCCCGCCCGCGCCCGAAGCGCGGTAGATGTCGATCTTGAGGTCCTTGTCCTCGATCGCGACATCGACTTCGTCGGGTTCCGGCAGCACGGCGACGGTGGCGGCGCTGGTGTGGATGCGCCCGCCGCTTTCGGTCACGGGCACGCGCTGCACGCGGTGGACGCCGCTCTCGTACTTGAGCCGCGCAAACACCCCGGTGCCTGCGACATTGGCGACAACTTCCTTGAAGCCGCCGATCTCGTTGGCATTGGCCGAGACCATCTCGACCCGCCAGCCCTGTTCGGCGGCAAAGCGCTCGTACATGCGGAAGAGGTCGGCTGCGAACAGTGCCGCCTCGTCACCTCCGGTGCCGGCGCGGATTTCGAGCATGGCCGGGCGGCTGTCGGCGCTGTCGCGCGGCAGCATGGCGATGGCGAGGGCGCGTTCGGCTTCGGGAAGCTCGGTGCGCAGGTGCGCGATTTCCTCCTCGGCGAGGGCGCGCATCTCGGGATCGGGATCGGCGCTGGCTGAGAGGGCCGCCAGTTCACCCCGCATCGCGCTGACATGGGCAGCGGCGCGGGCGACGGGCTCCAGCTCGGCGTAGTCGCGGCTCGCGGCCACGAAGGCGGGGCCTTCGAGCGTACCAGACGCCAGCCGCGCTTCGAGTTCGGCGAAGCGGGATGCAATCTGGGCAAGGCGTTGGTCGGAGACGGTCATGGCCTGCCCCCCAAAACCCCGTCACCCTGAACTTGTTTCAGGGTCCATCGTGCCGCATGCTCGGATCCATGCCGACCGAGAAGCAACCTTGCGTCTACATCCTTGCAAGCGGGCACTACGGCACGACCTACATCGGCGTAACGTCCAACCTCATGCAGCGGCTGGCGCAGCACCGGGAAGGCATCACGCGCGGCTTCACCTCGCGCTACGCCGTCTACCGGCTCGTCCACTTCGAGATGTTCGGCGACATGGAGCGCGCGATTGCCCGCGAGAAGCAGCTGAAAAACTGGAAGCGGCCGTGGAAGATCAATCTGATCAACGGCGCGAACCCCGAGTGGCGCGACCTTGCGGTGGGGCTCGGTTTCCCACCCCTCGCTCCGCGCGTGCGGAGAGATGGACCCTGAAACAAGTTCAGGGTGACGGGGTTCAGTCCTCATCTGCCCCACGTTTCAACAAATTTCTGAAGACGTTCGCCCAGCTCTGAGATCGGACTCGACCGAATCTTCATGCCCGCTGTTCCATCCTGAATGCCAACTGCAATGAGGCAGTCAGCATTCATTTTCACTGCCTTGTCGAATCGCTTCCTTGGCGACCCTGTGGCCACCATTTCTGACACGAAACCATCGCGTCTCAGCGCTGCAATAAGACGGGTGGCATATTGCAACGCCGTATCGTCTTCCACTGCGACTACCACTTGAAGGCGCTCTTCAACAATCTGTCCATAATCAGCCACCAGCATCGCCAGCCGCTCGATCCCCGCGGCCCAGCCGACCGCCGGGGTGTGCGGGCCGCCCAGCGCTTCGATCAGCCCGTCGTAGCGCCCGCCGCCGAGCACGGTGCCTTGCGCACCCAGCCGGTCGGTGACGAATTCGAACGCGGTGTGGCGGTAGTAATCGAGGCCGCGAACGAGGGTGGGGGCGCGGGTCCAGGCGACGCCTGCGGCATCGAGCCCGGCGGTGACCTTGCCGAAGAAATCCTGCGCTTCCTGCGAGAGGAATGCGTCGATCTTCGGCGCATCCGCCGTGAACACCTTGTCGCGCGGGTCCTTGCTGTCGAGAATGCGCAGGGGGTTCTTCTCGAGGCGTTCCTGCGAATCTTCGGAAAGCTCGCCCTTCACCGCGCGGAAATAGTCGATCAGCGCGGCGCGCCACGCCTCGCGGCTCGGGGCATCGCCCAGCGTGTTGAGCTGGAGCGTGACGCCTTCCGCAATGCCCAGCTCCTTGAGGATCTGGTCCGCCATTACGAGCAGCTCGACGTCTGCCTGCGGTTCCCCGGCGCCGAGGATTTCGGCGTCGATCTGGTGGAACTGGCGATAGCGACCCTTCTGCGGGCGTTCGTAGCGGAAAAGCGGCCCATGCGTCGCGAGCTTCAGCGGCGCGTGCTGCTGCCAGCCGTTGGTGAGGTAGGCGCGCGCAATCCCGGCGGTGAATTCGGGGCGCAAGGTCAGCGATTCCCCGCTGCGATCCTCGAAGCTGTACATTTCCTTGGAAACGACATCGGTCGTCTCGCCCAGGCTGCGGCTGAACACGGCTGTCTTTTCGAACACCGGCATTTCCGCACGGCGGAAGCGGTATAGCCGGCGCACGCGCTCGAACGTCTCCACCACGAAGGCGAAGGCCTCGGCGTCCGGGCCGAAGATGTCCTGCGTGCCGCGGATGGCTTGCGGGGTCGCGGGGGCGGATTTGGTCTTGTCGCTGCTCATGTCAGTGCGCGCGATTAGCGGGAATGTGGCGACGGGGAAAGGGGCGCAGGCTGCCCACAGGTCGGCGCCGGTTGCAGTCGCGCAATGTTCGCGCCATGAAGCGGCGATGATCACGACCTCGACGCGCGCTTTGCGCCCCGCCGCCCTGCTGACTTTCGCCGCAGCTCTGCTTTCCACCGCCGGCCCGGTATGGGCGCAAGTCCAGCCGCCGTCGAACACCCGGCCGATGGCGGTGCCGATCGCGCAGACGATTCCGGACGCCGAGGACAAGCCCTATCCGGGCACGATCCAGCTGATGATCGATGCCAGCGACACCACGACCGGCGCCTACCGCGTGACCGAGACGATCCCAGTGCCCGCCGGCCAGTCGAAGCTGACGCTGCTCTATCCCAAGTGGCTTCCCGGCAACCACGGCCCCAAGGGCACGATCGCCGAGCTCGTCGATGTCCGCTTCTACGCGGGCGGACGGTTGCTGAGCTGGACCCGCGATCCGGTCGATGTTTTTGCGTTCCATGTTGATGTGCCGGCGGGCGCGGGCGAAGTGACCGCGAAGTTCATCCACACCTCGCCGCTGCGCGAAAGCGAGGGCCGCGTCACCATGACGCGCGAGATGCTCAATCTGCAGTGGGAGAAGATGAGCCTCTATCCGGCCGGATACTACGTGCGGCAGATCAAGGTGCAGCCGACCGTCACTTTTCCGGCGGGCTGGCAGGTCTTCACCGCGCTCGATGGCAAGACAGCGAGCAACAACGTGGTGACCTGGAGCGTGACCGACTACGAAACGCTGGTCGATTCGCCGATCTTTGCCGGGCTCTACGCCGCGCGGCACGATCTGGGTCAGGGTGTCTGGTTCGATCTCGTGGCGGACAAGCCCGAACTGCTCAAGATCGCGCCGGAGAACCTGCAGGTCTTTCGCAACATGGTCGACGAGGCGATGCTGGCGTTCGGCGCCAAGCATTTCGATCACTACGATTTCCTGCTGGCGATGACCGACCGCATGGGCGGGATCGGCCTCGAGCATCACCGTTCGAGCGAGAACCAGTACGAGCCGCGCACGCTGGTCGACTGGGCGGCCGGCGATTGGGACCGCAATGTGATCCCGCACGAGTTCTCGCATTCGTGGGACGGCAAGTATCGCCGTCCGGCGAAGCTCTGGACGCCGGACTACCGCGCGCCGATGCAGGACAACCTGCTGTGGGTCTATGAAGGGCAGACGCAGTTCTGGGGCCTGGTCCTCGCGGCGCGTTCGGGGGTGCAGAGCAAGGATCAGGTGCTGGGCCAGCTCGCCAACTATGCCGGGTCCTTCACGCAGTATCCGGGGCGCGAGTGGCGCTCGGTCGAGGATACGACGCATGATCCGATCATGGCGAGCCGCAAGCCCAAGCCCTTCTCATCGCTTGCGCGCAACGAGGAATACTACACCGAAGGCGCGCTGGTGTGGCTCGAAGCCGAGGCGATTCTGCGCGAAGGCACGGCGGGCAAGAAGGGCATGGACGATTTCGCCAGGGCTTTCTTCGGCATGAAGGACGGCGACTGGGGCGTGCTGACTTACGAGCTGGAGGATGTCGTCAAGACGCTGAACGGGCTCTATCCCTATGACTGGGCAGGGTTCTTCAAGACCCGGATCCAGACCCCGGGCCAGCCTGCGCCGCTCGGCGGGATCGAGCGCGGTGGCTACAAGCTGGCATGGAAGGAAGAACCCAATCCTTTCGACAAGGCGCGGATGGCGTCGGCGAAGTTCATTTCGCTCAACCATTCGATCGGCCTTGCCATCGACAATGACGGGCGGATAACCGGCAGCCGCTGGGATAGTGCAGCGTTCAAGGCGGGGCTGGTGACCGGGATGCAGATCCTCTCCGTGAACGGCAAGACCTATGATCAGGATACGATCAAGGCTGCGATCACGGCAGCCAAGGGCACTTCGGCACCGATCGAACTGATCGTGAAGCGCGATGATGTCGTGCGCACGGTGCAGGTGCAGTACCATGAGGGGCTGCGCTGGCCGTGGCTGGAACGCGCGGCGCCGGGCACAATGCCTACCGGGCTCGACAAGCTGTTGGCGCCGCGCGCGCTGGCGGCAAAGCCGGCGGCCAAGAAGCCCGCCGCGAAGTAGCGTGGACGGCAGCGGCGGCACCAGCGCTGAACGGGCCAGACGGCGGTTCGGCCAGCGTTTCGCCCCGCTGCGTTTCGTGCTGTTTCTGGTTCTGCTGGTTGCGGGGGCAACCGCGCGTGGCTGGATGACCGGTTTCGGCGATCTGGCCGATGCCCTCGTCGTCGGCTTCGATCTGGCCGCCGCGGGCTTCCTGCTCTCGCTGATCCCGCTGCTGCGCGAATGCGACATCGCAACGATGCGGCGGCATTCGGAAGAGAACGATGCCAACCGCACTATCGTGCTGGCCGTCAGCACATTGATCACGCTGGTTGTCATGGCCGCCATCGCGGGTGAATTGCCCGCGGCCAAGCATGGCGAGCCGGGCGCGCTGCTGCGGCTGATCCTCACGCTGCTGCTGACCTGGCTTTTCGCCAACGTGGTCTATGCCCTGCACTATGCCCACGAATACTACCGGGCCGGTGCGGTTCCCGGCGAACATGCGGGCGGACTGGAGTTTCCCGGCAGCGGGCATCCCGACTACCTCGACTTCGCCTACTTCTCGCTCACGCTGGGCATGACGTTCCAGACCTCCGATGTGGAGATCTCCTCGCGGTCGATTCGCCGGATCGTTACCGCCCATTCGTTCGCGGCCTTCATTTTCAATATCGGCGTGATTGCCTTCACCATCAACGGGATCGGCGGAATCTGAAGGGCGAGCTCCTGTCGGCCCCTCACGTTCATGTTGCGGCGCACAACACGCGGCGCTAGAGGGCGCTCACATTTCCCACGCCACACCGGCACAGCGAAGGCATCCCATGCGCATCGACATGATCCCTACCGGCGAAAATCCGCCCGAGACGCTCAATGTGGTCATCGAAGTGCCGGTGGGCGGCGAGCCGGTGAAGTACGAGTTCGACAAAGCCTCGGGCGCCCTGTTCGTCGATCGCATCCTGCACACGCCGATGCGCTATCCCGCCAATTACGGCTTCGTGCCCCACACGCTGTCGCCCGACGGTGACCCGCTCGACGCGCTGGTGATCGCGCGCTCGCCGTTCGTTCCGGGCTCGGTCGTGCGGGTGCGTCCGATCGCGGTGCTCAACCTCGAGGACGAGCATGGCGGCGACGAGAAGCTCGTCTGCGTGCCCGACGACAAGACCTTCCCCTACTACCGCGATGTGGCCGAGAAGAGCGACCTGCCGGAGATCGTGCTCCAGCAGATCGAGCACTTCTTTACCCACTACAAGGACCTCGAAAAGGAAAAGTGGGTCCGCGTCGGCAAGTGGGGCGGTGCCGAGGATGCCAAGCGCATCACGATCGAGGCGATCGAGCGCGCCAAGGCCGCGAAGTAAGGCTTGCCTGAGGGCGCTGCGGCGCCCTCAATCCCCCGCGACGCTGAGGCCGTCGATGCGCAGCGTCGGTACGTCGATGCCGCGCCATGTTTCGAGGTTGTCCGCCGCGACGAGCCGCGCAAACATGTCGATCAGATTGCCCGCGACGGTGAATTCGGCAATCGGCCCGGCGACCTCGCCGTTCACGATGCGAAAGCCCGAAGCACCCCGGCTGTAGTCGCCGGTCACACCGTTGACGCCGTGGCCGATGAGCTCGGTGACATAGATGCCGTCGGCGATGTCGGCCATCAGTGCGGTACGGCTCACCGAGCCCGGCTGCAGCACGAGATTGCCCGCCGTGACATGCGGCGCGCCCGATCCCCCGCGCGAGGCGTGGCCGGTGGGCGCGGCGCCGAGCTGGCGCGCGGCGGCCGAATCCATCAGCCAGCCGGTGAGGCGACCCTTCTCGACGAGGTTGCGGGGCCCCGTCGGCAGGCCTTCGCCATCGAACGGGCGCGAGCGCGGACCGCGCCGGCGCAGCGGGTCTTCGCTGATGGTGATCGCCGTATCGAAGATCTGCGCGCCATCCTTTTCCAGCAGGAAGCTGGCGCGGCGCGCAATGGCGGAGCCCGACATGGCGCCAAGCAGATGGCCGATCAGCGAACTGCCGACCCGCGGATCGAACACGATGGGATAGGTGCCGCTCTTGACCCGGCCGGGATTGACGCGGGCAACGGTGCGCTCACCCGCTTCGCGGCCGATCTCGGCGGGCGATGGCAGGTCTGCCGCGTGGCGCGCGCTGCGCCAGGAGTAATCGCGCTGCATGCCGCTGTCCGTGCCTGCGAGAACGCTGGCCGAGCGGCCGTGGCTGGTCGCGCCATAGGCGCCGCTGAAGCCATGGCTGGTGGCGAGCGCGACAACGCCGCGCCCGGCGCTGGCACTGCCGCCTTCGCTGTTGGTGACGCCGGGAACGGCACGGGCGGCGTCTTCGGCTTCTTCGGCCCAGCGCCGCAGCGTTTGCGGATCGGGTTCGTCCGCATCGACGAGATCGAGATCGGTCACGCCGGTGCGCAGCAGCATCTCTTCAGGCGCAAGGCCGGCAAACTTGTCGGCGGGTGCGGCGCGCGCCATGTCGACCGCGCGGCTGGCGAGTTCGTCGAGCGCGCTGTCGCCAAGGTCGGTCGAGCCGATGGACGCCGAGGCACCGCCGACGAAGACGCGCAGGCCGATGTGTTCGGATTCCGAACGCTCGACGTCCTCAAGCGCACCGAGGCGGACCGAGACGGCCTCGGACGAATCAGCAATGTAGACGGCGTCGCCGGCTTCGGCTCCGGCCTTCAGCGCACGCTCGATCAGGGCGTGGCAGCGCTCCTGCGCCTCTTGGGGGGAAAGCATCGGGGAAACGGGCCTTTCAAGCGGACTGACGTCGGGCCCTGCATATAGGCGCCGCCGCGCGGCGGGCAATCAGAACAGCGAAACGAGCATCCGGAAAACGGCGGCGAGCAGAAACGGCAGGCCGATCGCGACAGCCCATGTTGCCAGCTGATCGCGGCGGAAACTGGCCCGCAGCGCGGGATCGGCGGCTTCGCTGTCGGTCAGCGCTTCCCAGCGGCGTTCGAAGTGGCGGAACATCGGGATGACCCCGGCAACCAGCACGACCAGTGCCATCATCGGCAGCATCGATCCGCTGGTGCCTTCCAGCGTGCGCAAGGTCACAAAGATCTGGAGGCTGGTGTAGACAAGCAGGCTGTAGGCGACCGTGTCGCTCATCCGCTTGCGCCAATCGAGTGCGTGGCCGTGCATGGCGGTGCCTTCGCGTCCCGGATCCGCGGCAATGCTCTTGCGCATCGTTGGTGCCCCTGTCTTGTGCCTCTCCTTGCGAAGTAGACCACGAGTCCGGCCATGTTTCAAGCACTGCAATATTACCGGCGGCCTTTCCCGGTGAAGCGCGCGGCGAGACATGCATAAATCCTGCCAAAGGCACTTAGACGGGCTTTGCCGACGCTGCGGACCGGGCTATGGACCTTCTCGATTATGGACGAAACGCCCGCCACCGCGACCAACCACGCTACCCTGGAGCAGGGCGGGCTGGAAGTTGTCTCGATCGCCAAGAGCTATGACAAGCGCGCGGTGCTCACCGATATCTCGCTTTCGGTCGGCAAGGGCGAAGTGCTGGGGCTGCTCGGCCCCAACGGTGCGGGCAAGACCACCTGCTTCTATTCGATCATGGGCCTGGTGCGGCCGGATTCAGGGCGCATCCTGCTCGATGGTGTCGATATCACGCGTCTGCCGATGTATCGCCGCGCCATTCTCGGGCTCGGCTATCTGCCGCAGGAAACCTCGATCTTCCGGGGCATGACGGTCGAGCAGAACATCATGACGGTGCTCGAACTGGTCGAGCCGGACAAGATCACTCGCGCCGCGGAGCTTGACCGGCTGCTCGACGAGTTCGGCCTCACCCGCCTGCGCACCTCGCCCGCCATGGCGCTTTCGGGCGGTGAGCGGCGGCGCTGCGAGATTGCCCGCGCGCTGGCGGCGAACCCGTCGATCATCCTGCTCGACGAACCTTTCGCGGGCATCGATCCGCTCTCGATCAGCGATATCCGCCACCTTGTCATCGATCTCAAGAACCGCGGCATCGGCGTGCTGATCACCGATCACAACGTGCGCGAGACGCTCGATATCGTCGACCGGGCCTGCATCATCTATGGCGGGCAGGTGCTGTTTGCCGGCAGCCCCGAGGCGCTGGTGGCCGATCCCAACGTGCGCCGGCTCTATCTGGGCGAGGGCTTCACGCTATGAAGCCCCCCGAGAAGGTAGGATAGCGGATCATGGCGCTGGGTCCGCGGCTCGATCTCCGCCAGAGCCAGTCACTGGTCATGACTCCGCAGCTCCAGCAGGCGATCAAGCTGCTGGCGTTGTCGAACCTCGAGATCGAGACCTTCATCGGCGAGGCGCTGGATTCGAACCCGCTGCTCGAACTGGGTGACAGCGCGCCCGAAGGCGGCATCGACGCGGCGCTGGATGGCGAGCCGGACGGTCTGCGACGGACGACGCTGGAAAACTCGCCGGTGGATCAGCTCGTCAGCGAAGGGCGCGCAGCGGATGACCGCCCGCTCGACATCGACGCCACTGCACTTGACCGCGACCGCGATACCGGAGACGGCGTAAAGAGCGATTTCACCGACAGCCTTGGTGATTTCGGCAACAGCGGTGCAGGCGGTGAAGCGCCGGATATCAACGAGCGCGGCGGCGCCGACGAAACGCTGGCCGAGCATCTCCATGCCCAGATCGGTGCGGTTACCTCGGACCCGGCCCTGCTGTTTGCCGCGCGCTGGCTGATCGATCAGATCGACGAGGCGGGCTACCTCACGACGTCGCTCGATGAAGCCCGCGAGGCGCTCGACCTGCCGCAAGTCGCGATGCAGGCGGCGCTGGACCTTGTCCAGTCGCTCGATCCCACCGGGGTCGGCGCGCGCAATCTTGGCGAATGCATCGCGCTGCAGGCGCGCGAAGCGGACCGCTACGATCCCTGCATGGCGCGGCTGATCGACAATCTCGACTTGCTCGCGCGCGGCGAGATCGCGCGGCTCAAGCGGCTGTGCCAGGTCGATGACGAGGACTTTTCGGACATGCTGCGCGAACTGCGCAGTTATGATCCCAAGCCGGGCCTGCGTTTCGGCAGTCGCGCCGCCGAGGCGGTCGTGCCCGATATCCTTGTACAGGCGGTGATCGGCGACGATGGCGCGCCCGGCTGGGACATCGCGCTCAATCCCGCGACTTTGCCGCGCCTCGTTGTCAACCGGCGCTACTATGTCGAGATGCGGCACGCCTGCGTCAGCAAGGATGCCAAGGCCTGGCTGGGCGAGCGGATGGCCGATGCCAACTGGCTGCTGAAAGCGCTCGACCAGCGGCAGAAGACGATCCTCAAGGTCGCGGCGGAGATCGTGAAGCAGCAGGAAGGGTTCTTCCAGCTGGGCGTTGCGCATCTGAAGCCGCTTACCCTGCGCACTGTGGCCGAGGCGATCTCGATGCACGAATCGACCGTGAGCCGCGTGACGTCGAACAAATACCTCCACTGCGCGCGCGGCACTTTCGAACTCAAATACTTCTTCACCTCGGGTGTCGCCTCGTCCGACGGGGAAAGCTCGGTTTCGGCCGAAGCGGTAAAAGCCGCGATCCGCCAGCTGATCGATGCGGAGGACCCCAAGGCGGTCCTTTCGGACGACACGCTGGTCGATCTCCTCAAGGCGCGCGGCTTCGACCTCGCGCGGCGCACGGTGGCGAAGTACCGCGAGGCGATCGGCCTCGGGAGCTCGGTCCAGCGCCGCCGACAGAAGGCGCTGGCGGGGGTGCGTTAGCTGGGCCGTTCGGCCAGCATATGCTGGATCATGCCCTGCAGATGGGCGTCATAACGCGCGAGGACGGTGTGATCCTCTGCCGTTTGCCAGTGCGTCACCAGTTCGCGGCCGTTCCACCAGTGCAGGGCATAGCCGGGCGGATCGGCGACGATGAGCGGGCGCTCGTCGGGGGCGTCGGGATCGATTGGCCTGAGGTCGAGCGCGATCTGCGGAGCGGTCGAGGGACAGGTGGCGACGACGAGGCCTTCCCAATGGGCCACAATCGCGCGGTGGATATGCCCGCAGACGAGGCCGATCACATTGCTCCGATCGCGCAGACAGGCTGCGAGGCGTTCGACCCAGGGCTCGGCCGGGTCGGTGTTCATCCAGGCGATGCCCACCTCGATCGGCGGGTGATGCTGCACGATCAGCGTTTTGCGGGTGGGCTCGGCATCGAGCGCAGCGGTGAGCCACGCGGCGCGCTCCTCGCAGAAGGCACCGCCGTGGCGGCCTTCCTCCAGCGTATCGAGCACGAGCAGGCGCAGGGCCGGTGTTTCGATGACATATTGCAGGAAGCCGCCGGAGAAGGTCGCTTCCGGAAAGACTGCGGCGAAATTCGCGCGTTCATCGTGGTTGCCGAGCGCGAAGTAGACCGGGAAGGGCAGGCCGGAGAGCGCTTCGCTCAGCCGTTCATAGCTGGCGCGGTCGCCGCGATCGATCAGGTCGCCGGTGGCAAGCAGCAAGTCCGGCTGCGGCACCATCTGCGCCAGTTCCGCGACCACCCGGTCCAGCCGCTGGCGGTTGAACTCCCCCGGGCTGTCGGGCTCGAAGCCCAGATGGATATCGGTGATCTGCGCGATCAGCATCCGGCGGTCCCCAAGCCTTCCCGCGTCAACGTACAATCGGCGGATGGCGCGGGCGATCCCACGCTGCCGTGCGCAGCGCAGGGCCCTTGCGCTTGTTTGCCGGCTTCCACGGAGCGCCACTGTCCATATGATATTCGTGGCACATCGCGCAGCCCGATGCGACCGGTTCCTTGACATGCGCGCTGGCCAGTTTCGCGCCGCCTTCGCCGACATGGCACGAGCGGCAACCGCCAGCGCCGTCAATCCCCGGCACCAGCACGGCATCGGCATCGTTCGAGGTGGCCGCCTTCACGTGGCAGGTCACGCATTCGGCCTTGCGGTGGTCCTTGTGATCGAACCAGCCCTTGCTGTAGTAGCGCCCGTTCTGCACGGGCTTCTGCACAGTGAAGCCCGCCGTAGCCGCGCTGCCCTCCCCGTTTCTGGCGCGCCCGATCGTGTGGCAATCGTAGCATAGGCCGCCCTTGCTGAAGACCTGCGCCACGGCTTCGTCGGCCTGCATCGGATAGAAATGAACGGCGCGGGCATAATCCGCCGCGGTCGATTGCTGGGCCGCTGCGCCCGGAATGCGGCGCGCCATGCCGGAAAGGCTTGCCGGACGCGGTGGCATCCCGCCCCGGAACGCGGCGCGCAGATCGGCGACGACCTGATCGGGCTGGCCATGGTGCAGCGTGCGGAAGGTGCCGCCGATTTCGTCGAACGTGAGCGAATGGCACGATTGGCAAGCCTTCTCCATTTCGACCGGCTTGAACCGCGCCCCGCCGCTGTCGGTCTGGTGGCAGTCCGCGCAATTGAGCGCATCGCCAGCCGCAAACTCGCCCGGACGGCGGCGTACCATCTGGGCGATGCCGTTCATTTTCGACAGGTGCTGGGCGTGGGTGAACTTGAGCCCGGTGCTCTCTTTCATGCCCTCCTGCCAGACGGCGCGCTGGAACCAGGGTTTGCCCTTCCCGTCGATCCCGGCCACGAGCATAGGCCGGAACCGGGGATGGGCCGTCCCGAAATCGGCGGCATCGGCGATCTTCGTGTCGGGCAAGCGCGTCTTCAATCCATCGTGGCAGGTGGTGCAGAATTGCTGCTGCGTGGCAGGCATAGCACCCGCGCCTTCGTGTTCGGTGTGACAATCGACACACCGGCCGGCGGGCTTGTTGAAGGCACTCGCCACCGCGCGCTGGAACCCGGCAAACCCGGTCGGTTCGCCCCGTGCCTTGAGCAGCCGCGCGCCATCGGCGATGTGTTGGTGCGCATCCTCCTTGTGGCAGGTCATGCAGGCATTGTCGCGCACGGCCACGAAGGGCTGGATGTGGCAGGCCTGGCAATCGCCGCCGAGGTTCTTGTGCGCGAGGCTGAGCGTGCCCGAGGACCATGCAGCATCGCCGTGAATGCCCGCCGGGCGCCGCGCATCCTTGTGCAGCGCGAGCGGCTGGTAGGTCGCCCACGACCAGATCGGCACCGCGAGGAACGCCAGCAGCACGAGCGCGGCAAAGCCCCAGGCCGAGAGGCGCTTGCCCGGCATCAGTTTCTGCAGGGTATAGGCGCTGCCGATGTCGATGGCCTCGGCGCTTTCCGAAACGGCTTCGATCCGGCGCACCGTGAAGGCCGGGAGCCCGCTTTCCGCCTCGCGCGCCAGGGTGATGCGGTGGCCGCCGAAGCCGAGTTCGGCACCGGTCGCGATCTCAAGCTCGCTCGACGTGGCAGAGCGGCCATTCACGGTGAAAGGCTGCACGCCGATCGATTCGATCAGCAGCCTGTCGGCATCGATCGCGCGGATACGGGCGTGGCGGGGATCGACGGCGAGGTCGGCCAGATGGATGCCGGACGACCCGTCGCGGCCGATGACGAGGACGTCGCTCTCGACGACCGCGCGGCGGACGATTTCCTCCCCGCTGGACTTGAGCGCGATCTGCCGGACGACGAAACTCATCGGCGCGCTCACCAATAGAAGAAGACGCTGACCACATGCGCAGAGAGCGCGGCGATCAGCGCGAAGGTCATGGGCACATGGACATAGAGCCAGGCCTGCAGCCAGCCCTTGATCCTGAGGTGGCGGCGCAGCCGCGCCAGCATGGCTTCCTTGCGGGTGAGCAGCGCGTCCACCTTGTCGAGCGGATCATCGGCCCTGCGCGGCCGGTGCGCGCGCAAGCGTCGCAGCTCTCCCGCCGCCTCGCGTGTGGCATCGCCGGGGTAGCGGCCGGTCAGGCGATTGACGATCGAGCCGGTGAAAGGATCCTGCTCAAGGCTGCGGCCCACCAGCCTGGCACATTCGGGATCAAGCGGCTGCGCGGCGTCATGAAGCTGGCGATCGAGCGAGCGCAGCGCCTCGACCATCTGCTTCTCGGTAATCGCGCCTTCCGCGTCGTAGCGATTGGCCGAAAGCGCGCGGGGAAGCGTGGCGTAGGCCGTCACCCCGAAGATGCCCGAGATGATCACGATCATCATCAGCGTCCAGGCCAAGGTGTGGACATTCCAGCCAAACGCGAAACCCGAATGGAGCGTGCCGATCACGATCAGCAGCACGCCGAGCCAGACATGCGCCGAGGTCCACCCTTTCAGGGACCAGCGCCCCGGCGTGATCGCGCGCTTGCGCATGCCCAGCGCCGTCAGCCACAGGATCAGCAGCGCGCCCAGCGTACCGAGCGTATAGCCCAGCCAGCTTGAGCCGAAGTGGTGCGGGGGCAGCGGCACGAGAATGTAGAGCAGGATCAGCGCACCAGCGAGCGCGGCGGAAATCTTGATCCACTTGCCATTCCTGTGGACGAGGAAGCCCTCGTGCGTGCTTTGCCGTTCCCGCGTCGCGCCGGTGCGGCGGCGGGGTGCGGGGGCAGGCGCAGGAGTGGTCGCCATGGCTCAGGCCCCCTCGTTCTCGAGCCGCGCCACGGTCAGGAACTCGTCGGGCGAGACGCGGATGGCGGCGCCGGTCGGGCAGGCGCGCACGCAGCTGGGGCCGCCTTCGATCCCCGCGCACATGTCGCACTTGATCGCCTTCTTGCGGTCCAGCGCTTCGTCGATGGCCGGATCGCCAGTGTACTTGGTGTTTTTCTTCGACCACTTGTACGGCGGCTCGCCCGGTCCCGGCCCGCTGCCGAACAGCAGCCACGAGAGCAGCGAGGGCTTCTTCGGCGGCACCTTGTCCATGCGGATCACGCCGTAGGGGCAATTGCGCTGGCAATTGCCGCAGCCGATGCAGGTGTCGTTGATGAAGACCTCGCCGTCCGGCCCGCGGTGGATCGCGTTGGGCGGGCAATCGGCCATACAGTGCGGATGCTCGCAGTGGCGGCATGACGTCGGCACGTGGAGATGCGCGAAGCTCTTGCCTGCCTCGCGGTCGAGCCTTGAAAGCCCGTCGTGGCTGTCGGCGCAGGCCTTCTCGCAGTTGTCGCAGCCCACACAGAGCCGCTCGTCGATGAGGAGCACGTCGGTTGCCTCGCCCAGCCCCTGCGAGACGAGGAATTTGGCCTGCTCCGAATAGAGATCGACGACCCCGGAAAAGCCTTCCTTCTTCGATTCGACGAAGGCATTGGTGGCGCGGCGCGCGGCCATGTCCTTGCGGGCCCGCTCCAGCAAGGCGGGCTTGGCCGCGAGCACCCGCGCAAAGGCCTCACCGTCGATCCTGATCACCTCGCTCTTGATCGCCGCACGCACCGTGGCGGTCCGCTGGCCGCCATCGATCAGCGCCATTTCGCCGACATAGGAACCGGCGGGAAGGTAGGAGAGGAACACCGGCTTCCCGCCGACGATCTTCTCGACGATCATCGAGCCGACGCGGATCACGAAGACATCCTTGTCGTCGGCGCCTTCGGTGATGATCGCTTCGCCTGCGCGCACCGGCATGATCTTCGCGGTATCGACCACTTCGCGCACGTCGTCTGGTGTGAGGCCCGAGCCGAACATCTGCAGCAATTGCCGCTCGGTCGAAATGCGCTCGATCGCCCGCCGCGCGCTCGGCACCTGGCTCTGCAGCTTGAGCGCGGCGTTGCGGCTGATCTCGACGCAGATGCAATCGCTCGCCGCCACCACCGTCGCACCGCGCCGCCGCCCCGAAATGAGGCCGACTTCGCCGAAGATCGAACCCTGCTGGATCGGCACGACCTTGCTGGCATCGCTCGGGTCGATCCGCACATGGACCGATCCCTCTGCAATCGCGAAGAGCGAGGAGCCGGGATCGTTCTTCTCGAAGATCGTCTCGCCTGCCTTGTAAAACCGCGCGTCGGAATCGAGCATGAACTCGCGCAGCTGCAAGGTCGTCATGCCGCTCAGGATCGCGATATTGGTGCGCAGCAGTTCCAGCCAGTCGGCCACGCCGCGCGTGCCGGGAAGGTCTGCGAACTTGGCTTCGAGCAGCGGTTCATCCGCCGGTTTGAGATCGGTATTGCCACTGATGAACTCGATGACGTCGTAGCCCTGGTTCATGCAGTGCTTGATCAGCGGATAGCCCGCGAGCGCGCCGATCACGAAAATGCCGGGCGCGGTCGATTCGAATTGCGGCGAAAGCGTCGGGAAGGCGAGCCGGTCATTGCTCGCGAACGCGATGCCGCAGCCTTCGACAAAGCCGCGCGGCGGGGCCGAACCGATACGCGCGATGATCCGGTCGCAGCGGATGCGCTCCTCGCCGTCGCGGGTATTCAGCGTGATCCAGCCCGGCTCGATTGCCTTGGTCTCGGTTTCGTAGCGGATCGTCAGCTTGCCCGCCGCGTCGTCCTCGACCAGTGCCTTGGCGTTGGGCTCCTTGGCGGTTGCGAAGCTTTCCCGCACGTTGGCCGACTTGGGCGAACGGTTGAGAATGGTGACGACATTGCCCTGCGCCGGGTCCTCGGCCAGCCCGCGCGCGTTCTCGATTCCCGCGTCGCCGGTGCCGACAACGACGACATGTTCGTCGAGCACCGCGTAAGGATCATCGAGCTGGTACGTCACGTGCGGCAGATCCGCGCCTGGGCAGCGCATCAGGTTGGGGTTGCCCTGCGTGCCGATGGCGAGCACGACCGCTTCGGCCATCACGACTTCTCCGCTTGTCAGCGTGATCGCATAAGGCGGGGCGTAGCGCTGCAATTCGGTGGTGGTGGTCGATCCGTCGCGTGCGCGGGTCACGATCTTCTGGACCGAGCCCTCGATAGCGGGGCCGGTGCCGCAGATCGACTTGACCTCGGCGTTGTACTTCACACGGACGCCGAGTTCCTCGGTGCGCTTGTTCCAGCGGCCAAGGATATCCTCGCGCTTGCCAGCATCGAATTCCTGGTCGGATCGCAGCACGAGCTGTGACGGCGTTGCCATCACGTGCTTGCCCTTCTGGTACTTGTAGATCGTATCGGAGAGATGGTCGGTTTTCTCGAGCAGCACATGCGGCAGCCCCAGCTGCGCCGCCCGGCTCGCCGCGCTCATCCCGGCCGGGCCGGACCCTATGATGGCAACCTTGTAAACCTCACTCACCGGTGCAGGTCCCCCGACTGCGGCCCCGTCAGCTCAGATGTCTAGCCAATGCGGCACGCTTTGCCAGCCGCAATTTGGCCAGGCCTGCGCTGCGGTCCGTCTTGCCCGGCTGCGCGATGCGCTGCTGCTGCGCCGCTTGCATGGTGCGGGGGGCAGAGGATATGCCCGGCATCGAGGGGCAGCGCCGATCGCGGCGCACAAGGGAGCATGTGATGACCGAGGCCGAACCTACGTCGACCCCAGAACCTGCCCGCTCGTCCCCCGCTTCCGCTTCTGCTGCCAACACCTCGTCGGGGCGCGGCGGCCGCCTGGTTCTCGTGCTCGCGTTGGTCGTCGCGCTCACCGCCGGCAGCGTCGCGGTCTGGCGCGGGCAGCGAGATGCCGAGATCATTGCCCTGCCGCCTGCCCCCACCGAAAGTCAGGCCCCTTCGGTGGACGACGTGATCACCCGTCTGGAAGCGCGGCTCAAGGCCAAGCCCGACGATGCCGAGGGCTGGCGCATGCTCGGCTGGTCGTATTTCCAGACGGAGCGCTATGCCGAAGCGGCCACCGCACTCAAGGAAGCGACCAAGCTCGATTCCACCCATGCGGAGACCTACTCGTTCCTCGGCGAATCGCTGGTCCTGGCCAGCAAGACCGAGGGCAGGATCCCGGCGGACGCGCAGGTCGCTTTCAGGAAGGCGCTCAAGCTTGATCCCAAGAATGCGCGGGCGCGCTATTTCCGTGCCGTGGCGATGGATCTGGCGGGGCAACACCGCAAGGCGATCGATGCGTGGTTTGCGCTCTTGAAGGACACGCCTTCGGACGCGCCCTATGCCGAAGATATCCGCGCGGTGATCAAGAACGTGGGGGATCGCTACAAGATCCCCTACGAGGAGCGCCTCGCCGCCGCCCAGTTTGCCGCGCCCACCAGCGGCACGGCGACCAATGGCCCGGCGGTTGCCGCGGGCGCCATTCCGGGACCCTCCTCGGCCGAGATCAAGGCTGCATCCACTTTGCCCAAGGGCCAGCAGGAAGCGATGATCCGCGGCATGGTCGATGGGCTGGAAGCAAAGCTCACGAAGAATCCGGGCAACGCCGATGGCTGGATCATGCTGATGCGCAGCCGCATGCAACTGGGTGAACCCGGCAAGGCGGCCAAGGCCCTCGAGGGCGGCCTTGCGGCCTTCCGCAACGATCTGGGCACCACTCGCAAGCTGCGCGAAGCAGCCGCCGCGATCAGTGTGCCGGGTGCGTCTCCTGCCCGATAAGGTGCGACTTCTTAAAAAAGGTTTCGCCGCGCTCTACGCGCATGATCGCCCCAGAAGGCTCTCGTCAAGGCGCTTAACTATTGACAAGAAATGAGAATTTGCCAAGCTGGCGGGCGCTTGCAGGGTTCCGCCATGCGAACGGTACCGGGCTTGTCGCTTACGATAAATTAACCTTTCATGTTCATTGGTCATATGGTTAATGACGGTGAAGACCCTCGGTTAGGGGTCTGAGCCATCGGGGAATGGCAATAAGGGGCTGATCCATGCGCGTACTGCTGATCGAGGACGAGCCGACCACGGCCAAGGCGATTGAGCTTATGCTCACGACCGAAGGTTTCAATGTCTATGCAACCGATCTCGGGGAAGAAGGCCTCGATCTCGGCAAGCTCTATGATTACGACATCATCCTTCTCGACCTCAACCTGCCCGACATGCACGGGTACGACGTGCTCAAGAAGCTGCGCGTCGCCAAGGTGCAGACGCCGGTGCTGATCCTCTCCGGCATTGCCGAGATGGACTCCAAGGTCCGCAGCTTCGGTTTCGGTGCCGACGACTACGTGACCAAGCCCTTCCACCGCGAGGAGCTCATCGCCCGCATCCACGCCGTGGTGCGCCGCTCGAAGGGTCACTCGCAGTCGGTCATCCGCACCGGCAAGCTTTCGGTCAACCTCGATGCCAAGACGGTCGAGGTCGACAGCGCCCGCGTCCATCTGACGGGCAAGGAATACGCGATGCTCGAGCTGCTTTCGCTGCGCAAGGGCACCACGCTGACCAAGGAAATGTTCCTCAACCATCTCTATGGCGGGATGGACGAGCCGGAACTCAAGATCATCGACGTGTTCATCTGCAAGCTGCGCAAGAAGCTTGCCCATGCCTGCGACGGCGAGAACTACATCGAAACCGTCTGGGGCCGCGGCTATGTGCTGCGCGATCCGGATGACAAGCTGGATGTCGAAGCGGCCTGATCGGCCAGAAATCCCCCCGGTGATCGACCTCCCCGTGCAGCGGCCCGTCAGCAATGGCGGGCCGCTTGCGTTTTGGGTGTTCAACCGATCCGGCGGAAGGTGTTGGTTTCCAGCCTGGGCATGGCCGAGCCCGCCCAGATGATCGTCTCGGTCATCGAACGGCGATCGCGCGAAACGGTGTAGACCCGCGTCGAAACCGGCGCGCCATCCTTGCCTAGCGTCATCACCAGCGTACCCGGCGCCGGTTGGCGCAGGGAACCGCTGTCGATGAAGCCCATGTTCCCGGTGACCGGTACAGGCGCGGCATCAAGCGCCGCCGTGGATTCGGCATGCAGGCTGCCGCCATCGGGATTCACGATCTGGACCTCGGTCGTCCAGCGCTGATCGGGCGCAACGCTGAAACTGATGGTGACGCTGCGCGGCCGTTCCTCGGCCGGGACGCCGGTCACGTCCAGAGCCCAGCGGCCGACCAGCGGCGAGGCACGGGCGGCGCTTGCGAGAGCCGGGGTGGCTTGCGGCAGGGCAGCGTTGAACGGTGCGTCTGCCGCCATGAGCAGCGATCCTGCGGCGATGAGAGGCGTGGCGATAAGCATGGCAATCCTTCCTTTCGGTCCTGACAGCCCGCGACGTGCAGGCTGGACCGATCCCTCTGCCGGGGAGGACGCTGCTGCCAGATCAGGATTTCTGTCCCAGATTTTCTGGGCACCCAGTTGCCGGGCCAGTTCGCGGCTGCTGCCCATGCCGGTCTTGCGCCGGGCATCGCGGAGCCGCTCGTTGATCGAGGCTTCGGTTCGGTCGAGCTGAACGGCAATGGACTTGATCGTGTGCCCCTCGGCCAGCAGCCGCAGCACTTCAAGCTCGCGCGCGGTCAGCTTTTCCGCAAGCGAACCCGGCCCACGCGCGGGCGCACCGGTCAGACGTTCCATGGCCGACATGGTTTTCGAGTGACCACATGCCCCGCCGGGCGTCCATCCCAAATTTCTTGTCTGTGGCTGCGGGAATGCATACCGGGCGCACCATGAAGGGACCTTTGAACACGTGCCTTGCTGGCTACCTTGCACTGGCTGCCGGGCTGGCTGCCTGTCTGCCGGGCGAGGTACAGGCGCAGGAAGCCGAGCAGCCCATTCTCGTCACCGCCCCGGGCGCGGGTGTTGACAGTGACGATGCGCTGGGCCTCTCGCGCGGCGATCTGGCCCGCAGCGGGCGCCCTGATCTGATCGGCGCGCTGACCCGACAGCTGCCCGGCGTCACCTTGCAGGATGCGCAAGGCAATCCCTGGCAACCCGTGCTGGTCTATCGCGGCCAGACCGCCTCGGGCGCGCAAGGGCAATCGCAGGGCCTCGCCGCCTATCTCGATGGCGCCCGCTTCAATTTGCCGTTCGGCGATACCGTCTCGCTCGATCTCGTGCCTGATGCGGCGCTGCGGACGGTCGAGCTGGTCGATTCCAGCCCGGTCTACGGCCTCAACGCCCTCGGCGGCGCACTCGTGCTGGAGACCGCGACCGGTCGGAGCGATCCCGGCGTGACCGGCAACGCTTCACTCGGCGCCTATGGCGCGCATGACGTCAGCCTCGCGGCGGGCGGTGCGGCAGGCCGGTTCAGCGTGTTCGCGGCGGTGCAATCGCGCGGGGAGAAGGGCTGGCGCGATTTCAGCAGTTCGCGGCTCGCCAGCGGCTATGCCGATCTTGGCTATGATGGCGTCGCGGCGGGGCTGCACGCCAAGTTGATCGTGGCGAGCACCGGGCTCAGCGGCAATGGCGCTTCGCCCGAAGAGCTGCTCGCCGTGCGCCGCGCGGCGGTGTTCACCCACCCCGATCGCACCGAAAACCGCTTCACCCGCGTGAGCCTGCACCCCTGGGCCGATCTCGCGCCGACGACGCGGCTGCAGGCAGCTTTCTATGCGCAGTGGCAGACGAGCCGCGCGCTCAACGGCGATGCCGCCGATATCGAAGAGTGTGAAGACGAGCCGGGCCTGCTCTGCCTTGAAACCGACAACGAAGGCGAGGAGGAGTCCGAAGTCCTGACCGACCGGCTCGGTCGTCCGATCGCAGCGCTCGCGGGCGATCCGACTTACGCCGTGTTCAATCGCGGCACCTTGCGCTCGCGCGCGTTCGGCATGCTCGCGCAGATCACCGACCGGCGGCCACTGCTGGGCGGCAACAATGTGCTCACGCTGGGCACCAGCATGGATTACGGGCGCAGCGCCTTTGCAGCGACGACCACACTGGGCACGCTCGATGCAACGCGCGGTGTCAGGGCGGCAGGGCCGGTGATCGCGCAGGCAGACAACGCGATTTCGCCAGTCTCGGTGGTGGCGCGCAACTTCTATGCCGGGTTCTTCGCAGCCGAGACGTTTCCTCTGGGGCCCCACCTGCGGCTCGAGGCGGGGCTGCGCTACAACTATGCCTCGATCCGGCTCGACGACCGGATCGGCACCGCGCTCAACGGGCAGCACTACTTTGGTCGGCTCAATCCCGGGCTCGAGCTCGATTGGGATGCCGCCCCCGGCCTCTCGCTGCGCGCCGGCTACGCCGAGACCAACCGCGCGCCGACGCCGGCGGAACTCTCCTGTGCCGATCCCGAAGCGCCGTGCAGCCTCGCCAACTTCTTCGTCGCCGATCCGCCGCTGCGGCAGGTCGTGGCCCGCACGTGGGAGCTGGGCGCATCGGGCAAGGCTGCGCTGGGCGGCTGGCGGCTGACGTGGCTGGCCTCGGCCTACCGCGCGGACAGCCGCGACGAGATCCGCCGCATCGCCTCGGGCGTGCGCGGGCGCGCCTATTTCCAGAACCTGGGCGATGCGCGCCGGCAGGGTATCGAGCTGTCGCTAGTAGCCGAACGCGGCGGCTTCAGGCTCGGCGCGACGTATGCCTTCAGCGACGCCACCAACCGCTCGCTGGTTCGGATCGCCACGCACGGCAACCCGGAGGCGGATGCGGACGGCGCGATCACCGTGCGGCCGGGCGATCGGCTGCCCGGCGTGCCGCGCCACAATGCCAATCTCAATCTGGACTATGTCGGGAAAATGGGGGCCGGAAAGGCGGGCGCGTGGCGGCGCTTCACTCTTGGCGGCACGCTTTCGGCGCGTTCGGGGCAAGTGCTGCTGGGCGATGAATCGAACAAGGCTCCGCTCGTGCCCGGCTATCTGCTGGTCGATGTGCGCGCCGGGATCGAACTCGTGCGCGAGGTCGTGCTCTTCGGCGAAGTGCGCAACCTGTTCGATCGCCGCCATGCCACCTTCGGCACCTTCGGCGAGATCGGCGAAGTGTCGCTCGCCGAGGCGCCTGGCGCGTCCTCGCCGCGCTTCCTCGGCCCCGGCGCGCCGCGGCGCTGGACCATCGGGATACGGCACGGGTTCTGAGCCGTTGACCCGCTCACGTCGCGCTGCCAGAGGCGCCGCACCATGACCGCACACAAGCCGGGCGATCCGCTCACCATCAACCGCCTCTATGGCCGCGCCAAGGGCAAGCCGCTGCGCAGCGGTCAGCAGGCGCTGATCGACACGCTGCTGCCGCAGATCGCGGTGCCCGATGAAGGACCGGTGACGGCGGAGTCGCTGTTTGGCCGGGATTGCCCGCTGCATTTCGAGATCGGCTTCGGTGGCGGCGAACATATGGCGGGGCGCGCGGACATGCTGCCCGATCACGGCTTCATCGGTGCGGAACCCTTCCTCAACGGAGTGGCGCAGGCGCTGGTCCATGTCGATGGCGGGCGCGGGTCTGATGGCAGCGCCATGGGAATGCCGATCCGCAACGTGCGCATCCACCACGGCGATGCGCTCGAAGTGCTGGCACGCGTGCCCGATGGCGCGCTGTCGTTCGTGTATCTGCTCCACCCCGATCCCTGGCCCAAGGCGCGCCATGCCAAGCGGCGGATGATGAACGACGGGCCGGTGGACCTTATCGCCCGCAAGCTGAAGCCGGGCGGCGAGTTCCGCTTCGGCACCGATCATCCGGTCTATCTGCGCCATGCGCTGATGGTGATGCGCCGCCACACCGACCAGTTCGAATGGCTGGCACAGAAAGCGGCGGACTTCCAGCAGCGCCCCGGCGGCTGGCCCGAGACCCGCTACGAGGCCAAGGCCCGCGCGCAGGGGCACGAGGTCTGGTACTTCCGCTACCGCCGCCGCTAAGCGCGGAGGCGGCCCCACGCGAGCGCGGGCAGCATCGTCGCGCCGACCAGCGGAAACAGCACGGCGAGGATTGCCAGCAGGGCCTTGATCATTCCCGGCATCCGGTCGCCCGCCTGCAAGACCGGCGCGCCGAGTTCGCTTTGCGGACGGCGGCGCCACCACAGCACAAGCCCTGCCGAAACGCTGCCGACCAGCATCAGGCACACCGCCAGATTGGCAAGTTGGTTGGCGAGGCCATACTGCCGCCCCATGTGCGTCATCACGCCCCATTCCACCGCCTTGGCGACGGGGCTGTAGTCCGCCCACCCGACATTGCCGAGCACGCGTCCGGTGCCGGGATCGACGTAGAGCGTGCGCTGGCCTTCAGCCTTGTCGGGCACGTAGGACACGGTGAACACGCCCTTGGGCCCTTGCGGGTAAATGATCTGCACGCCTTCGCCGTAGTGCGCGCGGTCGAGCAGCGGCAGCAGCGCTTCGATCCGTGCGATGCCGACCGGGCCCATGCCCGAACCTTGCGGCATCATGCTGTGGCGGATCGTCCATGGCAGTTTCGGATCGGCGGGTGGCATCGCCGCCATCCTGTGCAAGGCATGGGGATCGGCGGCGGGTTTGCCGTCCGCCTCGGGCGGTGCGTGGAAGTTGGGCGAAGGCGCGATGAAGGGCACGACTTCGCCAAGCTTTGCGAACTGCGCGCCCCAGAACGCGGACCACGGCAGCCCTGTCAACACCAGCAGGATCACGAAGAGCGCAAGGAAGATTGACGGAATGGCATGCAGATCGCGCCACATCCGGCGGCCTCCGGCAGAGAGGCGCGGGACGATGACCCCCCGCGCCTTCCACTTGCGCGGCCACCACAGCCAGATCCCGGTCGCCATCATCACCAGTGTCCAGCAGGCGACAAGCTCGACGACATGGCTTCCGATTTCCCCGGCAAAGAAGGTGCCGTGGACCTTGCGCACGATGTTGGTCGGCTGCCAGGCGGGATCGCGCGTCCCCGTCACGGTTCCCCGCACCGGATCGAGATAGACGTCGCGCGTGGTGCCGCCTTCATCGCGGACGGACCAGATCGCCGCCTCATTCGCATCGAATGGCAGGCGCACGCGCAGCACCTTTGCGCCGGGCTGGGCGGCGCGCACCAGCGCCTCCTGCCGGGCGAGCGGCAAGGCTGCGAGACCGGGCGCGGGGGCAACGGTCTGCACACTGCGGTTCCACCATGCGTCGATCTCGCGGTCGAACAGATAGATCGCGCCGCTCAGGGTCAGCACGATCAGCAGCGGCGCTGTCCATAGCGCGGCATAGAAATGCCAGCGCCAGACGGCACGATAGCCGTGGGGACGGACGGTTTCTTCTGCACTTGCCATGGACCGCGCCCCCTTCAGAAGCCGACCGACACACGCACGCTGAACGTGCGTGGATCGCCGGGATAGACGGCAAACCCGTTGCCCGATGCGGTGAAGTACCGCTCGTCGAACAGGTTGCTCAGCGTCGCATCGATGCGGAACGGCTTGAGGGCGAGGCCGAGGCCGATGTCCGCCAGCGTATAGGCGGGCAGGGTCGTATCGCTGCCATCGACGAGCGCACGGCTCGTCACATGGTTGACCCCGCCGCGCATGGTGAGCGGCGTGCCGGGGATCGCCACACTGGTGCGCGCCGTGAAGCTGTGGCGCGGCAGATCGCCGATCCGCTTGCCCGCGATGCCATCGTTGCTGCGCGTGACCTTGCCGTCCATCAGCGCATAACCGGCGGACAGGTCCCACCACTCGCGCGGCTGCCATTCGCCTTCCAGCTCGATCCCGCGCACGCGCTGTTCGCCCGCATTGACGCTGAAATCGGGATCGACCGGATCGGCCGTGACCGCATTCACGCGCTTGATCTGGAACACCGAGAGGCTCGCGCGCAGAGTGCCGGTGCGATAGCGCAGCCCCGCTTCGGCCTGATTCGAGCGCTCCGGCTGCAGTGGTGTGCCGGTACGGGTGCGCGCGCCGGCGGTGTTCTCCACGTCGAAGCCGGTGTTGTAGCCGGCGTAGAACGAGACCGCGTCCGTCAGGCTGTAGGTCGAGCCCAGTTGCCAGATCGTCGTGCTGGTCTTCGCGCGGTTGTTGGTCGCGCCGCCATAGTCGCCGTCGCGCGCGTCGATCCAGCTGTGGCGCACCGCCCCGATCAGGTTCCAGCGCGGGGTGAGGTCGATCTGATCCTGCGCGTAGAGCGCGTGGCCGTCGATGTTGTAGAACCCGTCGAAGGCAAAGGTGCCGGCGGGCGGCGTGCTGGTGTAGCCATAGACCGGCGCCAGCACGTTGATCGGGCTGACGTTCGTCAGGTTGAACTGGGTGAAGCGGCTGCGTTCGTGGTCGTATTCATAGCCGATGAGCAGCTTGTGGGTCAGCGGACCCGTCACCACCCGGCCCGCGAGATCGAGCTGCGCGATGGTGTAGCTGTCGTCCTCGCGCCCGCGGCGACCGTTGCGGGTGATGAGCGCGGGGTTCGCCGCATCAGGCGCACGCAGTCGGATCTGCAGGAAGGCGCTGTTGAATTCCTGGTATTGCAGGCGCGGCGTTACCGTCCAGCCATCGGCCAGCCGCACATCGACCCAGGTCTGCACCAGCGGCGCATCGGCGGTGAGTGTATCGACCGAGGGTTCGCCGAGATAGAGCCCGCGCCGCAGCGCCGGGATACCGCTCTTCACCGTGCCCACCAGTGGCAGCCCGGGATTGCGCCGCGTATCGCGCTCGACATATTCGGCGACGAGATGCGCAGTCACGTCCTCCGACGGTGCGTAGCGCAAGTTGAGCGCCACGTTCTTGCGATTCAGATCCTGAAAATCGACGAATGTGCCGGACCGCTCGACTTCGCCTGTCACGCGGATGGCGAGACCGGGAGCAAGGCCGCTGTTCATGTCGAAAGTCAGCATCTTCTGGTTGAACTGCCCTGCCGTCAGCGCGAAGCTGCCGAACTGCCGCTCTTCCGGCTGGCGCGTGACAATGCTGACGATGCCGCCCACGGCTGACTGGCCATAGAGCACGCCGGAGGGGCCCTTGAGCACTTCGACCCGCTCGATGTTCGCGAGCGCCGAGGCATCGACGTCTTCATAGTAACGCTGGCGAATGCCGTTGCGCATCTGGTCGGCCAGGAACCCGCGCACCTTGAGGCTGAACGACTGGTAGGGGCCGACGCGCGAGAAGCCGGGGTTGGCGCTCGGCACGGCGCGCAGGATATCGCCGACCGAGCGCGCGCCGCGTTCGATGATATCCTCGGCGGTGACGATCTGGATCGATTGCGGCAGCCGCGCGATGGGGATGCCGGATTTGGCGCCGAAATCGCCGGAAAGCTTGGTGCCGGTGACGATGATGTCACGGCTGTCGGTGTTCTCGGGGGCCGCATTCTCGGGGGCGGGGGCCTCCTGGGCGCGCGCGGGCGTGGTTGCCGCCAGCAAGGCGGCAAGTGCAACAAGCGAGGTCTTCATGGGAATTTATGCTCCGCACCGGCGCGGCAGGGCGCGCGCGGTTCATCGGGAAAGGGTGCCCGGCGCGCAGAAGGGCCGGGCGGTCTGTTCCGTCAGATGGAGAGCGGCGGTCCGCGCAGCGGGGGGCGCAGGCGGGCAAGCCGCCGGGGGCGCGGGGCGGGTGTCGGCGCAAAGCCCAGTGCGATGATGAAGGCGAGCGCAAGGGCGAGCAGGACCGCATCGGCCCCGGCGGTCGATGCCATCGAGAGCGAGGAGAACGCGCAGTCGCCCTTGCCCGCGCTGCTTCCCGAACCGCCGCTCTTGCCGGCGGTGCCCTTCATCGGGATCGCGATCTGGGCGAGCGCATCGTGATCAAGGCTGTCGACGCAGATGCTGATCGTGAGGACCTTGGCATTGGGCGCGACCATGAAGCCGGCCGGCATGACCATCCTGAGGCACAGCGCCGCACCGACCAGCACCATGGCCAGCAGGTGGTGACGCAGGACAAGGGCGCGCAAAGCGGTCATTGCGGCGTGGCCCTAGCGCGGGGACTCGCGGCTGTCACCCCGCGATTTCCTGCAAAGCCGTGCGGTGATTCACTCTGCAACCATCGCGTTAACCAGTTAATCGCTTCCTAACCAAGCAAGCCTAACTTCAGCTCCAACGCCGGACAGAAACGGGATTGTCCGGCCTGAGCAGCGAAGCGAGGGGCTTATGTCCACGACGAAGACAGCGCAGACCATTCTGACCGAGATGCGGGAGTTTGCCGGATTTTCGCCATGCGAGCAGCGCTATATCCGGCGCAGTCTCGATGTTGGCCTGGCCCGCCACGACGCCTTCCGGCGTTGGGCGCGCGGACCTGCCGAAGCAGCCTCCATCCGCACTCAATACGTGATCTATCAGGATCTCAAGCTGCTGCGCGGCCTTATGAAAGGCGATATCAAAACCGAAAATGGCGCGGGCCTCGAAGACCTCGAGACCGTGATGGGCCCGCTGCTGCGGGTCACCACGTTCGATCTTTCGCAGGGCCGCATCGCGTGCTTCTCGGCCTACCGGTTCCTCTACGAACGCCTGCTCGGCGCCGAAGTGCGCCCCTGGCTGCCGGGTGCGTTCTGCGGAGCCGCAGCGCTGCCGCATATCCGGCCCGAACGCCGCAAGGAATTGCTCCAGTCGATCAGCGAAGCTGCCGCAACCGCGCCGGGCTGGTCGATGGCCGCGCCACGCTTCTTCCCGGAATACGTCGAGATGGAAGAAGCGGCCTGAGGGTGACACAAGTTACACCGTGTAACCCTGAAAAAATCTCATTAGATATATGATTTAAAGCGTTTTATCTGAAAGGCGGACGGGTGACACACATCTGTCCGTTTTTTCCGTGCTGGCTGATGATATCAAGGAGCGGGCAGCAGACCTGCTCGCGAGGTTATGCCAGATTGCGGCGATGTAGGAAAACGCGGGACCGGCACACAGCTGGTTTGCAGGAGGCAATGCCGATGGCCCTTGCCCGCCGGACGCTCTGCTCCCCTACTTCGCGCGGTCCGGCTTGGCGCGCCACGTGCCCTTGCGGTGCGGCTTCTTCGGCGCTTCGGGGCGGCCGGCCTGACGGTAGGGCTTGGGGGCGTGGTTGGGCTTGCCTTCGCGGCGATGCCGGCGCGCTTCTTCGCGCGGGGCACCGTCCATCGGCGTGATCTCGAACTCGTCGGCTTCCTCGGCGGTGCGGCGCACCGCATCCATGAAGCGCGCCGCGATGGCGGACGGCACTTCGAACAGCGTTTCCTGCGCGGTGATGCGGATCGCGCCGATTTCGCTGCGGCTGACATGGCCGCGGCGGCAGAGCAGCGGGAGGATCCAGCGCGGATCGGCGTTCTGATTGCGCCCGAAATCGAGCCGCATCCAGGTGCTCTGCTCAAAGCCGGGGCGCGGTTCGCGCTGCGCTGGCGGGCCGGCATCGTTGCCGCTCATCAGGTCTTCTGGTTCGGGCAGGCGGGCACGGTGAACCTGCACCAGCGCGGCGGCTATATCTTCGGCGCTGCGTTCAGCCAGGAGCCTTGCAGCGAGCGCGCGGTCTTCCTCGCTGGCCTCGACCGGCGCGAGCAGCGCGGCCATCATCCGGTCATTGTCGGCAGCGCGAATATCGGCAGCGGACGGCGCCGGCACCCACTGCGCCGGAATGCGCGCGCCGCGCAGCATGGCCTCGACCCGCTTGCGGCGCGGGTAGGGCACGATCAGCACGGCGGTGCCCTTCTTGCCGGCGCGCCCGGTGCGGCCCGAGCGGTGCTGCAGCGTTTCGGCATCGCGCGGAATCTCGACATGGACAACAAGGCTGAGGCTGGGCAGATCGATCCCGCGCGCGGCGACATCGGTGGCGACGCAGACCCGCGCGCGGCGATCACGCAGCGCTTGCAGCGCATGGTTGCGCTCGCTCTGGCTGTGCTCGCCCGAAAGCGCGACAACGGCAAAGCCGCGCTCGGTCAGGCTGGCGTGAAGGCGGCGGACATTGTCGCGCGTGGCGCAGAACAGCATCGCGGTTTCCGCTTCGTGGAAGCGCAGCAGATTGACGACGGCGTGCTCGATATCGGCGGGCGCGACGGCCATTGCCTGATAATCGATATCGCCGTGGCCGCGCTCTTCGGAAACGGTCGAGATGCGCAGCGCGTTGTTCTGGTAGCGGCGGGCCAGCGCCACGATCGGCGCGGGCATGGTCGCCGAGAACAGCAGCGTGCGGCGTTCCTGCGGCGTCGCGTCGAGGATCGCCTCGAGGTCTTCGCGAAAGCCCATGTCGAGCATCTCGTCCGCCTCGTCGAGTACGGCGACGCGCAGCGCGGAAAGCTGGAGCGCCCCGCGTTCGAGGTGATCGCGCAACCGGCCCGGGGTGCCGACGACGATGTGCGTGCCGTAGCCGAGCGCACGGCGCTCGCGCGAGGCGTCCATGCCGCCGACGCAAGTGGCGATGCGCGCGCCGGTCTGTTCGTAGAGCCATTCCAGTTCGCGGCTGACCTGCAGGGCGAGCTCGCGCGTGGGGGCGATCACCAGCGCGAGCGGCGCACCGGCGGGGCCCATGCGGTCTTCGCCGGCGAGCAGTTCCGCGGCCATGGCGAGGCCGAAGGCGACGGTCTTGCCGGAGCCGGTTTGCGCGGAGACGACCAGGTCGCGGCCATGGGCTTCGGCTTCGAGCACGGCAGCCTGCACCGGAGTGGGGGCGGCATAGCCGCGGGCTGCCACGGCGGCGCCGAGGGCGGGGGGAAGCTGTGAAAAGGGCATAGGGCTTTCGGGGGAATAACGTGTGCCCGGACATGCGGTGGCGGCCGGAACGGACCACCTCCACGCCGGAAGAAGCGCGCCCCATAGACCAATTGGAGCGGTTTGGCTTGTGTTGTTTGCACGGGCGCCGGATTTTGCCCCCTCTTGTCAGCAGGGACGGGAGCGGACAAGCTGGTGCGATAAGAAGGATAGGAGGGGATCTGATGGATTTTCGCGCACGCGCGATGCGGCTGGCTTTGGTGGCGACGGTGATTGTGCCGGGCTGGGCACTGGCTGCCCCTCCTGCCGATCCCGCGCTCGCGCCCAAGCCTGCCAGTGCGGCGACCGTGGCGGCGCAGCAGGCCGTGGCCGCAAAACTGCCGCAGGACGACGGGCGCGATGCCGCCTTTGCCGCGCAAGGCTATGTGGCGAGCGCCGCCGATCCCGTCATCCGTGATGCGGCGGGCAAGGCGGTGTGGAACATGGCCGCCTACGACTGGGTGCAGGGCCCCGCGCCCGCCAGCGTGAACCCTTCGCTCTGGCGCGAGGTGGGGCTGCTGAAGAAGCACGGCCTCTACGCGGTGGCGGACGGTGTGTGGCAGGTGCGCGGGTTCGACGTTTCGAACATGACCGTGATCCGCGGGGCAACCGGCTGGGTGCTGGTCGATCCGCTGACGACGAAGGAGACGGCGGCGGCGGCGCTGGCGCTGGTCAACGCCCAATTGGGCGCGCGGCCGGTTTCGGCGGTGATCTACAGCCACAGCCATGCCGACCACTTCGGCGGCGTGCGCGGGGTGATTGCCGAGGCGGACGTGACCGCAGGCAAGGTGCAGGTGATCGCGCCGGCGCATTTCATCGAGGAAGCGGCGAGCGAGAACATCCTTGCGGGCTCCGCGATGGGCCGGCGTGCGCAGTATCAGTTCGGTGGCGGCCTTGCGCCGGGTGCCGAGGGGCAGATGGGCAGCGGCATCGGGCTTGGCGTTTCATCGGGCACCATCACGCTGATCGCGCCCACCGATACCGTGAGCAAGACAGGCGAGACCCGGGTGATCGACGGCGTGCCGATGGAGTTCCAGATCGTATCGGGCAGCGAGGCGCCGAGCGAGCTCAACGTCTATCTGCCGGGGCAGAAGGTGCTGCTTTCGGCGGAGATGAGCACCTGTTCGCTGCACAATATCCTCACCCCGCGCGGGGCCAAGGTGCGCGATACGCGGGCCTGGGCGGGCTATCTCGACGAGGCGCTGCGGATCTACGGCGGGCGGAGCGATGCAGTGATCTCCAGCCATTGCTGGCCGCGCTTCGGGCAGGCGGAAGTGAGCCGGATGCTGGCGAGCCAGCGCGACAACTACCGCGTGTTGCACGATCAGACGCTGCGCCTGATGAACAAGGGTGAGACCCCGGCGGAGATCGCCGAGCAATTGGTGCAGCCCGCCGCGATTGCCGCCGACTGGTTCAACCATGGCTATTACGGAACCTACAGCCACAACGCGAAGGCGGTCTATCAGTTCTACCTTGGCTGGTACGATGCGGTTCCTGCGAACCTCAATCCGTGGCCGGCGGTGGAGCATGCCAAGCGGCTGGTAGGCGCGATTGGCGGCCCGGCCAAAGTGCTGGCGCAGGCCAAAGCGGCAATGAAGGCGGGCGATTACCGCTGGTCGTCCGAGCTTCTGAGTGCAGCGGTCTTCGCCGATCCTGCGAACAAGGCGGCGCGGGCACTGCTGGCGGACAGCTATGAGCAGCAGGGCTATCAAGCGGAGAGCGCCATCTGGCGCAACCAGTTCCTCGCCGCCGCGAGCGAGCTCAGGAACGGGCGGAAATCCTCCGCCACATCGAGCCAGAGCCAGGACATGATCGCGGCGGTGCCGACGCAGCTCCTGCTCGATTCGGTGGCGACGCGGCTTGATCCGGCGAAGCTGGCGGGGCGGCGCATGGCGATCAACCTCGTGATGCCCGAGCGCAAGGAGACGGCGGGCATCGAGTTGACGGGCACCGCCATGCTGGCGCGGATGGAGCAAGCGCCCGGCGCAGCGGCAACGCTGACGGCCCCGCGCCGCCTGCTGCTGGGGCTGCTGTTCCTGAAACTGCCGCTGGCGCAGCTGGAAGCGGCGGGCCTCAAGGTCGAAGGCGACCGCGCGGCGATGGAAGCGTGGCTGGCGGCGCTCGATCCGATGCCGGGGGCGTTCAACATCGCCGAGCCGTGAGGGGAATCAGACCATCTTGTCGATGAGGATGGCTGCCCACACCGCCAGCGTCAGCGCGCCGCCGGCGATCGTCCAGCGGATGGCGAGGCGCAGGTGGCGGGCTTGCGCGTCGATCGAGTGGACAAAGCTGGCGAACAGGCGCTGGCGCAGCGCGGCATCGCCTTCGAGGCCCTCGGCGTCGAATTCCTCGCCCAGCAGCATGGCTCTGAGCGCGAGCGCGCAGGAGACGACGAGCGGCGCGATGCCGATCAGGCTGGCGAGCACCAGCAGCGGCTGGGTGGCGGCATCAACCGAAAGCGGCGCGCCGGGGCTGGCCGAGATCGGGTGCGTGCCAATGGTGATCATCAGCGCGTTGAAGCCGAGCATGGCGCCAAGCCGCACCGAAAGATCGAGATCGCGGTTCTCGAGGAATTCGAGATCGGCGATGAAGCCCGGATCGGGCGGCTCGCCGCGCATCTCGCGAAAGGCGCGCAGGCGCGAGCGGAAGGACGTGGGGAGCATGACGCGCAAGCCTACTGTGATCGGGCGGAGGTGCAAGGCCTGACCGGCCGGGGCGATTGACGCCGCTTTCGCGCCATGCGAGCCTTGTTGCGATGCAGCATGCAGTCCGCTTCTGGCCCGCCTGTGCGATGGCTCTTGCCGTGACTGCGGGCGGTACCTCGGCCCATGCGCAAGCCGTGCCGCCGCTGCCGGGGCGTGTCGATATCGAGGCGCAAGGCACCGCGGCGACGGGCGCACGTGCTGCGGAGAATGCCGTGCGCAGCGCCGTCGATGCCTTTGGCACCACCGTCGGGCGCGAAACGATCGGGCTCTACAACCCGGAGAGCGCACGCGGGTTTTCGCCCACGGCAGCGGGCAATGTGCGGATCGAGGGGCTCTATTTCGATCAGGTGTGGGAACTGGGCGCGCGATTGCAGCGTACCACGCAGATCCGCGTCGGGCTCTCGGCGCTGGGGAGCCCGTTTCCCGCGCCGACCGGCATTGTCGACTATGCCTTCCGCACCCCCGGCGACGAGACGGCCCTGAGCCTGCTGGGCGAGATCAACCAGTGGGGCAACAATTCGCTGGAGATCGACGCCAACCTGCCGGTGCAGGAGGGGCTGAACCTTGGGCTCGGCGGGGCGATCTACAATGACCGCAACTTCAACGGGACGCGGGCGCAGTTTCTCGAACTCTCGGCGGCGCTGCTCTGGCAGATCACGCCGGAAGCGGACCTGGTGCCCTTTGCAACGCATGCGGAAGGTTTCGAGATCAAGGGGCCGCTCTTTCTGCCTGCAGGCGAGGGGTTGCCGCCGCGCCTGCCGCGCCGCTTCCTCAAGGGGCCGGACTGGGCGCGCTATCGTGGATCGGCAACCAATGCCGGGCTGATCGCGACATGGCGGATCGCCGCCGGCTGGGAGCTCAAGGGCGGGGTGTTCCATTCGCGTTTCGATGACCGGCGCGGCTTCACCAATCTGATCGTTGATCTGGCAGCGGATGGCACGGGTACGCAGATCGTGATCGCGGACCCCCCGCTCACGTTCGCATCGACCAGCGGCGAACTGCGCCTCACGCGCACGATCGCCGATGGCCCGCGCGTGCACCGCCTCCACGCCAGCGTGCGGGCGAGAGCGGGCAACCGGCGCTTCGGCGGATCGGACGTGATCGACCTCGGGCCCACCAGCGTCTTCTCGCCGACGACCGCCCCTCGCCCGGCGTTTGCCTTTTCTGCCCAACAGCGCGACCGGGTGCGCCAATGGACGGTGGGGCTGGCCTATGAAGGGCGCTGGCAAGGCGTGGGCGAGCTGAGCCTTGGCGTCCAGAAGACGCAGTACCGCAAGCGCATCGGCCTGCCGGGAGAGCCGCCGGTGGCGACTTTCGCCGCGCCGATCCTGTTCAACGTGACGCTGGCTGCCGAAATCACGCCGCGCCTCACCGCTTATGGCGGCTATGTGACCGGGCTGGAGGAAAGCGGTATCGCGCCCGAGAACGCGGCGAACCGCAACGAGGCGCTGCCCGCGATCCGCACCAGCCAGCGGGATGCGGGGCTGAGCTATGCGCTGACCGACGAGATCAAGCTGGTGGCGGGCGTGTTCGACGTGCGCAAGCCCTACTTCAATCTGGGCGCCAATGGCCGCTTCGATGCGCTGGGCGACGTGATCAACCAGGGCGCGGAAGTCTCGATCGCCGGACCCCTTACCGAGCGGCTCAGCGTGGTGGCGGGCGCGGTGCTGCTGCGCCCCCGCGTGCGCGGCGAGGATGTGGCCAGCGGGCAAGTCGGGCCGCGCCCGGTGGGTGCGATCACGCGCAGACTTGAGCTCAATGCCGACTGGCGGCCACCATGGCTGGAGGGCCTTTCGCTCGATGTCAGCGCCTCGCACCGCAGCGCTGAGACGGCAACCGTAAGCAACCTGACCGCGATCCCGCCGCGCACCATGATCGATCTGGGCGGGCGCTATCAGTTTGCACTGGCCGGCAAGGCCGCAACGCTGCGGCTGCAGATCGAGAATCTGACGGACCTGCAGGGGTTCAGGCTCGAAGGCGCGGGTGCCTTTGACCTGATCGCCGGGCGGCGCCTTGGCGGGTATCTGACCGTCGATTTCTAGCCTTCTAGCCCCCTAGCCTTCTAGCCCTTGTACAGCGCGTCCAGCCTCGCCCCGTAGCGCGCCTTGATCTTGTGGCGGCGGATCTTCATCGAGGGGGTCATTTCCTCGTTGTCGATGGTGAAGGGCTCGTCCGCGAGCGCGATCTGGCGGACCTTTTCGATGACCGAGAGGTCCTTGTTCACCCGGTCGACCGCTGCGCGGAGCGCGGTGCGGAAGGCGGGCAGGTCCGAAAGCGCGGCCATGTCGTACTTCTCGCCCTCGGCACGGGCCCATTCCATCGCCCATTCGGCATCGGGGACGATGAGGCCGACGATGTAGGGCCGCTTGTCGCCCGAGACCATCGCCTGCCCGATCTCCGGCTGCAGCGTGAGCATGCCCTCGATCCGCTGCGGTGAGACGTTGTCGCCCTTGTCGTTGACGATCATGTCCTTCTTGCGGTCGGTGATCCTGATCCGGCCCTTGTCATCGAAGTGGCCGATATCGCCGGTGTGGAGCCAGCCCGCCTGCGGCCCGTCCTGCGGGATCGCGCGAAGCGTTTCGGCGTCATTGCGCCAATAGCCGTGCATGACGAGTTCGCCGCGCACGAGGATCTCGCCATCCTCGGCGATCTTGACCTCCACGCCGCGCAAGGGAGGGCCGACGGTGTCCATCGCGAGGCCCACCCTGGGCCGGTTGCAGCTGATCACCGGGCCGGCTTCGGTCTGGCCATAGCCCTGCAGCATGGTGAGCCCCATCGCATCGAAGAACAGGCCGACGTCGGGATTGAGCGGTGCACCGCCCGAGACGAGGGCCTTGAGGCGTCCGCCGAAGCGCTGGCGGATCTTGGGGCGCAAGGTGCGTTCGATGAAGAAATCCATCGGTGCATCGATGATCCGGCGCAGGATGCTTGCCCCCTCTGCCTTGCGTGCGCCGATCGCGAGCGCCCGGGCCATCAGGTAGTTGGGCAGTTTGCCCTGCTTTTCGACCTGCTTCATGATGCGCGCGCGCAGCACCTCGAACAGGCGCGGCACGACGACCATGAGCGTGGGCCGCGTCTCCTCGATATTGCTGGCGAGCTTTTCGAGCCCTTCCGCATAATAGATCTGCGCGCCGAGACCGATGGGCAGGAACTGGCCGCCGGAATGCTCGTAGGCATGGCTGAGCGGCAGGAAGGAAAGGAACACCTCGGTCTCGCGGCCGGTGGTGTCCCAGCCCAGATCCTCGGCGACGACGGCGCCCGCGCCATCGACATTGCACAGGATCGCGCCGTGGTGCTGGCACACGCCGCGCGGGGCGCCGCCGGTGCCGCTGGTGTAGATGATGCAGGCGGTTTCATGACGGCCGATCGCGGCGACACGCGCGGCGACCGAAAGGCGCGCAGGCACGGCATCGCCGCTGGTGAGCGCGGACCAATCATGGAAGCCGATGCGTTCGGACTGCATGCGGCGCAGCGGTTCCATGCCGATGATATGCGCCACCGGCGCCGCGCTGAGGCAGGCGGTGAGCAGCGGCTGGGCGAGCTTCGCATTGGAGACGATGACCGCGCGGGCGCCCGAATTCTCCAGCACGTGGAGATGGTCGCGCACGGTGTTGGTGACATAGGCAGGCACGGTAACCAGCCCTGCGGCCATGATCGCGAGGTCGGCGATGCACCATTCGGGCCGGTTTTCCGAGACGAGCACCACCCGGTCGCCCGCATCGAGCCCGAGGCTGCGCAGCGATTCGGCGAGGAGGCAGACCTGATCCGCCGCCTCGCGCCAGCTCAGCGATTGCCAGCTGCCGCCGCGCTTGGCCCAGAGGAACGGACGATCCCCGAAGAACTCCGCCCGATCGAGGAACATGGCGACGAGATTGGGATAGGACGCGAAATCGGAAAGCTGCACGGTATGACGATCCCCTGCCCGGTGTGCCCGCGCTGGCGGGTCACGTGTTTGGCCGGGAAACTAGGAGTGCCGTAGCGGAAGGGCAAGGCGGCCTGTGGAAAGTGCCTCAGGGGGAAACGCTGGCGCCCTCGCTGCGGGGATCGGCGGCGCCCACCCAGTGGTACTTGCCGTTCTCGCCCGGCACCCATTCGATGGCATTGGCCTTGAGGCGCATCGGCACCGCAACGACCCTGGCATGGCCGAGCGACTGGAGCGCCGGGACCATGGCGGCCAGCGGCGTGCCGGCCTCTACGGCCAGGGTGCCTCCGGGTGCGGGCATGACGATCCCCTGCGCGATGGCCTCGCGTGCGGGCAGGTTCCAGTCGAGCGTGCCGATGATTACGCGGATCACTTGCGGCGGGATGGTATAGCCGCCCGCTGCACCCACGATCAGGCGCAGATGGCCATCCGGGCCATAGACCACAACCGGGCTCATCGAACTGCGCGGGCGCTTTCCGGCCTCCACCCTGTTGGCAGTGGTCTTGCCGTTGCGGGTGGGGTCGAGATTGAAATCGGTGAGCTCGTTGTTGAGGAAGTATCCGCCGACCACGAGGCCCGAACCGAACGCGCTTTCGATGGTGGAGGTATAGCTCGCGGCATTGCCCCAGCGGTCGACCGCGGCGAAATGAGTCGTGCCGTGCTCGTGGATGGGAGCGGCCATGGCGAGGCTGTCGCGGGCGCCGGCGGGCATGCCGGGAGCAGCATTGTTGATCGCGGCCTTGTCCGAGATCAGCGCCGAGCGGGCGGCGAAATAGGCGGGATCGATCAGCCCGGCGGTCGGCACGGGGGCGTAATCGGGATCGGCGAGCCAGGTGTCGCGGTCGGCAAAGGCGAGCCGCTCGGCCTCGGCAATGAGGTGCCACGCAGTGGGGGAGGCGCCGCCCAACGCCTTGAGGTCGAAGCGTTCGAGCATGCCCAGCGTCTGCAGCACGGTCACGCCGCCGGCCGAGGGCGGGCCCATGCTGCACACCCGCCACACGCGGTAGCGGCCGCAGACCGGATCGCGGGGCTTGGCCTTGTAGCCAGCGAGATCGGCGGTGGACATCGGCGCGGGATTGCGCGGGGCCGTGCCGACCTTGACGGCAATCGCCTTGGCGTTGTCGCCCAGATAGAAGCTGTCGGCGCCGAGCGCGGCGATCTTCTCGAAGGTTGCGGCAAGCGCCGGGTTGCGGACCACGGTGCCGACCGGAAGCGGTGCGCCATCGGCTCCGAAGAACAGCGCGCGGCCGGCGGGATCGAGACCCGCGATGCCGGAGGCGAAAGAGAGCGTGCTGGCAAGGCGCGGGGTGATGGCGAAGCCGTCGCCCGCCAGCCGGATCGCCGGGCCGAACAGCACGCGCCACGGCAGCTTGCCCTTGCGCGCATGGACCAGCGCGGCGAGGCGCAGGTTGCCCGGTACACCCACGCTGCGTCCGCCGGGTACGGCATCGCCATGATCGAGCACTTTGCCATCGACCTTGAACCAGTCGGGCGTCGCGGCGGCAGGCGCCATCTCGCGCCCGTCATAGCTTTCGACCTTGCCCGAGGCATCGGCCGTGACAAGGAACCCGCCGCCGCCGATGCCCGAGCTTTGCGGCTCGACCACGGTGAGCGCGAGCATCGTGGCGATGGCGGCATCGGTGGCCGATCCGCCAAGGCGCAGCATTTCCGCACCGGCCGCAGCGGCCCGCGGATCGGCAGCGGTGACGACGCCTGTTTCGTCGGCAGCAAGCGGCGGCGCGCCTTGTGCGCGTGCGGTGGTGGGCCGGGCGGCGTTGGGCAGCGGCGCGCAAGCCTGTGCGAGAACGAGGAGCGCAGCAGGCGCGAGCGAGCGGACAAAGCGGAAAGCCATGGCGCAGCGTTATTCGCTGCCGACCGCCTCGGCAATGCTGCTCATGCCCGCGTCGCGCACGCGCCTGGCCAAGCCATCGACGATGCGCTGCACGAGGCCGGGGCCTTCATAGACGAGCGCGCTGTAGAGCTGGATCAGGCTGGCACCAGCGCGGATGCGGGCCCAGGCATCGTCCGCGCTGGCGATGCCGCCGACGCCGATCAGCGGGACAAGGCCGCCGGTGGCCGCACGGAAATCCCGCAGCACCTGCAGCGCCAGCGGGCGCAGCGGTTCGCCCGAGAGACCGCCGGTCTCCTTTGCCAGCGGCGAGCCGAGCGACGGGCGGGTGATCGTGGTGTTGCTCACGATCAGCGCATCGAGCCGCTTTTCGATGGCGATCCTGCAGATGGCATCAATATCGGCGCCGGTGAGATCGGGGGCGAGCTTGAGAAACAGCCTGGTCGGCAAGGTGCCGCGCGCCTCGATCACCGCATCGAGCAGATCGGCGAGCGCGGCGGGATCCTGCAGCGCGCGCAGGCCCGGGGTGTTGGGCGAGCTGATGTTGACGGTGAGGTAGCTGGCGAGCGGCGCCATGATCCGGGTCATCGCCGCGTAATCGGCGATGCGGTCTGCCGAATCCTTGTTGGCACCGATATTCGCGCCGACCACACCGGGGCGGTGCCTGCGCGCATTGAGCCGGGCGGCGACCACTTGCGCACCGGCGTTGTTGAAGCCCATGCGGTTGATGACCGCGTTGTCCTCGACAAGGCGGAAGAGGCGTGGGCGAGGATTGCCTTCCTGCGGGCGCGGGGTGACGGTGCCCGCCTCGACAAAGCCGAAGCCGAGGCCAAGCAAGGCGTCCGGCACTTCGCCGTTCTTGTCGAAGCCTGCCGCGATGCCCACCGGATTGGGGAACACCAGACCCGCGACTCGCTGAACCAGCAGCGGTTGCGGCGCGATGCGGCCGCTACGCGGCGCAGCGGCGAGGGCGGCGATCGTGAGGCGGTGGGCAGTCTCGGCGGGAATGCGGAACAGCAGGGGACGGCAAATCGAATAGAGCATGCTTGAGCGTTTCCCTCCGGCCCGATGACGGGTGGCAGGTTCTATTGCCGCCCCGGGCATGCACGCCAAGCGGCAATTGCAACCAATTTGTCGGTTAACCGCCTGTTAAGCATTGAATTCACTTCGCTGTTGCAAGCGTGCCACCGATTTTGTCGAATCCGTACAATTCTTATGTCCGCCAGTGATCTAATCGAATCGTGCGACCCGAAGGGCTCGGTGCAGCAATGCATTCGAGTTCTCGACTTCATGGCGGCCGTGCCCTGGCACGGTCGCCTTTTTTTTGGTCGCGCGCGTGGTGGCCGCGATCCCTGACATTTTGGGGCATGGCGCATGGCTTGCGCTGGCGCTGTCCATCGCCTAGATAACCGGAGCAGATCAGTCCGATTTCACATCGGGCGGAATTTTTCCGGGAACAGCCGCAATGCGACTTTCAAGCATGGCCGACTATGCCGTGGTGACGATGACCGCCGCCGCGCGTCATTGCGGGCGCCATGGCGCCGGTGAGGCACGGGTGTCGGCGCAGCAGCTGGCCGACGAGACCGGGCTGCCGGTGCCGACGGTGCAGAAGCTGGTGAGCAAGCTGGCCGCGGCTGGGTTGCTCAAGTCGTCACGCGGGCTGGGCGGCGGGCTCAAGCTGGCGCGGCCGGCGGCGGCGATTTCGCTCGCGGATATTGTCGAGGCCGTCGAAGGCCCGATCGCGATGGCGCCGTGCAGCGTGCATGGTCGCCATGATTGTACGCTGGAAGCCGATTGCACGGTGCGTCCGCACTGGCCGCAGGTTGACGCCGCACTGCGCGGGGCGCTCGCCGGCGTGCCGCTGACGCAGCTGACGCGCCCGGTCCCACGCGCTGAGGTGACGGCATGAGCGAAGATATCGAAATCAAGGATCAGGCCGCGCGCGAGGCAGCGGCCCGCGTCGCCGACTATGAACACGGCTGGTCGTCCGACATCGAGCAGGAATACGGCCCCAAGGGTCTTTCCGAGGATACCGTCCGCTTCATCTCGGCCAAGAAGGATGAGCCGGAGTGGATGCTGGAATGGCGGCTCAAGGCCTATCGCCACTGGCTGACGATGCCGACGCCCGACTGGGCCAAGCTGAACATTCCGCCGATCGACTATCAGGAAGCCTATTACTGGGCCGCGCCCAAGGCGAAGCCCAAGCTCGGCAGCCTGGATGAGGTCGATCCCGAGATCCTGCGCATCTACGAAAAGCTCGGCATTCCGCTGGAGGAGCAGAAAGTGCTCGCGGGTGTCGAGGGCGCGCGCAAGGTGGCGGTCGATGCGGTGTTCGACAGCGTTTCGGTGGCAACCACCTTCCGCAAGGAGCTGGAGGCGGCGGGCGTCATCTTCCGCTCGATCAGCGAAGCGATCCGCGAATATCCCGATCTCGTGCGCAAGTGGCTGGGCCGCGTCGTGCCGATGCAGGACAACTACTTTTCGGCGCTCAATTGCGCGGTCTTCTCGGACGGCACCTTCGTCTACATCCCGGAGGGCGTGCGCTGCCCGATGGAGCTTTCGACCTATTTCCGCATCAATGCCGAGAACACCGGGCAGTTCGAGCGCACGCTGATCGTGGCGGACAAGGGCGCCTATGTCTCGTACCTCGAGGGCTGCACCGCCCCGCAGCGCGACGAGAACCAGCTTCATGCCGCGGTGGTCGAGCTCGTCGCGCTCGACGATGCCGAGATCAAGTATTCGACCGTGCAGAACTGGTATCCCGGCGATGCCGAGGGCAAGGGCGGCATCTACAACTTCGTGACCAAGCGCGCGCTGTGCCAGGGCGCGCGGAGCAAGGTTTCGTGGACGCAGGTCGAGACGGGCTCGGCGATCACGTGGAAGTATCCCAGCTGCGTGCTCAACGGCGAAGGCTCGGTCGGCGAGTTCTATTCGGTGGCGGTCACCAACAACCACCAGCAGGCCGATACCGGCACCAAGATGATCCACAACGGGAAGAACACCCGCTCGACCATCGTCAGCAAGGGCATCAGCGCCGGCCATTCGAACAACACCTACCGCGGCCTCGTGCGCGTTGCCCCGCAGGCCGAGGGCGTGCGCAACTTCACCCAGTGCGATTCACTGCTGCTGGGCGCGGACTGCGGCGCGCACACGGTGCCCTATATCGAGGTGCGCAACCCGAGCGCGACGATCGAGCACGAGGCGACCACCAGCAAGATTTCCGACGACCAGCTGTTCTACGCGATGCAGCGCGGCCTCGCGCAGGAAGACGCTATCGCGCTGATCGTGAACGGCTTTGCCCGCGAAGTGCTGCAGCAGCTGCCGATGGAATTCGCGGTCGAGGCGCAGAAGCTGCTGGGGATTTCGCTGGAAGGGTCGGTCGGGTGAGCGAGCCGAGATACTTCGACATTCCGATCCGCTTTGAGCCCTGGGAAGGCAGTCCGCAACCAGTCTTTCGAGAGAAGACCAAGACGCCGTTTTCTGCGGAGGAAGTCAGGCAAGAGGGCGTGGCTGATGGATCGGAGCGGCAGGCGCACTTCGAAAGGCAATTAAAGCAGATCAGCGAAGTGATGCCTGATGGGCGCATTCCGGTGTTCAGTCGGTGGCAGGATGGTGTAAAGCGCCGTGTCGATTTGGGCTGCGTTGGTCACGCCTTGGCGCGCAATGTCATATTGCCTCCAGAAGACGATCGCTTTCTGAAGTATGTCACTCACATTCAACTGAATCCAGGATGGCAAGCTCCTGCTGAAGGCGAGTCGGTCGGGTGAGTGATGCGATGACCCTTACCGTGCGCCCGGTGGCAGCCGATGACGCCGCCGAACTCGCCGACCTGCTCAACGCCGTGATCGCTGCGGGCGGGACGACCGCGCTGCAGGAGCCCTACACGCCTGAAGCGCTCGATGCGGCTTATCTGACTGGGCCCAATGTCCATTGCTGCTTCGTGGCGGAGGACGAGGACGGCACGCTGCTCGGTTTCCAGACGCTGGGGCGCTATCCGGGCCTGCCGGAGGATGCTGGCGATATTGGCACGTTCGCACGGGTCGGCGGCACCCAGCGCGGGATCGGTTCGGCGCTGTTTGCCGCGACGGCAAAGCGCGCCGCCGAACTGGGCCTCGGCGCGATCAACGCGACGATCCGGGCAGACAACACCGGCGGCCTCGCGTTCTATACCAAGCAGGGCTTTGCCGATCATGGTGTGACGCCGGGCGTACCGCTCAAGGATGGCACGCCGGTGGACCGGGTCCACAAGCGCTTTGTGCTGGCGGCGGAAGCGCCGGCCAAGCGCAAGCTTTCGCTGCGCTTCGGCGAGACCGACGCGCCAACGTTGCAGAAGAAAGGTCGCGGCTGGGCGATTTCCGAGAAGCGGCTTGATGCCCTGCACGAGCGGGCGCGCGAAATGCGCCGCAATCCCAGCGATGCGCAGGAGGCCCTCGCCGAGGCGCTGACCCGCGTCGAGACCGGCGGCTACAGCTTCAAGCGGCAGGCGGTGATCGGCTCGGCGATTGTCGATTTCGCCTGCAAGCAGTTGATGCTGGTGGTCGAGGTCGATGGCGATGCCGATGCGGCCTTCACCGCCGCCCGCGACAAGAGCCTGACCGAAGTGGGCTACCGCGTGGAGCGCATCGCCGCCGCCCAGGTGCTCGCCGATCCTGATGCTGCCGCGCAGCGCATTTCCGATGCGATGCGCAGCATCCACACCGAACGCCGCGCCAAGCGGTCCGCAACACGCCGGCCTGCGCCGCGCTCACCCCGGAAATACTGATGCTCACAATCGAAAACCTCTCCGCCACCGTTGCCGACAAGCCGATCCTCAAGGGCCTGTCGCTCACGATCAACGCCGGCGAAATCCATGCCATCATGGGGCCGAATGGCGCGGGCAAGTCGACGCTCGGCTATACGCTGGGCGGGCGGCCCGGCTATGAAGTGACCGGCGGCACAGTGGACTTCGACGGGCAGGACCTGCTCGCGCTGGAGCCGCACGAGCGCGCGGCGGCGGGGCTGTTCCTTGGCTTCCAGTATCCGGTCGAGATCCCCGGCGTGTCCAACCTCCAGTTTTTGCGTGAGGCGCTGAATGCGCAGCGCAAGGTGCACGGGGAAGAGCCGCTTTCGGGCGCGGCCTTCATCAAGCTCGCCAAGGAGCAGGCCGGGCTGCTGCGCTTCGATATGGACATGCTCAAGCGCCCGGTGAACGTCGGCTTCTCGGGCGGCGAGAAAAAGCGCGCCGAAATGGTGCAGATGGGCATTCTCGCGCCCAAGCTCGCGGTCCTCGACGAGACCGATTCGGGTCTCGACATCGACGCGCTGCGCATCTGCGGCGAAGGCATCAACGCGATCATGAGGAAGCCCGACAAGGCGGTGCTGCTGATCACGCACTACCAGCGCCTGCTCGATTACGTGAAGCCCGACTTTGTCCACGTGCTGGCGGGCGGGCGGATCGTGAAATCCGGCGGGCCGGAACTGGCGCTTCAGCTTGAAGAGCATGGCTATGAGGCGGTCGCGGCATGAGCTTGCTGCTTGCCCTTGCCATGGCCTCGCAGGCAGCGGAACCGGCTGCGCCGGTGGCCCCCGTTGCGGCCATGCCGGCGGCCTTCCTTGGCGAGTGGGCACCCTCTGGGGCGGCCTGCGCAGACAAATATGCCAAACGCATTGTGACGGCGTCGATGAACACCGAGGGCGATTACTGGGGCGTGGTCAAGGCGGTCGAGACGCTGGGCGAGCGGCACATCGTGGTGCGCGAAGGCGATGACGATTTCGGCGTGTCGCTGACGGCGGACTATGTGCTGAGCCCGGACGGCAAGATGCTGGTGCTCCATGTGCTGGAACGCAGCGGCGCCAAAGTTGCCGAAGCGCCGATCCCGATGGTGCGCTGCGAGGTGACCCATGGCTAGTCTCGCTCTCCCCACCCGGAAGGATGAAGCTTACCGCTACGCCGATCTGGCTGCGCTGGCGCCGCTTTGGCCGGTGGCGGTGCAGGACATCCGCGTCGCCGCCGGGGCGAGCGAGGCGCTGGCGATCACCGCCCGCAGCGATGCGGCAGAGGCGCGCGAACTCCTGATCACGCTGGAAGACGGGGCGAGTTTTGATCTGCGCGTGCTGAATGCCGGGCAGGCCTATGGCCGGATTGCCGTCACCGCCGTGCTCGGCAAGGGCGCTTCGTTCCACTTCGGTGCGGCGCAGCTGGGCGGCGGCACGCAGACGCTGGAGATCGTGACCGAGGTTCGCCACCTTCAGCCTGATGCGGTGAGCCGGCAGGTCGTGCGCTCGGTGCTCGGCGGGCAGGCAACGGGCACCTACCTCGGCAAGGTCCATGTCGCACGCGGGGCGATCGGGACCGATGGCGAGCAATCGATCCGGGCGATGCTGCTCGAGCGGACGGCGACCGCAAATGCGCGTCCGGAGCTCGAAATCTACGCCGACGATGTGAAGTGCGCGCATGGCTGCGCGGTGGGCGAGCTTGATCCGCAAGGCCTGTTCTACCTCCAATCGCGCGGGCTGCCACCGGCAGAGGCCAAGAAGCTCATGCTGCACGCCTTCATCGCCGAAGCCTTCGTCGGCGCGCCCGAGGGCGACTTGCTGACCGAAGCGGCGCTCGCGGCGCTGGAGGGCTTGCTGTGAGCGGAGTTGCTTCCTCTTCTCCCCTCCCGCTTGCGGGAGGGGTCGGGGGTGGGCCTCGCGAGGTCGCGCCCGCCGACATGCCCACCCCTAACCCCTCCCGCAAGCGGGAGGGGGACCAGTGGCCGGGGCTCGTCAACAAGGACGGCCAGCGCTGGCATTACCTCGATACGGCGGCCACCGCGCAGAAGCCGCAGGTGGTGATCGACGCCATGGCTCGCGCGATGGGCGCGGATTATGCGACGGTGCACCGCGGCGTCTACACGCGCTCGGCCGAGATGACGCTGGCGTATGAAACCGCGCGCCGCAAAGTAGCGGCGCTGATCGGCGGGCGCGAGGAAGAGCTGGTCTTCACGCGCGGCGCGACCGAGGCGATCAATCTCGTCGCGCAATCGTGGGGCGTGGCCAATCTGAAGCCGGGTGACCGCGTTCTGCTCTCGCAGTTGGAGCACCATTCCAACATCGTGCCGTGGCAGCTGATCCGCGATCGCACAGGCCTTGAAATCGACATCTGCCCGATCACCGAGGACGGCCGGATCGATCTCGATGCGGCGGAGCGGATGCTCACACCGGCGCACAAGCTGGTGGCCTTCGCGCATGTCTCGAACGTGCTCGGCTCGGTGCTCGATGCGCCGCGCGCGGTGCGGCTGGCGCATGACGTGGGTGCGAAAATTCTGCTCGATGGCTGCCAGTCGGCGGCGCGGCTGCCGGTGGATGTCGCGGCATTGGGCTGTGATTTCTACGTGTTCTCAGCGCACAAGCTCTATGGGCCGACCGGGATCGGCGCGCTCTGGGCCAAGGCGGAGATCCTTTCGGTGATGGCGCCGTGGCAGGGTGGCGGCTCGATGATCGACCGCGTGACCTTTGCCGAGACGACCTGGGCACCCGCGCCGCAGCGCTTCGAGGCGGGCACGCCGGCGATTGTCGAGGCGATTGCCTTCGGCGCGGCGGCCGATTTCCTTGCTGCCAACGGCCTGGCCGAAATCCATGCGCACGAGGCGCGACTGGTGGCGCTGGCACGCGCCGAACTCGGGCGGCTGAATGCGGTGCGGCTGTTTGGCCCTGCGGACAGCGCCGGGATCGTCAGCTTCGCGCTGGAAGGCGTGCACCCGCACGATCTCGGCACGATCCTCGACGAGGAGAACGTGGCGATCCGCGCCGGCCATCACTGCGCGCAGCCCTTGATGGAGCACCTCGGCGTACCGGCAACGGCGCGCGCGAGTTTCGGGATTTACAGCGATGAAAGCGATGTCGCGGCGCTGGTGCGCGGCATCGAGCGGACCTTAAGGATATTCGGATGAACCGGATCGAGATCGAGGAAGTCGAAGGCGTCGAACCGCCGCGCCGTGCGCGCGTCGAGGAAGCTGTGGAGACCCCTGCCGAGAAGCTGGAGCGCAAGCGCGACTATCTGGAAGGTTTCCTTGCGGAGAAGCCGGCTGATGCCGCGCCGGGCGAGCCGGGCGGGGATATCTACGAAGGTGTGATCACCGCGCTGCGCGAGATTTTCGACCCCGAGATTCCGGTCAACATCTATGACCTTGGCCTGATCTACGGTGTCGATGTGAGCCCCGAAGGCTCGGTCGTGGTGACGATGACGCTCACCACCCCGCATTGCCCGGTGGCCGAATCGATGCCCGCCGAAGTCGAGCTGCGCGTCGAGGCGGTGCCCGGCGTGCGCGATGCCGAGGTCAATCTGGTGTGGGATCCCGCATGGGACCCGCAGAAGATGAGCGATGACGCCAAGCTCGAACTTGGCATGCTCTGAAGAAGCCCCATATAGGTGAAGCCATGACCACCGAAGCCCCCACCCGTACTCGCCAGCGCCCCGCCGCGGTCATCCTCACGCCCTCGGCCGAGGCGCGGATCGCCAAGCTCATGGCGAGCGCGCCGGAAGGGGCGATCGGCGTCAAGCTCTCCACCCCGCGTCGGGGCTGCTCGGGGCTCGCCTATTCGGTTGATTATGTCGAGACCGCCAATCCGATGGACGAGCGGATCGAGACACCGGGCGGCACCTTCTTCATCGATGGCGGCTCGGTGCTCTATCTGATCGGCAGCACGATGGACTGGCAGGAAGACGATTTCACCGCCGGCTTCGTGTTCCAGAACCCCAACGCCAAAGGCTCCTGCGGCTGCGGCGAGAGCTTCACGGTCTAGGCCGGGTGCCCACCCCTATCGCCGAACTGCGCCAGCGCATCGCCGCGCAGCGCACCGACAATCCGGCGATGTATGGCGCGGTCGATTTCAGCCTTCATCCTGAACGTCTGCTGCTGGATGGCGATATCGCGGGGAGCGAACTGCGCGCCTATCCCAAGGTCGCGGCCAAGCTGCTGGAAGATACCGCGCTGATGGAGCGCATGGGCGCCTACACCGTGATGGGCGATGCCGTGGCCGATCCTTATGCCGCGCTGATGCCGCAGTACGGTTTCAAGCGGCTGGTCGATATGCTGGTCGAGGCTTGCGACAAGGGCGTGGACAAGGTCGAGGGCGCGCCTGCCGAGCTCGTCACCTTTATCCACTCGATGGAAGCCACGCCGGCTTGGGTGGATATGAAGCTAGTCGAGGAAGGCGCGCGCCTTCACCGGGTGAGCTTTGCCAATGTCGCGCCCTGGGCGATCCGGGGCGCCTTCATCGCGACGTTCATGAACAAGTACGCCGCGCTGCCGATGGCGCTGACGGGTACGCTGTCCAACAAGACCGCGGCGCGGCGGATCAAGGAAACCGCGACGTTCTTCGGCACATCGGTGCTGCCCGGCGCGCTTGCCCGCTCCGGCCCCGGCTTCAAGGCGGCGGCGATGGTGCGGCTGATGCATTCGATGGTGCGCTTCAACGTGCTTTCGGGCGGCAAATGGGACCAGCGCATCTACGGCATCCCGATCCCGCAGGTGGACCAGATGCCCGCCGGGCTCATCTCGGATTTCCTCATCTCGTCCAAGGTGCTGCGCGAGGGCCGCAGCGATTTCACGCCGGAGGAACGCGCGCAGATCGAGCTTTCGCGCTATCGCTGCTTCCTGCTCGGCCTGCCCGAGGAGCTGCTGGCAGAAACGCCGCAAGGGATCGTCGATGCCTGGAACGCCCGCGCGCTGACGCTGCGGGCTGGGTTCGACGAGACAACCTGCGGCGGCCTGCTCCGCGCGACATTGGATGCCGATCTGATCGATACGTCCACGCCGCAAGGGCAAGTCCGCGCCCGGCTCGAACGTTCGTTCGCCAAAGTCTATTTCATGCAGAACTTCTGCAATGGCAGCGAGAAGGCGGCGGCGCGCTTCGGCGTGACGATCCGTGCGATCGACCGGGTGCGCGCGACCGCTGTCGGCGTGGGTCTGATGGGGCAGATGCGGCTTTACGGTGTCGCCGCGAAGACGCCGGTGGTGCGGCATCTGGCGGACCAGCGACTGGTGGGCAAAGTGCGCGGCTATCTCGGCAGCCTGGGGCATGCCGAATTCACCACCGATGCCGCCAAGTACAAGCCGGTGGCCGGGGTGAAACCCGCCGCCTAGAGGCGCCGCAGGCGGATCGGGGCCGGTTCCGCCAGCAAGGCATCGACTTCGCGCGAACCGAGCGGCCGGGCGAACTCCACGCCGAGCCGCGTACGGTCCGACCAGCGGATGATCGCGCGGGCAACGACGCTGCCGAAATCGATCTCGACGAACTGGCCGCTGGCGCCATCGGCGAGGTCATTGCTCTCGATCTGGCAGCCATAGCGCGAGATATCGAAGATCCGCTGCACGCGCCCCGCGGCGCTATCGCCCGCGCGCTGACGCTGGACGCGGCGATTGTCGACCGCGGCTTCAGGCGACAGCATTCTGGCCGGCATGTGCATAGACGTCCCCTTGCGATGGACTGACTATGCCCTGCGCGGGTAAACGCTTCCTGTTGCAGCAATGGCTAATTTCGCGTGAAAGCCGGGCTCACCCCTCGGCAAGAAACGCCAGCAGAGCCTCTTCCAGCGGGTCGGTGCGGCCGTCCGCGGCGATCTTGCCATCAAGCCAGGATCGCTCGGGCGCGGTGATGGCGGCCTCGGCTCCGGCTTCTCCGGCAAAATCGCGTGTCGGTGCGCTCGCGAGCAGGTCCTGCGCCGCCGAGCGCAGATCCCGTGCGCCAACCCGGCTCATGCGGCCGAAGAAGGAACCGAAGCTGCTCGACCTGTCGCTCATGAAGCTTTCGAGCTCGGCGGCACGATCGCGGCTGATCGCGCGGCCACCGGTCCAGCCCTGCAGGAAGTTGCCCACGCCCTGCACGAAGAGCCGCTGCCATTCGGGCGCGTTGGCCGCGCCGAGGGTGGCGTCCTTGAGGCGGAACAGCATTTCGGCCTCGCGCTGGCTGGCCGCCGCCGGGCGATCGCCGCCGCTGGCGAAGATCACGCGGCGCAGCAGCTTGCATTCGGCTGCGGTGATCGAGCCGGCGTCCAGCGCTCCGCCATCGCGCGTCGGGCCTTCGCCGGTCAGCACCGCGCGCTCGATCTGGGCGAGCGCGTAGTCCTTGAGCCGGTCGGGGGTGCCGAGCGCCTTTTCGAGCACGCGGACCAGAAGTTCGAGTTCGGCCGCCGAATCGAGGCGGCCGTCATGATCGAGCCGGGCGATCAGCCAGTCGGCCGTGCTATCGGCGACATAGCCCTTGGGCTCGGTGCCGTTTAGCACATATTCGCCTACCGCTTCGACGAGGAAGTCGATCCATTCGGGGCTCCTGGCGGAAACGACATCGTTGATCGCGAGAATGGCCTCGGCCTCGGTCTGGTCGATGCGCCCATCGGGCCATGCGGAGCGGCGCAGCGCCAGCACTTCGTCGGCCGTGATCACGCCATCGGCAGCGGCCTGGCGAGCCAGCTCGGGAAAATTGATCGTCATCGGCAGTCCGTCCGGTTGTCCAGTAGCGGCACCTATGGACCGGAGAGGGTTTATTTGGCGTTACCCATGCGCGGGATCGCCACAGGCAGATCAGCCGAGCAGGCGCAGGACGGCCATCAGGGCTGAAAGCGCCAGCAGAAAGCCGACGAAGCTGCGCCAGAGCCGGTCGCTGACCTTGCCGAAGGCGCGCGAACCGAGATGATTGCCGGCCAGCACCGGGCCGAACAGCAGCAGCGCAAACAGCCCGTCGCGCCACGAGGCGAGCCCCAGTGCCAGCGCTGCCGCCGTGCTGGCGGTGGAGGTCATCAGGAACACCGTCAGCATCGAGGCACGCGCCACTTCGCGCGGGATCGGGCGGCGCAGGTAATAGGGCACGACCGGCGGGCCGGGCATTCCGGCAAACCCGGTGAGGAGGCCGGATGCGGCGCCGGTCAGCCCGGTTTCGAGATGGCTGGGGGCGTGGCCGGGCTTGGCCGGAAGCAGCACCATCACGAAGGCGCCGATGGCGACGACCGCGATCAGTACCCGCGCCACAGCGGGCGGCGTTGCGAACAGCGCGAGCAGGCCCAGCGGCGTCAGCAGCATGGCAAGGCCGCCGATCACGCCTGCACTTTTCTCGCCCGCGTTCCACACCTTGCGCGCGCCGACGAGGCCGATGAGGAGGCCGAGCATGTTGGAAACCACCACCGCCTCGCCGGGCCGGATGACCAGTGCGATCAACGGCACCAGCAGGATCGCCATGCCGAAACCCGCAAGCCCCCGCACGAAGGCCGCGACAAACGCCGCCGCCGCGCAAAGCGCCAGCGACTGCAGCGGCAGATCGAGCAGGGCGATCAGGCCCTGAGGTCCGGCGGGGTCGCTTCGGCCTTGAGCATCGCGATGGCCTCCGCCAGCGGCATCACCTTCTGGTGCTGTTCGCCCAGCGTGCGGATCGCGACAGTGCCTTCCTCCGCCTCGCGCTTGCCGACCACAAGCAGGTAGGGGACCTTCTGCAAGGAGTGCTCGCGCACCTTGTAGTTGATCTTCTCGTTGCGCGTGTCGGTTTCGGTGCGGATGCCGGCGGCGCGCAGCGCGGCGGTCGCCTCGTGCGCATAGTCGTCGGCATCGGACACGATGGTCGCGACCACGGCCTGGACCGGGGCAAGCCACGCGGGCAGGCGTCCGGCGAAGTGCTCGATCAGGATGCCAATGAAGCGCTCATACGAACCGAAGATCGCGCGGTGGAGCATGACCGGGCGGTGGCGCTCGCCATCCTCGCCGATGTAGCCGGCATCGAGCCGCTCCGGCAGCACGCGGTCCGACTGGATCGTGCCGACCTGCCAGGTGCGGCCGATCGCGTCCGTCAGGTGCCATTCGAGCTTGGGCGCATAGAACGCGCCTTCGCCGGGGAGTTCTTCCCAGCCATATTCCGGCGTGGCGAGGCCCGCTTCCATCACCGCATTGCGCAGCTCGTGCTCGGCCTTGTCCCACATCTCCTCGGTGCCGAAGCGCTTTTCCGGGCGCAGCGCGAGCTTGATCGAGTAGGTGAAGCCGAAGTCCTTGTAGATCCGGTCCGCCAGTTCGCAGAAGGCGCGCACTTCGGAGACGATCTGGTCCTCGCGGCAGAAGATATGCGCGTCGTCCTGCGTGAACTGGCGCACGCGCATCAGGCCGTGGAGTGCGCCGTGCGGCTCGTTGCGGTGGCAGCAGCCGTTTTCATAGAGGCGAAGCGGCAGCTCGCGATAGGACTTGAGGCCCTGCCGGAAGATCAGCACATGCGCCGGGCAGTTCATCGGCTTCAAGGCCATCCACTCGGCATCGTCCGAAACGATCGGGCCTTCATCCTCGGTGTTCGGCACTTCGTCAGGGATGACGAACATGTTCTCGCGGTACTTGCCCCAGTGGCCGGACTGCTCCCACTGGCGCGCGTCCATCACCTGCGGGGTCTTGACCTCCTTGTAGCCGGCGCCGTCGATGGCGCGGCGCATGTAGGCCTCGAGCTCGCGCCAAATGCGGTAGCCCTTGGGGTGCCAGAACACCGAGCCGTGCGCTTCCTGCTGGAGGTGGAACAAGTCCATCTCCTGCCCCAGCTTGCGGTGATCGCGTTTGGCGGCTTCTTCCAGCCGCGTGAGGTGCGCATCGAGCTGCTTCTTGCTCAGCCAGCCGGTGCCATAGATGCGGCTCAGCATCGCCTTGGATTGATCGCCGCGCCAGTAGGCGCCCGAAACGCGCGTGAGCTTGAAGGCGGCGGGATCGAGCTTGCCGGTGGAGGCGAGGTGGGGCCCGCGGCACATGTCGAGCCAGTCATCGCCCGACCAGTAGACCGTCAGCTCCTCCTCCTTGGGAAGTTCGGCGGCCCATTCGGCCTTGAACGTCTCGCCCTGCTGCGTCCAGCGGCTGATCAGCTGCTCGCGGCTCCAGACCTCGCGGCGGAGCGGTTTGTCCGCCGCGATGATCTTGCGCATTGCTTCCTCGATGGCCGGCAGGTCGTCCTCGGTGAAGGCGCGGTCCTTGGGCGCGAAGTCATAGTAGAAGCCGTCGTCCGTGCTCGGGCCGAAGGTGATCTGCGTGCCGGGAAACAGCGCCTGCACCGCTTCGGCCAGCACGTGGGCATAGTCGTGGCGCACGAGTTCGAGCGCATCGGCCTCGTCGCGCGCGGTGACGAGCGCAAGTGCGGCGTCGCCTTCGAAGGGGCGGGTAATGTCGTAGAGCTCACCATCCACGCGCGCACCGATGGCGGCCTTGGCCAGGCCCGGGCCGATCGCGGCGGCAATATCTGCCGGGGTGGTGCCGGGCGCAACTTCGCGGACGGAACCATCGGGCAGGGTGATCTTGAACATTTCGGACATGGTTTTCTCGCTGATAATCACCGGCGCTTTGGCAGAAACGGGCGCGCGCCGGAAGGGGGCAGAAACCGGTGCGGTTTGGGCAATAGCGATTGTGAGCGTTTGACCTCTGGGCTGGCACTGGCACAAGGGCGAGCATGATCCAGCACTTCACGCTGCCTTCGGGCGAACGCATGGCCTATCGCTTCTCGCCCGGTGAAGGCCCCACAATCGTGTTTCTGCCCGGCTACATGTCCGACATGAGTGGCGGCAAGGCGCAGGCGGTGATCGCGCATGCCGAAGCGCGCGGGCGGGCCTGTCTGCTGCTCGATTATACCGGGCTCGGCCAGAGCGAGGGGGACTTTGCCGAGAAGTCGCTGCCGCTGTGGCGCGAGGAGGTGATCGCGCTGCTGGATCATCTAGGCATCGAAAGCACGGTGCTGTGCGGATCGAGCATGGGCGGGTGGCTCATGCTGCTTCTGGCCGAAGCGCTCGGCGAGAGGGTGGCCGCGCTCGTCGGCCTCGCGCCCGCGCCCGATTTCTGTGAATGGGGTTTCGATGCCGAGCAAAAGGCCGTGCTTGCGAGGGGGGAGACGGTCTATGAAAACAATCCTTATGGCCCCGAGCCGACCCCGACGTATGCGAAGTTCTGGGCGGCGGGGATGGAATGCCTGCTGCTCGCGCGCGGTATCGCTTTCGATGGGCCCGTGCGGCTGATCCACGGGCAGGCGGATCGCGATGTGCCGTGGGATATCTCGCTCAAGCTCGCCGCCGCGCTGCGTTCAGCCGATGTGCAGGTCCATCTGATCAAGGACGGCGATCACCGCCTCTCGCGCCGGGCGGATATCGCCGTGCTGCTCGGCGCGCTGGACGCGCTGGGCGCGGCCTGAAGGACCCTTGATGCTCATTCTGCTATCCGCCCTGATTGCTGCTCAGGACCCGCTTTCTCTGGACGTCTGGCATCAGATCGGCCCCAATCCGCGCCAGTACGAACCCTCTCCGCTGCCGATCCCCCGCCGCAAGAAGGTGACCGAAGTGCCCCCGCCGGTCCCCGGCCAGACCGCGCCCGCAACGCAGACCGGCATTCCGGCCGCACCGGCGCAGCCTTCAGCACCAAGGCCGACGCGCTATACGCTGTGCCTTGCGGCGGGCGAGAAGGACCTCGCCGCAGGCATTGCCGCCGCGCGGGCGTGGCTCGCTGAAGCAAGCAAGGCGGCGACGCCGGACACCGCGCACGGCGCCGCTGCGCAATGCCTGGGCCAGCTGCTGCTGCAGCAGGGCGATTCTGCAGGGGCCGAAGGCGCCTTCGTCGAAAGCGCCGGGCAGGTGCCCGCTGACAAGCCTGCCGCGATGGCGGCGCTCCAGACGATGGCCGGTAACGCCGCGCTGGCGGGCGGGCGCGCCGAAACCGCGCTCGGCTGGTATGACAAGGCGCTGGCGCCCTTGCCCGCCGCTGCGCCGAGCGCCGAGGACAACGCCGTGCGCGGCGCGGTGCAGATCGGCCGAGCGCGTGCCCTGGTCGCACTTGGCCGTCTGCCGGAGGCGAGCGGTGCCTTGCAGGAAGCGCACCGCCTTGCGCCCAACGATCCCGAAGGCTGGCTGCTTTCCGCCACGCTGGCGCGGCGCGGCAAGGATCTGGAGCGGGCGCAGCGCGATATCGAGGTCGCGGCGAGCCTCGCCGGACATGGCGATCCGCTGGGTGCGCCGATCGGGCTGGAGGCGGGCGTTATCGCGATGCTCGATGGCCGCGAGCAGGCTGCGCGCAAATCGTGGGAATCGGTTGTCGCGCTGGCACCGGACAGCCCGGAAGCGGCGACCGCCAAAGGATATCTTGACCAGATCGGGCCCGCACCCGCATCATCTGCACCGGCAGCAGCCCCTGCCGCCGCACCGGAGATCGCGCGATGAGTCTGGCCAACCTAAAGCTGTCTGTCCTTGATCTCGTCCCCGTCCGCGAAGGTGGCACGGTGAGCGAGGCGTTGGCCGATGCGGCCTCGCTGGCAAAGACGGCGGAGGAGCTGGGCTACAACCGCTTCTGGGTGGCCGAGCATCACGGCATGGAAGGCATCGCCGGGGCCGCGGTCTCGGTGGTGCTGGCGCATATCGGCAATGCCACCAGCCGCATCCGGCTGGGTGCGGGCGGGATCATGCTGCCCAACCACAACCCGCTGGTGATTGCCGAACAGTTCGGCGCGCTCGATGCGTTGTTTCCGGGGCGGATCGATCTGGGGCTCGGCCGTGCGCCCGGCGCGGACCAGCGCATCATGCGCGCGCTCCACAAGGATATCCATCAGGCGGCGGAGAGCTTCCCGAACGACGTTGTGGAACTGCAACTCCACTTCGCCGGCGATCCGCGTCTGCCCCTGCAGGCGACGCCGGGCCTTGGCGCCAATCCTGAGATGTGGATTCTCGGCTCCAGCCTGTTCGGCGCGCAGCTCGCGGCGATGCTCGGCCTGCCTTATGCCTTTGCCTCGCACTTCGCGCCCGATCATCTCGATGCGGCGCTGAAGCTCTACCGCGACCGGTTCGAGCCTTCGGCGCGGCTGGCCGAGCCCTATGTTATGGCCGCCATCAACGTGATCGCCGCCGATACCGACGAGGAGGCCGTGCTGCTCGCATCCTCGATGGACCAGTCCTTCGTGCGGCTGCGCACCGGATCGCCCGGCAAGCTGCCGCCGCCAGTGCCGGGCTACCGCGAGAGCCTGCATCCTTCCTCGCTCGCCATGCTCGATCACATGCGGCAGGTCAGCGCGATCGGCAGCGTGAAGACGGTGCGCGAGCGGATCGCGGCGTTCCAGGCGCGGACCGGGGCAGACGAGCTGATCGTCTCCGGCTCCACCTTCGATCCGGCGCTGCGCCACCGCAGTCTGGCGCTCACCATGGAAGCGCTGCAGGCCGAAGTTGCCATCGCGGCATAATGGCCCATGATGCTTAATCCTTAAGGCTCCTCCCGCTTGCCTCTGCGCCGATGCCGGAGTAGGCTACGCATGATTAGTTCATGAGTGTGACATAAAATTACACACTCATAACGACAAGAAGGCGCGCCTCCGTCAGGCTTCGTTCGGACGGAGTGACAGCGCCGGGATGCAGGAGCGACCATGGCTACGAAGACCGCCGATACCGGCGCCGATGCGGTACTGTCGCAGGCGCTGTCCCAGACTTTGGCCGCCCGTTTTGCCGCCGCGCTGCTGCCTGCCGAAGCGGCGGAGTTCGAGGCGGAGCGGCTGGCCGGGGCGGCGCGCTTCACGCTGACCGCCGCTGCCAAGCGCAACGGCGCGCAGCCCGCCATCGCCATCGAAAGCATCGGCGGGCAGGCTGGCGCTTCCGGCGGCGCGCGCTACCTGCGCATCGCGGTGATCAATGATGACATGCCGTTCCTCGTCGATTCGATTGCGGCGACGATTTCGGCGCAGGGCCTCGCGATCGACCGGCTGGTCCATCCGGTTGTCGCGGTGCGGCGCGATCACGAAGGCAATCTGCTCGGCCTGCCCGATGGCGACGCGGTGGGCGAACGCCGCGAATCGATGGTCTATCTCGAAACCGAGCGCGTCGATGCGCGCGAGCGCCGCGCGCTCGATGCCGCGCTGCGCGCCACGCTGGCTGATGTCCACGCTGCTGTCGCCGACTGGCCGCGCATGCAGGCGGCAATGCAGGAAGACGCGCGCACGCTCCCCGATCAGGAAGGCGCCGCGCTGCTGCGCTGGCTGGCGGACGGGATGCTCACCCAGCTCGGCCATGTCGTCCAGCACCGTGACGGCACGCACCGCGATACGCTCGGCATCTGCCGTGCCAGTGATGCGCCGCTGCTGGCGAAGTCGAGCTACGACCGCGCGTTCAAATGGTTCGACCGGCTGGGCGAGCGCGGCAGTGAAGTCCCCCGCGCCCCCCTGATCGTCAAGGCCAACCGCATTGCGCGGGTCCACCGCCGCGTCCCGCTAGATCTGTTCCTCGTGCCGGTGCTCGAAGGCGGCAAGGTCGTCGCGCTTTCGGTCCATGCCGGCGTCTGGACCAGCGCCGCGCTGGCCGCCACGCCCGACCGCATCCCGCGCATGCGCAGCCAGCTCGATGCGCTGATGGGCAAGTTCGGCTTCGCGCCCAATGGCCATGCCGGCAAGGCGCTCGCCCACGCGCTCACCGCGCTGCCGCACGATATCCTGATCAGCTTCGATGAAGCCGATCTCGAACGCGTCGCGACAACGATGATGACCTTGATCGACCGCCCGCGCCCGCGCCTCGCGCTCGTCGCCGCGCCGCTTGCGCGCCACTTGTTCGCGTTCGTCTGGCTGCCGCGCGACGTGCATTCGGCAGAGTTGCGGCAGCGGGTGCAGGCCCTGCTGGAAGCGGCAACCGACGCGCCGATCCTCGACTGGAGCCTGTCCGTCGAAGGCAGCACGCTCGCGGTCATGCGCTTTGTCATCGATATCCGTGATGGCGCTGCCGTGCCGGACGAGGCTCCGCTCGATGCGGCCTTGCAGGCGATGGTGCGCGGCTGGGGCGCTGCGGTGGAAGCCGAGCTTGCCAAGGGCGAGGACCCGGCGCGCGCCGCCGCCATCGCCGCGCGTTATGCCGATGCCTTCCCGATCGGCTATCGCAGTGCCTATGGCCCGGCCGAGGCGGCGGGCGACATCCGCGTGCTGCGCGTGCTTTCGCAAGCTGGTGCCCCGCGCCGCGCGGTCCGGCTCCACCGCCTGCCCGGCGAGGAGGGCTTGCGCCTCAAGCTCTATCAGCGCGAAGGCGCGATTATCCTGTCGGATGCGGTGCCGGTACTCGAAAACTTCGGCTTCCGCGTGCTGGAGGAAGTGCCGACCGCGCTCGACAAGGGGCGGCTCGGTTTCATCCATGATTTCCTCGTCGCGCTGCCCGAGGGGATCGAGGGCGAGGCGCTGCTGGCGCGCAAGGATGCGATCGAGGAATCGCTTGCCGCCGTGCTCAATGGCGGAGCGGAGGACGATCTGTTCAACCGCCTGATCGTCACCGCCGGGCTCACCGCGCGCGGCGCGAACTGGATGCGCGCCTGGTATCGTTATTTGCGCCAGGCCGGAATGACCTTCTCGGTTCCCACCGCGGTCGAGGCGCTGCGCTCTGCGCCCAAGGTCACGCGCGGGCTGATCGGCCTGTTTCTCGCGCGCCACGATCCCGCCTTCGCCGAAGACCGCGCCGAAGCAGAAGCGGGCTTTGCCGAGCAGATCCGCACCGGGCTTGCGGGTGTCGCCGCGATCAACGACGACCGCCTGCTGCGCCAGTTCCGCGCGCTGGCCGAGGCGATCCTGCGCACCAATGCCTTCGCGCCCGCTGCTGCCGAAGCGCTGGCGTTCAAGATCGATTCGGCGCTGGTGCCGGGCCTGCCGAAGCCGGTGCCGTGGCGCGAGATCTTCGTCTACTCCCCCCGCGTCGAGGGCATCCACTTGCGCGCCGGGCCGGTGGCGCGCGGCGGGCTGCGCTGGTCCGACCGGCGCGACGATTTCCGCACCGAAGTGCTCGGCCTGATGAAGGCGCAGCGCGTGAAGAACGCGGTGATCGTGCCGACGGGTGCGAAGGGCGGGTTCTATCCCAAGCAGCTCCCCGATCCGGTCCGTGCGCGCGAGGCCTGGCTGGCGGAGGGCCGCGCGAGCTATGAAGTGTTCATCCGCACGCTGCTTTCCGTCACCGACAATATCGTGGACGGCACGGTGACCCATCCTGCGGGGGTGGTGATCCGCGATGGCGAGGACCCCTATTTCGTCGTGGCGGCAGACAAAGGCACCGCGACCTTCTCCGACATCGCCAATGCCATTGCCGAGGCCAAGGGCTTCTGGCTGGACGACGCCTTCGCCAGCGGCGGCTCCAAGGGCTATGACCACAAGGCCATGGGCATCACCGCGAAGGGCGCGTGGCTTTCGGTGCAGCGCCATTTCCGTGAACTCGGCGTCGATGTGCAGACGCAGCCGATCACGGTGGCCGGCTGCGGCGACATGTCGGGTGACGTGTTCGGCAACGGCATGCTGCTCTCGAAGGCCCTGAAGCTCGTCGCCGCCTTCGATCACCGGCATATCTTCCTCGATCCCTCGCCCGATCCGGCGGCAAGCTGGGCCGAGCGCTCACGCCTCTTCGCGCTGCCGCGTTCGAGCTGGGACGATTACGACAAGTCGCTGATTTCCACGGGCGGCGGGGTTTTCCCGCGCACGATGAAACAGATCCCGCTGACGGACGAAGTGCGCGCGCTGCTGGGCATTGAGGCGGCCGAACTCGATCCCGAAGCGCTGATCACCGCGATCCTCAAGGCGCCGGTCGATCTTCTGTGGTTCGGCGGCATCGGCACTTATGTGAAGTCCTCAGCCGAGAACAACGTCGCGGTGGGCGATCCGGCCAACGATGCCTTGCGCATCAATGGTGCGGATGTGCGCGCGCGGGTGATCGGGGAGGGCGCCAATCTCGGCACCACGCAGGCGGGCCGCATCGAGTATGCGCTGGTCGGCGCAACCGGTCGGGGCGGGCGGATCAACACCGATTTCATCGACAATTCTGCGGGCGTCGATTGCTCGGACAACGAGGTCAACATCAAGATCGCGCTCGCTTCGGCGGGGCGCGCCGGGCGGCTCGACGAGCCGGGCCGCGTCGCGCTGCTGACCGCGATGACCGACGATGTCGCAAGCCTCGTGCTGGAGGACAACCGGCTGCAGGCGCTTGCGCTCTCCATCGCCGAGCGCGGCGGGCCGGGTGCAGCCCCGGCCTATGCGCGGCTGGTTGATGTGCTGGAGGAAAGCGGCGACCTTGATCGCAAGACCGAAGGCCTTGCCAGCAGCGAAGACATGCTGCGCCGCGCGGCAGGTGGCCACGGCTTCACCCGGCCCGAACTCGCGGTGCTGCTCTCCAGCGCCAAGCTGGTGTTGCAGCGCGCGCTGGAGGAAAGCCAAGTGGTCGATGATCCGGTGCTCGAAGCCGATCTCTTCGCCGCCTTCCCGCCGCAGATGCGCGAGACCTTTGCCGAGGATATCCGCACCCACCGCCTGCGCCGCGAACTGATCGCGACCAAGCTCGCCAACCGCATCGTCAACGATCTCGGCCCGGTTCATCCCTTCGAGCTCGTCGAGGAAGAAGGCGTGAGCCTCGCGCAAGTTGCGGCGGCCTTTGTGGTGGCGGCCAGCCTGCTCGATCTCAAGGGCATCTGGGCGCTGCTTGATGGCCCCGATGGCGATGCCATGCCCGAACTGGTGCGGCTCTCGCTCTATGCCCGCGTCGCCCAGGTGCTGCGCGGCCATATCGCCGACGTGCTGCGCGCCGGTCGCGGCTCGCTTGAGCCGGGCAAGCTGATCGACCAGCTGACACCCGGCGTCTCGCAGCTTTCGGCGTCTACCGGCGAACTGCTGCAGGGCGAGGCCAAAGTCCAGGCGCGGCGGATGCTCGCTGAACTGACCGATCTGGGCGTTCCGCTCCACGTGGCGCAGCGAATCGCGCATCTCGTCGATATGGACGGGGCCATCGGCCTCGCCCATCTTGCTGCCGCGCGCGCAATCGATCCGGCGGCGCTGACCGCCGCGTTCTCGGCGCTCGGGTCCGCGCTCGGGCTCGATTGGGCGCAGCAGGCCGCCAGCCGGATGAGCCCGTCCGATCCGTGGGAGCGCCTGCTCGTCGCGGGCCTTGCGCGCGATTTCCAGCAGATGCGCCTCGATTTCCTCGCCCGCGCTGCCGGGCAGGATGCGGGCGCGGCGGTGGCGCAGTGGCTGGAGGCGCACGCCGTGCCGGTGCGCAATTTCCGCGCGCTGACGAGCCGGGCGCAGGCGACCACCGGCGTTGCCCCCGCCATGCTGGCGCAGCTGGCGAGTCAGGCGCGGACCTTGCTCGCACGGTGATCTGCTGGGCCAAGGCGGACAATCTGCTTTCCGCCAGTTGACCTGCCGCCTGTTTTCGCCAAATCCGCCCTCACATGAGGAGAGCGGCATGAGCGAGACGGACCTTTCGGCGGATGTGGTGATTGTCGGGGCGGGCCATGGCGGCGCGCAGGCGGCGATTGCCCTGCGGCAGAACGGCTTTGCCGGCACGATCCTGGTGGTCGGGCGCGAACCCGAGCTGCCTTACGAGCGCCCGCCGCTCTCCAAGGAATACCTCGCGCGCGACAAGACGTTCGATCGCATCATGATCCGGCCCGAGGCTTTCTGGGCGGACAAGGCCGTGACCATGCTGCTCGGCACCGAAGTCACCGCGCTCGATGCCGCCGCGCATGTCGCGACGCTCAGCGATGGCCGCAGCCTCAAGTATGGACACTTGATCTGGGCTGCGGGCGGCGATCCGCGCAAACTGACTTGCGCCGGGGCCGATCTCGCCGGGGTCCACGCCGTCCGCACGCGCGAGGATGTTGACCGGCTGATGGGCGAGCTCGATGCGGGCGCGCGCCGTGCTGTGGTGATCGGCGGTGGCTACATCGGGCTCGAGGCGGCCGCGGTGCTGACCAAGCTCGATTGCCATGTCACGCTGCTTGAGGCTCTGCCGCGCGTGCTGGCGCGCGTGGCGGGCGAGGCGCTGTCGTCGTTCTATGAGGCCGATCACCGCGCGCACGGCGTCGATCTGCGCACCGGTGTGATGGTCGATTGCCTCGTGGGTGAGGGCGGCAAGGTAACCGGTGTGAAGCTGGCTGACGGCACAGTACTCCCCGCCGATCTGGTGATTGTCGGCATCGGCATCATTCCTTGCGTCGAGCCGCTGCGTGCGGCGGGTGCCGAAGGGGCCAACGGTGTGACGGTCGATGCGCAGTGCCGCACTTCCCTGCCCGATGTCTATGCGATCGGCGATTGCGCCGCGCATGCCAATGCTTTTGCCGATGGCGCGGTGATCCGGCTTGAATCGGTGCAGAACGCCAATGACATGGCGACCGTGGCGGCGAAGACGATCTGCGGGGTGGAAGCGGCTTACCACGCCGTGCCGTGGTTCTGGTCGAACCAGTATGACCTCAAGCTCCAGACCGTCGGCCTCTCGACCGGGCACGATGCGGTGGTGACGCGCGGCGATCCGGGCGCGCGCAGCTTCTCGGTGATCTACCTCAAAGCGGGCAAGGTTGTGGCGCTCGATTGCGTGAACATGGTCAAGGACTATGTGCAGGGCCGCAAGCTGGTGGAAAACGGCGCCGTGATCGCGCCGGAGAAGCTGGCGGACGCGGGCACGCCGCTCAAGGAACTGGCATAGCTTCCGCAAGCCGGTCCAGCGCCCAGCTGGCGGCATCGGCCACGGCAGGGTCGGGATCGGCCAGCAGGCGCTGCACCGGGGCCATCAGCGCCGGGTCGGCGCTGTTGCCAGCGGCATAGAGGCAATTGCGCACGAAGCGGTCGCGTCCGATCCGTTTGATGGGCGAGCCGGCGAAGAGCGCGCGAAATCCGGCATCATCGAGCGCGAGCAGCTCTGCCAGCCGCGGCGCGGCCAGTTCGGCGCGCGGTAGGAAGGCCTTGTTGGCGTGCGCCGTGCCGGCAAAGCTGTTCCACGGGCAGACCGCAAGGCAATCGTCGCAGCCATAGATGCGGTTGCCGAGCGCGGCGCGAAACTCGGCCGGGATCGGCCCCTTGTGCTCGATGGTGAGGTAGGAAATGCAGCGCCGCGCATCGAGGCGGTAGGGCGCGGGGAAGGCATCGGTGGGGCAAGCGCGCTGGCAGGCGGTGCAAGTGCCGCAGCGGTCGGCATGGGGCGGGTCAGGCTCGAGCACGAGCGTCGTATAGATCGCGCCGAGGAACAGCCATGAACCATGGCTGCGGCTGACAAGATTGGTGTGCTTGCCCTGCCAGCCGATACCCGCGGCTTCGCCCAGCGGCTTCTCCATCACCGGCGCGGTATCGACGAAGACCTTGACCTCGCTGCCCGGCACTTCGGCCACGATCCACCGCGCAAGCGCCTTCAGCGCGCGCTTTACCACGTCGTGATAATCGGCGCCTTGCGCATAGACCGAGATGCGTGCGCGGTCCCTCACTTCGGCCAGCGCGAGCGGATCGATGGCCGGGGCATAGCTCATGCCGAGCGCGATGACGCTTTGCGCGGCGGGCCAGAGCGATTGCGGCCCGCGCCGGTGTTCAAGCCGGGTCTCCATCCACTCCATCGCGCCGTGGTTGCCCCCTGCCAGCCACTGTTCCAGCCGCGCGGCGCGCAGCGGATCGTCGGTCGCCGGCGCGATGCCGCAGGCGGCGAAGCCCAGCCGGGCAGCCTGTTGCTTGATTCGTTCCGTCAGCATGGTTTGTGCGCCGTTAACCATACTTGCTGCGCCCCTCGTTCATTGCTTACGGTTAACGGCGGATCTCATGAAGATCGAACCCTTTGCCTCCTTTACCGGGACGCCCGTGCTGGACAACGTTCCAAATCTCGCAGGTTCTTGCGAACTCGCCATCGAGGCGCGCGGCCTCGTGAAGCGCTTTGACGGCTTCACGGCTGTCGACGGCGTCGACATTTCGGTGCCGCGCGGCGCGATCTACGGCATCCTCGGCCCCAATGGCGCGGGCAAGACGACGACCTTGCGCATGCTGCTCGGCATCATTGATCCCGATTCGGGCTATCGCCGCGTATTGGGCCATGAACGCCCGACCGAAGTCGCGCGTCGCATCGGCTATCTGCCCGAGGAGCGCGGCCTCTACCCCGCGATGAAGGCCACCGAAGCGATCGCATTCCTTGCCGCGCTGCGCGGCGTGCCTTTGAAGGAAGGCCGCCGCCGGGGGCGTGATCTCCTCGAACAGCACGGCCTCGGCTATGCGGCCGACCGCCAGATCCGCCAGCTCTCCAAGGGCATGGCGCAGCAGGTCCAGCTGCTCGGCACGCTGGTGCACGAGCCCGATCTGGTGGTGTTCGACGAGCCGTTCTCCGGCCTCGACGCGCTCAATCAGGGCAAGCTCGAACGGATGATCCGTAGCCTCGCCGAGCGTGGGACGACGGTGATCTTCTCCACCCACGTCATCGCGCACGCTGAGCGCCTCTGCGACCAGATCGCGATTATTGCCGGCGGCAAAGTGCCCTTTGCAGGGCCGGTCGATGCCGCGCGCGACCGTCTGCGCCCGCAAGTCCGCCTCGAAACCCGCGCGAGCGACGGGCCATGGCGCGCCGCCATCCCCGCCGATGCGCGCCATGAAGGCCGCTTCTGGTTCTTCACCCTGCCCGAAAGCGGAGTCGAGCCGCTGCTGCGCGCGCTGATCGAAGGCGATGCCGGCATTCTCTCGCTCTCCATCGAGCGCCCCGGCCTGCATGATGCGTTCGTTTCGATCGCGGGCGAGGCTGCGGCCCGTGCGCTGGAGGAATCGGCGCAGGAAGAGGCCGAGAAGGCCAATCAGAAGAAGGGTCGCCGCTGATGCTCCGCAATCATTTTGCCGCCGCCTGGGTGATCATGCGCCGCGATTTCTGCGCGGTGATCTTCTCCAAGACGTTTATCTTCTTCCTCATTGGCCCGCTGTTCCCGGTGTTCATCGGCGCGATGGCGGCGGCGGTCGGCTCACAGGTCTCGCGCGATATCGACAATCCGGTGATCGGGATTGCCATGCCCGCGCAGCAGGGCGACGCGATGGTTGCCGCGCGCGGCAGCCTTGCGCCGAAGATGGCGGGCTTTGTGCCGGAATACACCGTGCTGGCACGGCTTGCCCCGGGCGAGACCTTCGACGCCCGCACCGTGCTCGCCAGCAAGGGCGTGAAGGGCGCGCCGCAGCTTGCCGCCGTGGTGACGGGTACGCTCGACAAGCCGGTGCTGACGGGCAGTTCCGAGCGCGTTGACCAGTGGCGCGGGCAGATCGCGCTGATCGCGGCTGAAGCCGGCTCGGGCGGGCCGCGCACCTTCCCGGAAGTGACCGAGGACAAGATCGCCACCACCGCCGCCAAGCAGCACGTCGATCTCGCGGTGACGGCGCAGGCGGGCCAGGTGCTCCTGTTCCTCCTCACGATGCTCCTCGCGGGCATGGTGCTGTCGAACCTCGTCGAGGAAAAGGCCAACAAGATCATCGAAGTGCTCGCCGCCTCGATCCCGATGGACGCGCTGTTCCTCGGCAAGCTCTTCGCCATGCTCGCGGTGAGCCTTGTCGGCATCGCGGTCTGGGGTTCGGTCTATGGCATGCTGATGCTGGGCGGCATGAAGTCGATTCCCTTGCTGGCGACCCCGGCGGTCGGCTGGCCGATGTTCTGCGTGCTCGGCTTCCTCTACTTCGCGATGGCCTACCTGCTGCTCGGCTCGCTGTTCCTCTCGATCGGCGGCATGGCGACCACGGTCCGCGAGGTGCAGACGCTCTCGATGCCGGTCACGATGATGCAGCTCATGGTGTTCTTCTTCGCAAGCTACGCGCTTGCGCGTCCCGGCACCTGGATCGAGACGGCGAGCATTGTCTTCCCGGTCAGTTCGCCCTTCGCGATGCTGGCGCAGGCGGCCCAGTCGCCGGTGCTCTGGCCGCATCTGATCGCGCTTGTCTGGCAGGCGATCTGGGTTGGCGTGATCATCCGCGTGGGGGCGCAGCTGTTCCGCCGGACGGTGATGAAGTCGGGCCCGGCGCGGGGGCGTCGGGGCTGGTTCCGCCGCCCGGCAGGCGCACAGCCGCGGTGATTTTCACTCCTGCACGATAGCTTATTGACAGCCATGTAGGTTGCAAGGATAGTATCCATCACATGAAGGATGGCGTGGGTGCATGCGCCGTCCGCATCGGAAGGATAGCCATGGCAACCCAGCTCGCGCCCGAAGCCCCGTTCACCTACCGGACCTCCCCCACCGCGAACGAGGCGTTCGAGGAATGGCTTGCCGCCAATCCGCAGGCCGCGCCGCATCACACCCACAAGTGGGACGTCAGCCGCTCCGACATCTATGTCGAGGACCGCTGGGGCCCGATCTTTGCCGAAATGCGTGCGCAGGCGCCGATCAACAAGGTCATCGGCTCGCCCTATGGCGACTACTGGAACATCGCGACGCACAAGGCGATCCAGCACGTCGAATCGCTGCCTGAGCTGTTCTCCTCCTCGTGGCAACACGGCGGCATCACCATTGGCGATCCGCCGGAGGATATCGACCCGGCCAAGCTCGCCGAACGGCAGCTGCCGATGTTCATCGCGATGGACCGGCCCGAACACACCGGCCAGCGCCGCACCGTCGCGCCGGCCTTCACTCCCGGCGAGATCGTGCGCATGGAAGCGGAGATCCGGCAGCGCACCGGTGAAGTGCTCGACAGCCTGCCCTGGGGCGAGAAGTTCGACTGGGTCGACAAGGTCTCGATCGAGCTCACGACCGGCATGCTCGCAATCCTGTTCGGCTTCCCGTGGAAGGACCGCCGCCTCCTGACCTTCTGGTCGGACTGGGCCGGTGATGTCGAACTCACACTGGCGCAGGATCTGGCCGACACCCGCTTCGGCCTCCTGCAGGAAATGGCGCACTATTTCAGCCGCCTGTGGATGGAGCGGATGGGCAAGGCGCCGAGCCCGGACCTCATTTCGATGATGATCCATTCGCCCGCGATGTCGAAGATGAGCCCGCAGGAATTCATGGGCAATCTCGTGCTGCTCATCGTCGGCGGCAATGATACCACGCGAAACACGATGTCGGGCATCGTCCACGCGCTCGATCAGTTCCCCGATCAGCGTGCGCTGCTCGAAGGCGATCCCTCGCTGATCCCCAACGCGGTGCAGGAATGCCTGCGCTTCGTGACGCCGCTGGCGCACATGCGCCGCACCTGCACGGCGGACAACGAGCTGTTCGGACAGCAGATCAAGGCCGGTGACAAGGTCGTCATGTGGTACCTTTCGGCCAATCGCGACGAGACCGTGTTCGAGAACCCGGACAAGCTGATCGTCGACCGGCCGAACGCCCGCCGCCATCTGGCGTTCGGCCATGGCATCCACCGCTGCGTGGGCGCCCGTCTTGCCGAACTGCAGCTGCGCGTCCTGCTCGAGGAAATGCACGAGCGCGGGATGCGCGTGCGTGTCGCGGGTGAAGTGAAGCGCGTGCGCGCCAACTTTGTCCATGGTTTCCGCAAGTTGGAAGTCGTGCTCGAAAAGCGCTGAACGGTTCCCTTCCGATTCGGTCAGATTCGGTTAAGGTTGCCGGGGCTAGGAGAGGGGCGTCCCGCCGGTGGGTTATCCCGCCCCCCTCCCCAGCCCACGGCGGGACGCTTCCTCACCTGAATGGTCCGCTTGATCTCCTCAGTTTGAGAGGGACTGTAACGGCATGACCCATTCCCCCGAACCGGCAGCCATGAACCCTTCGCGTCGCAACTTCCTTGCCTTTCTTACTGCCACGGCCGCCATGACGGCCGCCGCCTGCGGTGCCCCCGCTGCCGCTACCCGCAAGGGTACGTTCCCGCTGCGCCACACCGAAGCGGAATGGCGCAAGATCCTCACCCCCGCGCAGTACTACATCCTGCGCGAGGAGGGGACCGAGCGGCCGTTCACTTCGGCGCTGCTCAAGGAGCACCGCAAGGGAACCTTCGTCTGCGCGGCGGATGGCAACCCCGTGTTCGCCTCCAGCACCAAGTTCGACAGCGGCACGGGCTGGCCCAGCTTCTGGACGCCGATCAAGGGCGGCATCGGCAGCTCGACCGATTCGTCCTTCGGCATGACCCGCACCGAAGTGCATTGTTCGCGCTGCGGCGGGCATCTTGGCCACGTGTTCGATGATGGCCCGCCGCCCACCGGCAAGCGCTACTGCATCAATGGCGACGCGCTGAAGTTCGTGGCGGCCTGAAGCCGCTATCCATTGGCGGCCGCCTATGGCAAGCGCGGCCATGATGCGCGCGCTCAAGCTTGCCCTGCTGATCCTCGCGCTTGTGCCGACGGTGTGGCTGCGCAGCGCGCAAACCCCGCCGCCCAGCGATCCGGGCATCCACTTCGCCGATCTCATGCCGCCCTTGCGCGGGCACCTGCCCGATACCGGTGCGCTGCGGCTTGAAGGCGCTTGGCAGATCCTTGGTCAGGCGCGCCTGCTGGGAACGCTGTCGGGCCTCGCACAGACAGGGGGCGGTTTCGTCGCGGTCGGTGATCGCGGCGGCATCCTGTGGTTTCCGCGTCCGGACCAGCGCGGCCGGTGGCGTGCGCAGGCGTCCCGCCTCATCAACCTCGAATGGAACAAGTACCACTTTCCCACCGATGCCGAGGCGGTGATGGTCGATCCGGTCAGCGGCGACCTGTTGGTCGCCTATGAAGATGTGCCGAGGCTTGAGCGCTACAGTCCGGATCTTTCGCGGCGCAGCCCTATTCCGCTACCCGTGCTGGCGGAATGGCCAGACAACAAGGGCGCTGAAGCCGTGACCCGGCTGGCCGACGGGCGCACGATCATCGTTGGTGAGAGCTATCTGCCCGGGCTTGACCGCACGCGGCATCCCGGGCTGATCTTTGAGGCCATGCCTCGGCCGTTTGAAACGCCGCAGCGGTTCGAGCTCATCCTGCCTCCCGGCTACCGGCCGTGCGAGCTGACTCGGATGCCGGATGGGCGCCTGCTGGTGCTGGGGCGCCATTTCAGCCTTGTCGGTTTCCGGTCGGTGATCGCGATCTTTGCGCCGCAGGATGTCCATGCCGGAGCCGTGATCACGCCGGAGGTGATTGCCCGGATTGATGATCCGCGCATCCGCGACAACTACGAGGGCATGACCGTCACGCGTGAGGCGGATGGCAGTCAGATGGTCTGGCTGATCTCGGACAGCAACGAAATGACGCTGCTGCAGCGAACGCTCGTGCTCAAGCTGCGAATCGGGCCGGAAGTCCGCTAGACCCCGGCCCGATTGATTTGATGCAAGCAGCTGCAGGCGGGACTGGCTCGCCCGTCAGGCAAATCAGGCGGCAGTCGCCTTGACCAGCTCGCGCTTCACCTTGAGCGCGCGCGGGCTCAGCTTGGTGTCGGCCGCCTTGAGCAGCCAGTTGTCGAGACCGCCATTGTGCTCCACCGAGCGCAGGCCGTGGGTCGAGACGCGGAACTTGAAGCTGCGGTCGAGCTTTTCCGACATGAGCGTGACGTTCTGCAGGTTGGGCAGGAACAGACGCTTGGTCTTGTTGTTGGCGTGGCTCACGTTGTGGCCGACCTGGCGGCCCTTACCGGTCAGTTCGCAGATACGCGACATGGCTGAAAACTCGCTTGGATTTGAACGATCATGGATCGGGAAGGGCGCGCTCTTGCCGATCCGGCACGCAAAGTCAAGGATTCGCACGTTGCGCGGATCACCCAAGGCGCGCTAGCGCCGATGGCATGACCCGCTGGCCCCTTCCCGAACCCATGCGCAAGGCGCTGGAAGCCGCTGCAGAGGCGGCTGCGGGCGGGGAAGTGCCCATCGGGGCGGTTATCGTCAAGGATGGAGAGGTGATCGCCGCTGCGCACAACACGCCGCGGCTGGATCATGATCCGACCGCGCATGCCGAAGTACAGGCGATTCGCGCCGCAGCCGCAAAGCTCGGGCAGGAGCGGCTGACAGGCTGCGACTTGTGGGTCACGCTGGAGCCTTGCGCGATGTGTGCGGGCGCGATCGTCCATGCGCGGCTGGCGCGGGTCTACTATGCCGCCAGCGACCCCAAGGGCGGCGCGGTGGAGCACGGCGCGAAAGTGTTCGATGCGCCGGGCTGCCTGCACCGGCCCGAAGTCTACACCGGTATCGGCGAGGCCGAGGCGGCGGAATTGCTGCGCGACTTTTTCCGCGCGCGGCGCTGAGGTTCAATCGACCGGCGGCGTACCGGGCGGATACCACGAGACTTCTACGCGCAGTCCATCGGGATCGGGCAGGAACAGCGCAGTTGTGCCACCCGGAAAGCGCTGCAGCCGGGCGACATGGCCGGCCGCTTCCATCACATCTGCGAGTTCCTCCACCATTGCCACCGAAGGCGCGGTGAAGCCGAAGTGGTTGAGGCCGGGGCCATAGCGCTCGTAACCGGGCAGATCGTCCCTGGCGGGTCCGAACTGGATATGGAGGCCATCCTCGTTCGCCCAGATGTGCGGTTTCTTCTGCACGAAGCCGAGGTGGGGGAGCAGCAGGCCATAGAACGCCGCGCTGGCCTTCGGATCGCGCGAGAGGATAGTGAGGTGATCGAGCTTGAGCGACAAGTCTGGCTCCCGAGGTTGCGCACTTCAGGTTCGTCGCAGGCTGCCCTTCCGTTACGCGCCGCGCCAGATCTTGAGCGGTGCGCCATCCGCAGCGCCGCGGTCCGCGCACGCTGCGGGCAGGAAGTCCTTGCCGTAGCAGAGGTGGACTTCCTCCAGCCAGCCGCGCGCGTTCGCCTTCACGCGGATCGCGGCGGCAGGGAGGAACGGGGTGGCCGAACGAAATGCGGCGCGCAAGGTCCCGGCGGTAAGGTCGGGGCGGCGCGAGAGGCGCATCATGTCTGGATAGCGGATCGCGCGCAGGAGGGCGGCGCCAGACCTGAAGTAGCCGTCTGGCGAGCCGGTTATGCAGGCACCGTGCTTGGCCCATTCGTGTGCCAGCAGCCCTGGCGAGGGGGTCATGCACAAGTTGCGGCGCACGGTTTCGGCGGAGAGCGGCGCGGCCTCGCACCATTGCGGCCACATGCCGGGGGTCGCTTCGGGCCAGAGGCCATGGAGGATGAACCCGAAGCGACCCAGCTTGCCGCCGCACTGATAGGCCGCGCGCGGATCGCGCGCGCGGGTGCGGCAATATTCGGGCGACCAGCTCAGCGCGAGCGTATAGCCCGCGATCGGCAGCACCCGGCGCGGGCCATCAGGCGAGGGAAGAGCCGGGGCGGGGATTTGCGGCGGCAGGCGGCATTGCGGCACCTCGGCTTTAGCAAGCGCCGGAAGCGCGAGGGCCAGCGCCGCAAGAGCGATCGCGCGCATCAGTTGAAAGTGGAGATGTCGACGAACTGGTCCTGCCCCTTGCTACGCAGCCACCGGGCGGCATCCGGGCGGAACAGGAACACCACCGCGACGACCTGAAGCAAGGTGACCAGCACGGTGAGCAGTGCCTCGAGCGGACTGGACAACACCAGCATGCCCACCAGCGGGACGGTCCCCACCAGGCTGAGCGCGGTAATCACCACGAGGACCCACTTCGCCAGATTGCTGGCCCGCCGCGCGATCAGATACCAGAACAGGAACGTCAGCCCGTAGCCAAGCCCCAGGATGAGCAGCAGGGCAAAGGGGCTGATGGCGTCATTGTCGGTGCGGCCGAGCAGCCCCGCGACATTGAGCAACTGGGTCAGCAGGCTGATCGCGGTGCCGCCGAGGTAGAGCTGTTCGAAACGGATGATCGAATGGGGCCGCACGGTGCCGGTTCCTCCTGCAAGATCAGGAGCGTAGCATGCCCTTGGCCTTGGGCAACGGCATCAGCGTTCAGATCGGCGTGAAATCGAGCCCGATATCGGCAGCCGGCGCGCTCTGCGTCAGGCGGCCGACCGAGACGTAGTCCACGCCCGAGGCGGCAATCGCGCCGATGGTTTCGAGCCGGACGCCGCCTGAAGCCTCGCATGGCGTGCGGCCCGCAACCAGAGCAACCGCCTCGCGCAGCAGGTCCGGGCCCATGTTGTCGAGCAGCAGGCGGGTCGCGCCAGCATCTAGCGCGGGTTCGATCTGGTCGATGTGGTCGACCTCGCAGATCACCTCGCGCACCCCGGCAGCGAGCGCGCGGCGCACCGCTTCGGCAACACCGCCCGCGACGAGGACATGGTTGTCCTTGATCATCGCCGCGTCCCACAGCCCCATGCGGTGGTTCACCCCGCCGCCGGTGCGCACGGCATACTTTTCGAGGTGCCTGAGGCCGGGAATTGTCTTGCGCGTATCGAGCAGGCGGGCCTTGGTCTCGCCCATCGCATCGACATAGCGGCGTGTGAGCGTGGCAACGCCGGAAAGGTGCTGCACGGTGTTGAGCGCGCTGCGTTCGGCGGTGAGCATGGCGCGGGCGCCGCCGGTGAGGCGCATCAAGGCCGAGCCGGGTTCCACTTGCGCACCTTCCGCAACCAGCACTTCGATCTCCATCGCGGGATCGAGCGCACGGAAGAACGCGGCGGCAATCGGCAGCCCGCAGACGGTGATCGCATCGCGGCTGTCCATCACCCCGGCAAAGCGCGCGTCCGCCGGGATCACGCTCTCGCTCGTCACGTCATGCCCGCCGCCGGCAAGGCCTTCGCCCAGATCTTCAGCGAGCGTGGCAGCGACAAAGGCATCGAGATCGAAGCCGGGGATGGTGAAGGCGGTCATGCGGCGGGCTTACCGATCCACCTGCGGTGTGTCGAGAAGGTCGGAAAGGGTTCGCGCAGAGATCGCAGAGGCCGCAAAGACGGCAGAGCTATATCGCCGAAGGCAGTGGTGCTCCGAACTTTTGCATTCATGCACAGCGGCTGCGCCGCAGCGAAGCATCTTCGCGGTCTCTGCGGTCTCTGCGTGAACCAATCTCAGTGCACGAAGCGCGCCACGACATCGCGGTAGGAGCGCGAGACTTTCACTTCCGAACCGCTGTCGAGCACGAGGAAGCACTCGCCATTGGTATGCGGGCGCACCTGCCGCACGCGGTCCAGATTGACGATCTTCGAGCGGTGGACGCGCTGGAACACGCGCGGATCGAGGCGGCGCTCGAGGTCCTTCATCGTCTCGCGCAGGATCAGCGAATTGTCGCCGGTGTAGATGCACATGTAGTCACCCGCCGCCTCGATCCGCTCGATCGTATCGACATCGACGCGGAAGATCTGGCCGCGGTCCTTGATGTTGATGAGCTTCTCGAACCGGCCGACCGCGGGTTCGCTCTCGTCCGGGATCGCATCCATCGCATCGGGTGCAACTTCGGCGAGCACGGTCTTCAATTTCTCGGCCTCTTCCAGCCCGCGCTTCTCGGCAAGGCGAGTGCGCGCGCGGTCGAGCGCATCGGCGAGGCGGGCGGGTTCGACCGGCTTCAGGAGATAGTCCACCGCATTGGCCTCGAACGCGCGGATCGCGTGCTCGGAATAGGCGGTGACGAAGACGAACAGCGGCGGGTCGATCTCGATCACCCCGCTCACCACGCTGAACCCGTCGAAGCCCGGCATCTGGATATCGCAGAACACCAGATCGGGCTTCTCGGTCTTGATCTTGCGGATCGCCTCGCGCCCGTTGGAGCAGGTGTCGATGATCTCGACATCGGGGAAAGCCTCAAGCCGCAGCTGGAGGCCCTGGATCGCGAGCTTTTCGTCATCGACGAGGATCGTGCGAATGGTCATGCGCTACCTTTGCTGTGTGGCGAGGGATGTGGCCTGCTGCGGAGTGGCTGTTTCACGCGCTTCAAAGGGCAGCTCGATCACCACCTGGAAGCCTCCTCCCGGCCGCTCGCCGATTTCGAACCGCTGGTTCTCGCCATAGGCCTGCGCGAGCCGGTCGCGGATGTTGGCGAGGCCGACGCGCGTGGAGTCCGATTGGGAACTGGTCACACCGAACAATGTCGTGGGGTCTGTGCCCGGTTGCAAGCCCGGGCCGGTGTCGGACACGGTGACCCGCAGCACCGGGCCGACGAGTTGCGCCGCAATGGTGATCGTGGCCCCTTCCTCGAGCGGGCTCACGCCATACTTGATCGCGTTTTCCACCAGCGGCTGCAGCAGCAGCGAGGGCATCAGCGCGGGCGAGGCATCCTCATCGATGCGGAATTCGGTGCCGAGGCGCTCCTCGAAGCGCATCCGCTCGATATCGAGGTAGAGCTTCAGCGTCTCGACTTCCTGCGCCACCGTCACGCGGCCCGTGGGCTCGTTGATCAGCGTGTAGCGCAGGAACGAGGAAAGGCGGCTCAGCATCGCGTTGGCGGGCTCGGTCTGCTTCAGGAGCACCAGTGTCGAGATCGAGTTCAGCGTATTGAACAGGAAGTGCGGGTTGAGCTGGTAGCGCAGCATGGCGAGCTGGGCGGAGGTTGCCTGCGCTTCCAGCCGCATGAGCTGGTCGTTCTGCTCTTCCACCTGCACATAGAAATTGATCGCGTAATAGAGCGCCGACCACGCGCCGAGCAGCGTGAGATCGAGGTAGAACACGCCGAGGAACAGCTGCGCGAAGCCGGAGTCGCTGCCCGAGCGGTAGAGGCTGATCACCCAGGAATCGATGAAGGCATAGAGCCCCACCGCGATGGCGAGGACCACGGCGGTAATGCCCCAGGTGATCAGCGGCGTGCGGTTGATCAGCGCGCGGTAGATCACCGAGAGGATGAGGCTGATCGAAAAGCCGGTGAGCGAGGCGATCAGCACGATGACGAGGAACGACCAGGGCTGCGCGTTGGCAAGGCTTGACAGCGCGCGCAGCAGCATCGCACCGCCCCAGCCGAGCATCTGCAGGCGCCAGAAGGCGCGGTTCTTGTTGCCGAAGAACGGCGTCGGGCGGAGCGGCAGCGACATTGCCATGGAGGATGTGTAGCCCACAGTTCGGCATCGCGCCACAGGTGGGCTTTGCGTGGCCGGGTAAAGCGGTTATCCTCCCGCAAAAGGGGAGAGAACCATGGATCATCACGGCAGTTCCGAAGAGCGTGCGCAGTTCCATTCGATGGAGGAAGGCACCCAGGAAGACTGGACGATCATCGCGCGCGATTATGTCGGCTTTGCCGCCGGTCTGCCGGACCGCGTGCTGGCGCACCTCAGGCTGCTCGATGGCGATTTCGGCGGGTTCCCGATCGATCGCCTCACCCACAGCCTGCAGACCGCGACCCGCGCCCATCGCGATGGCCGTCCGGAAAGCTATGTCGTGATGGCGCTGCTGCACGACATTGGTGATACGCTGGGCTCGTACAATCACCCGGAAATCGCCGCCGCGATCCTTCAGCCTTTCGTGAGCGAGGAAGAGCACTGGATCTGCCGCAACCACGGCGCGTTCCAGGGTTATTACTACTTCCACTACCTCGGCATCGATCGCAACGTGCGCGAAAAGCACCGCGACAATCCCTACTTCGACGCCTGCGCCGAATTCTGCGCGAAGTACGATCAGTCCGCCTTCGATCCCGATTATGACACGCTGCCGCTCGAATTCTTCGAACCGATGGTGCGCCGGGTGATGGCGCGCCCGCGCAATGAAACGGCCATTTCCGCGATGGAAACCACCGCCGCGAAGGCCGAGGTTCCGGCCTAAGGTTCCGGCTTAAGGTTCCCGGCGGAACCGCAGCGCCCAGTTCGTATCGGGCTGGGCGCGCATCACCGCGATCTCGGCAGCCATCTCGCGGGCGCGGGTGCTGGCCTTGCCGTGGCTGGCGCCGGGGATCACCAGCAGGCCGCGCGGGTAGATCAGGCGGATCATCCGCAGCGCCGCTTCCGGCGGGTATCCGGCATTCGCCATGATCCAGACCGAGAGCCGGTCTGCCTCGCGCTCGGTGCGGCGCACGGCATCGGTGCTGCGTTTGCCGGGGCCGAGCAGAGTTTCATGATCGAGCGCGGCGTGGGCCAGTTCGTGCGCCAGCACCGCCGCGATCATCGCTTCATCGCCTCCGAGCTGATCCAGCGCCTCGCGGCCGATGCGAACTTCGCTGCGGGTCGCGCCCGCGTTGTTCTTCGCGTCATCAAGGAAGAAGCGCACCCCGCACGATGGCGCGGCCGTGATCGTCACCACGCGGCCGCCCTCCAGCGTGAGCGAGACCTTGCCGCCCTGCGCCGCCGCCTGCTCCAGCCGCGATTGCAGCGCCCAGACGCGGTCCCAGCTGCCCCGGCGCGGCGCCGGGCCGACGGGCGCACCATCGACGGCAACCACAACCGCATTGGCGGCCAGACCCGCCGCCTCGGCCGGGCTGCCTGCGGCGACTGCGGCCACCGCAACATCTCCGGACAGGCCATAGACGGCGCGCGCCACAGCGGGATCGGCGAACGTCTGCACATCGCCCAGCAGCAGGCCGATCCCCGGCGCGCTGCGCGCGCAATAGGGCGCGTTGGCATGGCTGAGCCGCCAGCCGATCGTCTGGACTTGCGCGTCGTCCTGCTGAAGATCGTCAACCGGCTGCGCGGCGGCTGGCTGCGCCAGGGCGAGCGCTGCCCCCAGTGACGCGAGCCGCGCCCGCATTAGCCTTTGCGGGCCGCGTTGACCGCCTGCTGCAGCGCCTCGCGCCCCACCGCGCCGGTCATCAGCTTGCCGCCCACGCTCCATGCCGGCGTACCGTTGATGCCGAGCTGGCGGGCGAAGCCGAGGTTGCGCTCCAGTTCCTGATGCACGCCGGGCTGCCGGGAGAAGCTGTCGGCGGCGGCGGTGTCGATGCCGGCTGCACTGGCCGCGGCGGCAATGCTGGCGCTGCTGGGCCGCTCGCCCGAGAACATCGCCTTGTGAAAGGCGGCATATCTGCCCTGCGCCGCTGCGGCGAGGCCCATGCGCGCGGCAGGCTCGCTTTCGGGCGAGATGATCGGCAGTTCGCGGATCACCACACGCAGATCGGGATTGCTCTTCACCAGCGCTTCGACGTCGGCCACGCTGCTCCGGCAATAGGTGCAGGAAAAGTCGGTGAATTCAACCAGCGTGACCTTGCCTTGCGGATTGCCGAGCACCGCACCGGGGAAGGGGGTCTCGAGCGCGCCGCGCAAGGGGGCGAGCCGTGCCTCGGTTTCGCGCGCCTGCAGCTTGTCCATGGCTTCGGGCAGGATCTCGGGGTGTTCGAGGATATAGCTGCGCACCAGCGCCTCGATCGCGCCGCGCTGGCGAGCATCGATCCCGGCCTCGGCCAGCTGGCCCTCAAGCTTCCGGTCCGTTGCTGCAGCGTCTTCCGTGCCGACACGGCCATGCATGGCCCACCACCCGCCGGCGGCACCGGCTGCGCCGACCACCAGTGCAACGGCAAGAAACGGACTGAAACGCATGCCTAGAACTCCTGCAGGGCCGCTGCCCCGATCTGCTCGCCCCGCGCTACCGCGACTTCCTCATCCGCTCAATCATCGCGCGTGCGGACATCGCGATATCCTGCGCGCGCAGCCAATCGGGCGAACCCTTGGGCAGCGCGGCTTCAGCCGCTTCGGCACTGCGCAGCGCTTCGGGCAGTTTCATCTCGCCCAGCTGCTGCTCGGCGCTGGCCAGTCGCGCGCGGGGAATGTCGCCCTGCGCTTCGTAGACAACACCCAGCTGGTACCACGCGAAAGGATTGTCACGGTCGCGCGCCACCGCGGTCTTGAGCACGCGTTCGGCCTCGGCAAAATTGGCCTTGTCCTCCGTTGCGATCAGCGCATGGCCCAGCGTGGTTGCGATCAGCGGGGTGTTGCGGGTCAGCTCGACCGCGCGGCGCAGCGGCGCAATCGCATCACCGGGCTTGCCCGATTCGAGCAGGACTTGTCCCCTGAGCTCAAGCGCATAGGGATCGTTCGGGTCCAGCTTGAGCAGCGCGTCGGTCTCGGCCAGCGCCTTGTCCATCAGCGCTTCCTTGTGGAAGGCATAGGCGCGCGCGAGGTGCGCGGGCGCGTCCTGCATCCAGTCCGGGTAGGCGGCGAGCGTGGCGGAAGGCTCGGCCAGATAGCCGACCAGCTTGGCCTTCACGCGCAGGAACCGGGCCTGCAGCGCGGGATCGCCGGGCTTGTTCCACGCCGGATCCTGCGAGAACGAATCCTGCAGCGTCGTCAGACGGTCCGACGTCATCGGGTGGGTGGAATAGAATTCGGCGTCGCTGTCGCGCTTGAAGCCGTAGCGGAATTCGAGGTTCTGCAGCTTCTTGAAGAAGTCGATCGAGCCCTTGCCCGAAATGCCTGCCTTGGTGAGGAACTGCACGCTGGCCGCGTCGGCCGAGGATTCCTGCGCGCGGCTGAAGGCAAGGTACTTGCCCAGCGCCGCCTGCTGGCCGGCCATGAGAATGCCGATGCCCGCATCGCCCGATCCGGCCGCGGCCGCCGCCGCGCCAAGCAGCAGGCTGAGAATGGTGATACCGGTGGCCGGCTTGCCGCCCTCGTCGCCGCGGATCACGTGGCCGCCAGTGATATGGCCCAGCTCGTGCGCGAAGACGCCTTGTACTTCCGCTGCGTTGTCTGCCGCGCTGATCAGGCCCGAATGGAAATAGACCGCCTGTCCGCCCGCGACGAAGGCATTGATCGAGGGATCGTTGAGCAGGACAAGATCGATCGCGCGCGGATTGAAACCCGCCGCCGCCACGATCGGCGCGGCCATGTCCTGGAAGAAGGCTTCAGTCTCGGCATCGCGCAGCACCGATTGCGCGGCGGCTGGTGCCGGCGCGAGGAGGAGCGCGATGGTGGCCGCGAGGGCTTGGCCGATGCGGCGGGGCAGGGATCGTGTCACGATGGTTGCAGCTTATCCGCCGTTCGCCTGAACCACCGGTGAAGCGGTGACCTTGGCGAGGAACGGCAGCACGGCATCGATCGCGCGCGGATCGTGCGAGAAGGGGCGGGCAAACATCATGATGAGGCCCTCATGCGTCACGCCGTCGAGCAGAACGGCCCGGGTCGGTGCTCCGGCGCGCGTCATCGTGCGGGCAAGCTCCACCGAATTGCGCGGACGCACGCGGGTATCGGCGGTACCGTGGACGAGCAGAAGGGGCGGCCCCCCGGCGCGGGCATGGACCACGGGCTGGGTCTCTTCGGGGTTCGGGGCCTTGCCGAAGCTCAGCTTGGTCGCCTCGCTCTCGAACGGGTAGAAATCGTAGGGGCCCGCCAGACCGACAACGCCGCGCAAGGCATCTGCCGAAAGCCCGCGCGCGGCAAGCCAGCGCCTGTCCAGCCCGAGCATGACCGCGTTGTAGGCCCCGGCAGAATGGCCCATCAGCACGATGCGGGATGGATCGCCGCCCTTGGCCCGGGCATTGTCCGCCACCCAGCGCAGCGCCGCGGCGCCGTCCTCCAGCATTCCCGGATACCGCGCCCTGGGATAGAGCCGGTAGCCCGCCAGCACCACGGCATAGCCCTGCGGCGCCAGCGCGCGGGCGATGAAGCGATAGTCGTGCGGATCGCCCGAACGCCAGCCCCCGCCATGGATGAACACCACGATCGGCAGCGGCCCCTTCGCGGCGGCTGTGTCGGCGGGGAGAAACATCTCCAGCTTCTGCGCGGGATCGCTGCCAAAGCGGACGGCGGCAACTTCGCGGATCGATCCATCACCGCCGCGCAGCACGCGGTCTGCGGTGTCGAGCATTGCCACGGCTTCGGTCGCAAGCGCTTGCCGGTACAGCAGAAAACCGCCGACGCCGAGCAAGGCCAACACCGCCAGCGTCCAGCGGAGCCAGCGGCGGCGGGGCTTGTCAGGTGCGCGCTTGAGGATTGTTACTTCAGCCATGGCGCATGGCTAGACGGTTTTGCGAGGGTGCGAAAGCGGCCCTTCAGCCCAGCAGACGGCGCGCGGCGCGTTCCAGCATCGGCTGGTCGTCGGCAATTTCGCCCAACAGCACGGCGGGGCCGCTGGCCAGACGGCGCACCATGACCAGCGCGAATTCGGCGCCTTCCGGCTCCAGCGCATAGAGCGGCTTGTGATCGAGCGCGCGCAGGTTCTCGACGAGCGAGGGCTGCTGCTTGGATGTGGCCTTGCCGGTTTCCTCGCGGCGCAGCTTGCGCTCCAGCGCGACGACGCCCTTGAGGCCGCCCGGCGCCTTGGCGAGATAGCCGCCCAGTTCGCCATAACCGAGCGAGAGGCGCTGCGCGTGGGCCAGCGCGGTGGTGTATTCGGCGATGCGGGTCTTGTCGTAGTCCGCGCCGAACACGAGCTTGACGAGCGGCGTCAGCGGCGCGCGTGCCTGCATGGTGAGGCCGGCATCGGCGACCATTTCGGCATAGTCTTCGGGCGCATCTTCGGCGGCCAGCGCGAAGTCCCAGGCCCGGCCGATTGCGGCGTAAAGCGCACCGCGGGTGCGGTCTTCGCTCGCATGCGCGATATGGGCGAGATCGCGGGCCGAGGCGAGCCAGTCGGCCAGACAGGCCGGCTCCGGCTCGTCGAGCGCAAGGTCATGCACCGGCTCGGCGGCTTCGCCGGGAATGATTTCGACCCCGAACTCGGCCAGATCGAGCGGTGCTGTGCTCTCGTATTCGGTCATGTCGCTGTCTGGCCCGTCGGCCCAGCCGCCCAGCGGCACGCTGGTGCGGCGCGGCGCAAGCGTGGTGCTGCTCGGGCGCTGGTCGAGCGCCTGATCGATCTCCAGCAGCAGCGCATCAGTGGTGTGCTGGTCGGCCAGTTCCTTCCAGTTGATCACGCCGTAGAGGTAATCGATCGTCTGGTTGTCGGTCGAGAACGGCAGCAGGATGCCGCGATAGAGGATCGTGCGGCCGCGCTGGTTGACGAATTCGGCCTCGAACCCGATCGGCGCCTGGTTTGCGATGATCTGCAGGTAGTGATCGGTAATGCGCGAGAGCAGAGAGCGTCCGGGGATGTCGCTCAGACGGCGCAGCGCGCTGCAGGCCTCGCATTCATCGGCGAGCACCTGACCCAGGAACGGGATCGCGGGATCCTCGATGCCATTGTCGAAATGGAGCAGCACCGAATGGTCGGCGAAGTCGGGCATGTTCCCGTCGAGCAGCGACTGCACGGGCGGAAACTGGCCGGAATCGAGCAGGCTCGCCCAGAAATTGTAGGCGCGCACCTGCATGCGGCGCTCGTCCTGCCCGATCGGCGGCGGCGGCGCGGCGACGGCACCCTGCTCGTCGATCGATTCCTCATAAGCGGTATACTCGGCGGCGAGGTCGAGCGGCTCCTGGCCTTCCGAGCCATCCGAACTGATGCCGCGATACGTATCCATGAACCAGTCCCCGTGGTCGTCTGTCGGGGCCCGTCATGGCGCAACATGGTAAAGATGTGTTTAAGTTGCGCCGCGCCGTTGTGCGCAATCGTTCGAGAATGGCGCGGTCCGGTTCCGCTGCGGCGCTACCTCAACGCGCCGCGATGGCCGATGCCTTGGCCAGCAGCTTCACCGCCATGTCGCGGTGAAGCAGTTCGGCCATCTTGCCGCCCACCTTGAGCGCGCCCTTGCCCGCATTCGCCGGGTCGGCAAACGCGGCGACAATGGCTTCGGCCTCGGCCACTTCGGCTGCACCCGGCGCGAAGACGCGGTTGGCTGTCTCGATCTGCGAAGGATGGATCAGCGTCTTGCCGTCGAAGCCCAGTTCGCGCGCCTGAGTGCACTCCGCCTCGAGCCGCGCGGGATCGTCGATCGCATTGCACACCCCGTCGAGCAGGACGAGGCCATGCGCGCGCGCCGCCATCAGCGCTTGCACCATGACCGGCACGAAGCCGACACGCCCCGGCATTTGCGCCATGCCGGTTTCCTTGGCGAGATCGTTGAGCCCCAGCACGAATCCGGCCAGCCGCGAGAGCCGCGCCGTTTCCGCGATCCGCTCCAGCGCCAGCACGGCCTTGGGCGTTTCGATCATCACCCAGAGGCGAACGGCGGGATCATAGCCGGCCCCATCCATGGCCACCGACAGCGCGACCACATCGGCCGCATCGTCCACCTTGGGCGCCAGCACGGCGTGGAGCGGGCAATGCGCCAGTGCGGCAAGATCCGCCTTGCCCCAGGGCGAGCCGAGCGGATTCATCCGCGCTATCATCTGCCGGTGCCCGAAGCCGCCAGCCTGCACTTCCTCGACCAGCGCGGTGCGTGCCTCGTCCTTCATTTCGGGCGCAACGGCATCTTCCAGATCAAGCGCCACGGCATCGCACGGCAATGCGCGCGCCTTGTCCACGGCACGGCGATTGCTGGCAGGCATATAGAGCAGCGAGCGCAGCGGCTGCGCTTGGGTCAGGGCATCAGGCACACACTTCTCCGACAAAGCATGAGGCGCTTGGGTATGGGGTACTGGTCCCCGCCCTTTCCCGATGCGGCGTCGCTGTGCAAGCGATTGTTACAGGATATAACGCACCTTGATGGCGGTCCTGAGCTGCGCGGGGCCGACCTGGAACGAGGCCGCGCCAAAGCGGGGCGGTCCGAACTGCAGCGGCGCATCGCGCGAAAAACCGAAGCCCTCCTTCGGCAGCATCATCATCTTGTCCATGCGGCCGTTGCCGTTCTCGTCATGAAACAGCGCGATGGCATAGCGGCCCTGCGGCACGTCCTTGAACTGCACCGTCTCGCCGTTCAGCGCCGGCACCGTGAGGTGCAGCGCATTGGGGTCCTTCTGGCAATCGGGAAAGGTCTTGGGATTGGCCGTCATGCAGGCCAGGATCTGGCCGCGGTTGGAGCGAAGTCCCCCGATCTGCACGAGAATCGAACTGGGCATGGACGAGCCCGCCTGCGCCTGCCCTTGCGGATGGACCTGAACTTCCGGCACCGGCATGGCCGCGATGGCGAGCGGCGCGGCGAAGAGGGCAAGGCCCAGCGGCAACCTCATGTGCTTCATGGCGCAGAAAGTCCCTTGTCGGTTCCGCAAACATGATCCCAGAAGCGGAAGTAGAGGCCGAAATTGCATCGATAGAGCTCGTGATGACGATGGTGATGGCTCGCCGTTATCATCCAATGCCCTACAGTTGAATGAACGAGGGTCTTGGGAAACATTTCCCAACCCATGTGATTGGTGACACCCATCACGGTCATCACCGTGAGCACGATGCCCAGCACCCCGGCGTGGATCGGCACCACAAAGACCAGCGCCGGAATGAACAGGCCGACGATGGCGGCCTCCACGGGATGGAAATTCATCGCCGCCCACGCCGTCGGCGGGCGGCTGGCGTGGTGCACGGCATGGATCGCACGGAACACCTGCGGGCGGTGCATCCAGCGGTGCGTCCAGTAGAACCACGTGTCATGCAGCGCGAGATAGACGAACAGCGAGAGCGGCAGCCACCACAAGGGGTAGTCGTTCACGTCGGTGTAGACCCGGGTCCAGCCGTAATGCTGCCAGCCCCAGGCGATGATCCCCGCGGGAACGCCGTAGATCGCGGCGGAAGCAAGGCTCCACGTGATCTCGCTGCGCATCTGGCGGGCAAGGCCGGTATAGTGGCCCGGCCGCACCAGCTTGGTCAGCCATGCGAAGAGGCCGCTCACCGCCAGATAGCGCACGGCAACGATCACCGTCATGACCAGCGCGGAAAGCCACAGCTCGCTCATGCGGCGGAGTCTCCGGTCACGGGCAGGGTGGAAGGCACGATCACGTCAGCCTCTATGCCAAGGCGGCGCGCCTGTGGACAGGGCCCCGTTGGGCCAGTCCACAAGGCGCTTCACCGAAAGTCAGACGGCGCGCCGCACCTTGTTGCGGTGCTGGCCGACACCGCCACCGCCGCCGCGTGGGCGGAAGCTGCGGGGCTTGTCGCTAGCCGGCGCGTCGCCGCGCTCGGCACGGACGGGATTGCCGACAGGACCGCGTTCGGCCGCAGCACGCGGATTGGCATCGCGGGGACGCCCATCGCGGCCCTGCGCGCGGCCGCCCGGCGTG
>NZ_JAIEPN010000024.1 GCF_019748365.1 Novosphingobium sp.
CGACGTCGATGTCGAGAAGGAGCGCATCTCGCTTGGCATGAAGCAGCTTGAAAAGGGCGCTCCGGCGGCCGGCGGCGTTTCGGCCGGCGGTGCTGGTTCGCTCCGCCGCGGCGAAGTCGTCACCGTCACTGTCCTCGAAGTCCGCGATGGCGGCCTCGAAGTGCAGGCGGGCGAAGACGGCGCGACCGGCTTCATCAAGCGCACCGACCTCGGCCGCGACCGGGACGAGCAGCGTCCGGACCGCTTCCAGGTCGGCCAGAAGCTCGATGCCATGGTCATCGGCTTCGACCGCTCGAAGAAGCCCAACTTCTCGGTCAAGGCGCGTCAGCTCGCCGAAGAGAAGGAAGCCGTGGAACAGTACGGTTCGTCGGAAGCCGGCGCTTCGCTGGGCGACATCCTCGGCGCGGCCCTCAAGGCCAAGCAGTAAGCCTAGCTCACCGCCTCGCGGCAAACCAAAAGCCCGTCCGGAGCGATCCGGGCGGGCTTTTGCATTGCAGCGCACTCTCGGCTAGGCTTGGCCGGAAGGATGCCCGAGAGACCCCATGACGCTTGAAGTCCACCAGTTCACCTGCCTCAGCGACAACTACGGCTACTTGCTGCATGACAGCGCGAGCGGCGAGACGGCCTGCATCGATACGCCGGACGCCGAAGCGTACTTGCGCGAGGCGGCTGCGAAAGGCTGGACGATCACGCAGATCTGGAACACCCACTGGCACCCCGATCACGCTGGCGGCAACGAAGCGATCAAGGCGGCAACCGGCTGCAAGATTATCGCCCCCGCCGCCGACGCCGCTCGCATCGCCGGGATCGACCGCACCGTCGCGCAGGGCGATACTGTGCCCTTTGGCGCCTATCAGGCCCACGTGATCGACGTCGGCGGCCACACCATCGGCCACTGCGCCTACCACCTGCCTGAAGCCTCCATCGCTTTCGTCGGCGATGCGGTCTTCGCGCTCGGCTGCGGCCGCATGTTCGAAGGCACGCCCGATCAGTTCTGGGCCAGCCTCAGCCGCGTGAAGGCTCTGCCGGGCGAGACCACGCTCTACTGCGCGCACGAGTACACCGCCTCGAACGCGAAGTTCGCGGTGCATGCCGATCCGGACAACGCCGCCCTCGCCGCATATGCCGCCGAAATCGCCGACAAGCGCAGCCGGAGCGAATGGACTGTCCCGACCCGCCTCGACCGCGAGCTCGCCACCAATCCCTTCCTGCGCGCCGATGATCCCGCGCTTCAGGCCCGCTGGGGCGGCGCCTCGCCCATCGAGACATTCGCCGCGCTGCGCAGCGCCAAGGACAACTTCCGCTGATGGCGCAGACCACCGACACCACGCGCCGCATCACCCGCGTCACCTCGTTCGACGTGGCCGAGGAAGCGGGCGTCAGCCAGTCGACCGTCAGCCGCGCACTCGCCGGCGATACCTCCATCAGCGAGCCCACCCGCCAGCGCGTGATCGCGGCGGCCGCCCGCCTCAACTATCAGGTCAACGAGAATGCCGCCCGCCTGCGCCGCGGCAAGACCGGCACGCTTGCGGTCGTCATGATCTGCCGCGCCGGGCAAGACCGCAAGGACCTCAACCCGTTCTATTTCGCCTTGCTGGGCAGCACCTGCGCCGCCGCCTCCGCGCGCGGCTACGAAGTGCTGGTCTCCTTCCAGGACAGCGCGGAGAACTTCTGGGGCCATTACGAGGAGCGCCGCAAGGCCGACGGCATGATCGTCATCGGCACCAGCGAAAACACCCCCGCGTGGGACTATTTCGGCGAGCTTGACCCCGCCACCAACTGGGTCTGCTGGGGTGCGCCGAGCGATGCTTTCCCGTGGGTGCGCAGCGACAACGAGGCGGGCGCGGCGCTCGCCGTGCGCCACATGCTGGTGCGCGGCTACGAGAAGATCGTGTGCATCGGCTCCGAAACCTCGCCTCAGCGCCAGTTCAAGGAACGCTACGACGGCTATGCTGCCGCGATGCGCGATGCCGGGCGCGAGCCGGTGCTCCAGCGCATCGAACGCGGCCTCGCACGTGAGGAGCAGGGGCAGCGCGCCGCCGCGGCCCTTGCGGAAAGCGGCCAGCCGTTCGATGCCATCTTTGCGGTGAGCGACGAGATCGCGCTCGGCGCGCTAAAGGAACTGGTGGGGCGCGGCTACACCATCCCTGATCAGATCGGCATCGTCGGCTTCGATGGCGTGCGCGCGGGCGCCTGGTCAACTCCGCCGCTCACCACGATCGAATCCGATTTCGAAACCGCCGGTGCGCTCCTTATCGAGCGGTTGCTCGCCACGATGGCGGGGGAAGCCGAGACGCCCCGCCGTGTGCCTGTGCGCCTCGTCGTGCGCGGTTCGACGCGCCCCTGAGCGAGACCGAGCGGAGGCACCGCCCCATGCGCAGCATCATCAGGCTTGTCGTCTATACCCTGCTCATCGGGGGTCTTCTCCTCACCATTGGCACGTTCCCGGAAACGCCTGCGCGCCTGCAGCTCCAGATCGTGCTGTTCGTTGCCCTCGCCGGCTACATGCTCATCCTGATCCGCCAGGGCAGACGCGTGAACCTCGGGATCATTCCGGAAGTGCTCTACTTCCTCGCCAGCGCCTATGTCGCGCTGGCGTCATGTCTCCGGCTGTCCGCGTTCCACTGATCGGCGCAGCACCCGCAACATCAGGACCTGCCATGAACATCGCCTTCCTCGCCTGCAGCACGACGCTGCCCGGCGCGACCGACCGCCGCGCCGATGCCTTCGAACACGACCTGCAGATGGAAGCGCTTGTCGCCGCGCTCGCCCCCGGCGAGAAGGTGACCGACATCGACTGGCAAGCCCCGCTCGAGGCCTTCGCAGGCTTCGATGCGGTCATTATCGGCACGCCGTGGGACTACTTCGACAATCGCGAGGCATTCCTCGCCAAGCTCGATGCCATCGAAGCGCTCGGCATGCCCGTCCACAACGCGCCGGAAGTCGTGCGCTGGAACATCGACAAAGGCTACCTTGCCGAATTGGGCGAACGCGGCGTCGCGACCATCCCCACCCTGCTGCTGGACAATCCCGGCCCCACCGAGATCCTTGCCGCGTTTGATCATTTCGGCTGCGACCGCGTTGTCGTGAAGCGCCGCGTCGGTGCAGGGGCGGAAGGCCAGTTCGATTTCACGCGCGAAACCCCGCCCGAGGCCGATTGGCGCATGGGCCACGCCGCGCTCGTCCAGCCCTTCCTGTCCGGCATCGTGGAAGAAGGCGAGTATTCGCTGATCTTCATCGACGGCCAGTTCAGCCACGGCCTGATCAAGCGCCCTGCGCCGGGCGACTACCGTGTGCAGTCGCTCTACGGCGGGTGGGACACCGCCATCACCCCGGCGGCGGCAGACCTCGCGGCGGCGCAGGCGATTATCGTGGGCCTCCCCTTCCCTGCACCGCTCTACGCGCGGATCGATCTGGTGCGCGGGCCGGAGGGCGACCTGCTGCTCATGGAAGCCGAACTGATCGAGCCGTTTCTCTATCCCTTGCAAGGGCCGGAACTGGGCCCGCGACTGCTGGCCGGGCTGCGCGCCAAACTCACTGCATCTGCGCCCTGAATGAGATCGTGAAGCTGGGCGGCGTGCCGCTGGACCCCGCCATCGTACCCTTGGGGTTCACGCAGATGAACCGCACCGCCGCATCATAGGCTACTGTCGGCGTGTAAGTGCAGCCGGCAAAGGTCGTCGGCGCACTGGCCGCGTTTGAATAGCGGATGTCGTTGGTGGCGTTGAAGGTCAGCGCGCTTGTCGGGGTGCCCTGCGTGAACGTGGGCGTTGCGGCAGTGCCGACACGCATCTGGCTCGGCAGCGAGTCGATCAGCAGCACGGTGTTGTTATCCACTGCCGACGGCCCGGTGTTCGAGACGAGGATCGAATACTGCACGATGGAGCCCGGGATCATCTTGGGATTGGTCGAGCCGTTGATCGGATCCGACAGCACGGTCGACGTCTTCACCAGCGTCAGCGTTGCATTCGCTGTCCGCCGCGTGTTGGTGATCGTGCACGAGATCACGTCGCCCATTTGCGGTGTCACCGTGCCTCCGACTGCATTCGGCAGCGTGGTCGAGGAGCCGGTGAAGGCGTTCGTGCAGGTCATTGTGGCTGTATACTGGGTGAGGCTCGTCGAACCCGAACCCACCTCTGTGAAGGCATAGACCGTGCCGGCGGAAACTATGACTTGCGGCGTTGTGCCATTGGTCACCGTCGCGCTCGTTCCTGTGGTGGTGGTGGTAGCCACGGTGGTCGAGCCCTGACTTATCCGCATGATGAACTGGTCGGTGTTGAACCGCCGACCACCGCTGCCAAGCGCCTTGGTCAGCTGGAGGTGGGGGAAGACCGTGTTCGTGAACGTGCAGGTGACAAGATCGCCGAATTGCAGCGCGCCGAAGCTGTAGTTGGTGGTGACCACACCGCTTGGCAGCGGCGTACTGGAACTCACGGAATTGGTGCAGGTCAGACTGGCGCGGTAGTCGGTCAGCGGATTCACGCTGCCTGCCGCCATCGATTGCGTCAGGGTGAGCGGCAGCGCGGATGCGGTTGTCAGCGTCGCTGCCGAAAACGGCCCGTTCCCCGTGCCGCTCGATGTGCCGCTCGCCAGAGTGGCACCGCCCGAGGTTGCGGCGATGTTGAAAGTGAACTGGTCCGCCGCCGCGGCGCGCGCGCCGGTCAGTTGCAGATTGAGGCGGATCGAGGCAAAGCGCACTGCGAACATGACGCCCTGCAAGCCGCCGCCGACAATCGTGGTCGTCAACGAAGTCGGTGTGCTGGAGCCGACAATGTTCGCACCGACCGTGCCGGGCACGCCGGTCACGTTGAAGGTCGAGGTGCCGAGGCCGGAACTTGTGGGATAGGTCGACCCGCTGATCGGCCCGGCATTGTCGAGCGCCACCCAGTTGCCGCCATTGGTCTGGAAGCGCAGCGATTCAGTCTCGTTGGACGATTCGCCGTCCGCCGCCACGAACATGTAGCTGGTGATCTGCGAGACGCCCGCAGGCGGCGTCAGCACAATGTTGGAAATCGTCGCCGTCGTGGTACCAGCTGCCGTCTGGTAAAGGATCGGGCGGCCGCCGATACCGACAAATGCGGTGTTGCCCACCGCCGCACCGCCCCACGAAGGGGCAGCCGCGCCCGTGATCCCTGCCCCGCTGATGTTGAGCGTGAAGGTCATCACGGTGCCATCGGGAAGCGTGTACGACATCGCCTGCCCAGCGGTCGATCGCGCCGCAGTGTCGTTGTAGCCCGAGAAATCGAGCCAGCAGTAGGAGTTCCAGTTGGCGGGTCCGGTCGAACCCTGCGATGTCGCGTAGAAGCAGCTTGCTGCCTCGGCGCGCCCGGCACCGAGAGTCAGCATCAACAGCGCCAGAAACAGCGCCGCAAACTGCCGAAGTTGTCCGCGGCTCATGCCTCGCGCCCGGTCCCGATCCTCTTCATGGGACGGGACCTAGGCGAAAACCCTTAGGGTAGAGTTAACCATGCCCCGCACCGCAGCGCAGGGAATGATCCAAAATGAAGGTCAGTTGGCGAGGCCCGCGATCGCGCTGTCGACGAGGGCCTTGTCCGCGCTCGCACCGTGGTGCTGGGCGATCAGCTGACCGGCAGCGGCAGCGGCAGCCGCCGCAGCGCGGGCACGCAGTTCCTCGACAGCAGCACGCTCGGCCGCGGCGATCTTGTCGGTCGCCATCTTCTCGCGGCGCGCGATCATCGCGGTCGTGTCGGTCTCGGCCTTGGCGATGATTGCCTGAGCTTCGTGGCGGGCGTGCTCGACCATCGCGGCGGCATCTGCCTCCGCGCCGGCGATCTTCTTCGCGTATTCGGCACGCAGCGCCTCTGCCTCGGCGCGCAGGGCCTTGGCGGCATCGAGCTGTTCACGGATCGCGGCGATCTTCGCATCGAGCCCGCCGGCAATCGCGCCGGGAACCTTCTTCCAGATCACGATGGCAAGGAACGCGGTCATCGAGAGCGCGACCCACATGCCCGGGGTCACGAACCCGAAGGCCACCGGCTCGGCGTGTTCGGCGCCATGTTCGGCAACGGCGTTTGCCGCATGGGCGAGCAGAGCAAGCTTAACCATGGAGAACGTCCTTCACCGCCGCACGGGCGGCATCGGCCGCAACCGTCAGCCCGGCAACGCGGGCGGCGATATCGGCCGCAGCCTCTGCCGCCACGGTTTCGATTTCAGCCAGCGCGCCCTGACGAGCCGCGGCAATCCGCGCTTCGGCTTCGGCCACCTTGGCTTCGGCATCGGCACCCGCCGCAGCGAGCCGCACTTCGGCAGCCTTGGCGGCTTCGGCCTTGGCAGCTGCGATCAGTGCCTGGGCTTCCCCGCGCTGCTTGGCAGCTGCCGCCTTCCACGCATCGTCCTGCGCCTGCGCCTCGTGGCGCGCGGCTTCGGCGGCGGCGAGATCCGCGGCAATCTTCTGGTCGCGGCCTTCCATGGTCTCGAGAACCTTGGGCGCCATGCCCCGGCCGACGAGGAAGAAGACGGCGCCGAAAATGACCAGCATCCAGAAAATCTGGCTGGAGTAGGTCGCGGCTAGCTGCGAAATCTGGGGCATTGGGGTTCCCGGGCGATCAGAGCGCTGGAAAACGGGGCAAGGGGGCATCCGGCGGCCCGCAGGCCGACCCGCCCCCTTGCCGAACAATCAGGCGACGAAGATCAGGATCATCGCCACGACGAACGAGAGCAGACCGAGAAGTTCGGCGGCCGCGAAGCCGATGAACAGGCGGCCCTGCTGGCCGTCAGCCGCGCCGGGGTTGCGCAGCGCGCTCTCAAGGAACGAACCGAAGACGTTGCCCACGCCGATGGCGGCCATGCCGGCGCCGATCGCAGCGAGACCCGCACCGATGAGCTTGGCGCTTGCAGGTTCCATGACTTAAACTCCCTTTTCTCAAAAATTCAGATGGATGGATACGATACTCAAGAAACTCAGTGCAAATGCTCGGCGTCGTTGATGTAGAGCGACGTGAGCAGCGCAAAGACGTAGGCCTGGATGCCGGCGACGAGGATCTCGAGCGCGCAGATGGCAACCATCAGGATGAAGCTGGGGATCGAAACGAGACCCATGAAGAACGCGCCGGCATTGGCGCCGCCGATCACGAAGCTGGACAGCACCTCGAGCAGCACGTGCCCGGCCATCATCGCCACGAACAGACGCAGGCCAAGGCTAAAGGGGCGCACGAGGAAGGAAACCAGCTCGATCACGAAGATCAGCGGGATCATCGGCAGCGGCGTGCCGTGGGGCACGAACAGCGAGAAGAAGTGCAGGCCGTGCTTGTAGAAGCCGACGACCAACACGATCGCGAACGACAGGATGGCAAGCACGCCCGTCGCGGTGAAGTGGCTGGTGAAGGTGAAGGGGTGCAGGCCGACGAGGCCGAGCGGCAGCAGGCCGAGCAGGTTGGCAAACAGGATGAACATGAACAGCGAGAACACGTAAGGCAGGTACTTGCGACCTTCCTTGCCGACGTTCGCCGAAAGCATGTTCTCGATGAAACCGGTCATGCTCTCGACCATCATCTGCCAGCGGCCGGGGACGAGCTCGCGCTTCATCCCGCCCAGCATGAAGGCGTAGAGCACCACAGCGGAAATCAGCATCCACAGCGCTGAATTGGTGAACGCAATGTTGAACCCGCCAAGGGCCCAGTGATCGGTGCCGAACAGCGGCTCGATCGTGAACTGGTGCATCGGATCAACTTTGGCTTCGGTTGCCACGCGCGAAAATCCCGTTTCCTGCTATGCCAAAACGGCCTTCCGATGCGGCCCCCTCGGTCACAGAGGGTCAATCGGAACGCCGGTTCGCAATCCGGATGATGTTTCTGAAGGCGACTGCGATCCCGAGGAACAGCATCACCATCAGGCCCCAGTGGCCGCGTCCGACGAACCAGTCAATGGCCACGCCAACCGCTGCACCCCCGATCATTCCCCCCAGCAGTTCAGCCAGAACGCGATTGCCGAGGCGGTAGCCCGCATCGGCGCCTTGCTGGCCGCTGCGCGTGCGCTCCGCTTCGATCGCCTTTGCCGCGGCAAGCCGCGCCTCAAGCGATGCGATCCGGGCATCCGCGCCGATAGGGTCCTCACGGTCAGGGTCGTCAACCATGCCAGCCTTCTTTTCGCCTACAAACAGCGCAAGGGGCCTGGCGCGGGAAACGGTCCCCCGTCAAGGGCACCGGCCCTTTAGGAAGGGCGGCTTATCAAGTCAACCGCGGCGGAAGCAGCTGTAAACCGCAGATTTGCGGCATGTGCGAAGACGCGCGCCGGATCATCGACCCGGCGCGCGCCTTTTTTTTCCGCGATTTGAACTTAGGGGCAGCGCGAATCGCGCAAGGGAGGCGCGGAGGTGCGCGTCTGCCAGCTGCCATCAGGGCCCTGATACTTTTCGCCCGGCTGGGTCTGCGAGATCAGCAGGCAGCCCGAAGTGAGCGCATACTCCTCCACCGTCGCGTGGGCGGCAGCGGCCTTTTCGGCGTAGACCGCCTTGCGCTTGATGTTGAGCTCATCGATCACGGCCTTCAGCGAAGGGCTCGGCGGGACGACATAGCCGAGGTAGCCATCGACTTTCTCGCCCACCTGCCCGGCAGAGCGCGCGGCGGCATAGGCGGGATCACGCTGCGCAAGCGCGGCGGCGGGGATCATGCCCGCAACGGCCAGCGCGGCGAGCGCAATCGTGAATGTTCCAAATGTGCGTGCCATCTCAGAAAATGTCCTTGTTATTGTCGATCGTCTGGCTGGCATCTCCGGCCAGGCGATAGACCACTTCCTGCTTGATGTTGATGTTGAGCTCGATGACGATCGGCTTGTCGGGCGCCTTCACGGTAATGCAGCCCCCCAACAGCATCGAGCCTGCCACCAACACGGCCGCAGGGTACAATCGCCGCAGTCGTCTGCCTGTCCCCGCCATTCCGGAATGCCCCTCAGTTTTGCTGGGCCACTTGGTTGCAGGGTTGCTGACCAACGTCAATTGCCGGCTCCTTCTGGCTTGGGTGTGCTGACCGGAGGCTGAACGCCGCTGGCAGGTGGCTGCAAGGTTCCGGGCAGGCCACGGAACGCCCCCGGCGGCGGCTGGGGGTTCATCGAACTGATCAGGCTGTAGAATGGCGCGTGGATGTTGACGTTGAACTTCACCGGCACCCGCGCGACTTGCCGGGTGATGAAGTTCTGCTTGGCATCCTTGCCCTGCTTGATCCCGCTGAACTCGACCCGCGTGATGACATCACCCGCAAGGCTGCCGTCCATGCCGATGGTCATCCGCGAATAATCGAGCGATTTCAGCGCATCGAACGCGAAATTCGCCATTGTCGAGAGGTCCTTGTACGACAGCGCGCCGACGTACGAGACGGTGCCGCCCGGCGGGCGCGAGATCAGCTGCCCCCCGGTGATCCGCCCGCCACTGGCGTCGAACTCGAGCGGCAGGTGCCCATCGAACACACCTGTGGCGGAAAGGTTCGCCAGTTCCATCCGCTCGAGGAACTTGGCCGCATCGAGATGCTCGATCTCGATCCGGAACCGGCGGGGCTCGTTCACCGTCATCCTGAGCTCGCCAGGTGCGAGCCTCAGCTTGCCACCAAGAAACGGCCATATCCCGCTGTTGATACGCACGACCTGTTCGGGCAGCAGCTCGATATCGACGACGCCGTCGTTCACCTCGATGCCCGGATTGGCCGAGGCCACATGCAACGTCTGGTGCGGCGCGGTGACCATGCCGATCAGATCGGTGAACACCAGCGTGCCCTTGAGACCCTTGACCGGACCGAACGCCGCCGAGAAATCAAGATCTTCGGTGCCAAAGCTGCCAGAGCTTGTCACGCTCTCTGCCGTCCAGTCGACCACGCCCTTGCCGCGCACCGTCCCCTCGGCATCGGCGACAACGCCGCGGAACTGCGGCGCCAGATCGCGCAGCTGCAGCCCACCCACTTTGCCGGGCACGATCTTGCCTTTGTCGAACACGAGGCCATCGACCGCGAGATCGGCATGGCCGCGGACCGTCGCGAGATCATGCCGCACCGCGATACGCAGCACCTCGCGCCGCGAATCCGGCTCGCGCAGCAGCGCTTCGGCGGTGATGCGGTTGTCCTTGAGCGTGAGGACCGCATTCTCGCCAGCCAGAGTCTTGAACCGCGCAGGGGCAAACCGGTCGGCAGCGGCAAAACGCACACCACTCAAAGTCAGCACATTATCTGCATAGCCCCAATCGCCCGCCGCCCCGCTCAGGTCGATCGGCACGGCGGCGAGTTTCGCGTCCACTCCGTCAAATGTGCCGGTGAAATCCCGGCCCAGCCGCGCGACGAGATTGACGAGGCGCAGCCGCGTCGCCGTATCGCCCGGCCCCAGCACGACATCCGCGCCGCGCACCGTCAGCGTGCCCGGCCAGGCAAGGCCCACCGGACCGGTGTTCAACAGCAGCGGCGTTTCACCCAGCCGCCCGCTAAGCGCGAGCGCATTGATCCCGAGCGCCGCCTTGAGGCCTTGTGGACCATAGCGCACGATCGCCTGTCCACCCGCCGGGCAGATCGTCAATTGCCGCTTGTCGAGCGTCAGAGCGCTCAGTTGCAGGCTGGCGAACGACGGCGTCACGCAGCGCTCCCACAGCGCCAGATCGCCGCGCGGGCCGATGGTTCCCGCGATGGGCAAGCTGAGCCCCCTCACCGCGCCGCCCGGAATGGCACCGGACGCCAGCGCCGTGCCGGAAAAGCGCAACGAACCGCCCGGCCCTTGCGCGATTTCGAGCAATGGCAGCGCCAGCATCTCAGCCCCGCTGCGGTATTCCGCCATCCGCAGCTTGAGCGCCGGGCGGCCACCCGCGCCAGGTTCCATGCGACCGGTGATCGGCGGCAGACCCTCGCCCGCCATGACGAAATTGCCGGTCAGCGTGGGCAGCTTGCCGGGCTCGGAGGCGACCTGCAGGCGCGAGACCGAGAGCAGCGCCGCACCGCTACCGCCGCGCAGCGAGGCACTGGGCGCAACGAGGCTCCAGCGCGCATCATCATGGCGCAGAACGATATCGCCGGCCAGCCGGCTGCCGCGTTCCTCGCGGGCCAGCGCGCTGCGCAGGCGGGCGAGCAGCGGGGCGGCCAGCGTGCCCGCTGCTGCCGTCTGCGCCCCGGCCAGCGCCTTTTCGCTCGCGGCCCCGCGCGCCAGATTCCGGCCGGAAACTGCACCGCGGAAGACAAGGCTCTGGCCGCCGCCTTTCATGTCGAGATCGCCGTCGATCCCGAGCGAACCCGCCGTCAGGCCCGCCGTGCGCACACCTTGCGCCTCGCTCAGTACATGGCCGCGCAGCTCGCCCAGCTTGAAGGCCAGCTCGCCACCCAGCGTGAGGCGTGCGGCAGCCATGCCCGGCGCGGCCAGCGCGCCCGCTTCCAGCTTGCCCTTGACCGTTGCGCCGCCGAGGTCCTTGTCGCCCGTCACGTCGAGGGCGAGCGCCGATGGTCCGGCGGCGAGATTCTTGCCGCAAGCGAGCCCCGCCAGCCGCACCGGCCCCGCAAAGCGCGGCCGTCCCTCCGCCACCGAAACCGTTCCATAGGCGGTCAGCCGCTTGCCGCTGCAACCGTCCGCCGCCACAGTGGGCATGATCGCAGCCATTGATCCCTTGAAGCCGCCCGCCAGATTGCCCGCGCCATCGGCCTTCACGGCAAGGCGGCCAAAGTCGGTTTCCAGCAGCGCACGGCCGTCGACTATCCGAAGATCGAGATCGGGCAGCCCCGGCGCCGTGCCGGAGGGTGCGTTCGCCAGAACAAGCTTGTCGAGCGCGCCGAAGCTCAGGTGCCCTTGCCGGTATGCCCCGTAAAGCCTTGGCTGCTCGAGAATGATCTCGCCAATCTGCGGCCCCAACAGGCCATAGGCCATCCGCACTTCGGCGCGCGCAATGGTAAGGTCCGGATGCGCCGGATCACCAATGACGATGTTCTTTAGGATCTGCCGGTCGGCGCCGATGCCTTCGATCGCATAGCGGCCGGGCAGGCCCATCTGCGCCAGTTGCCGATCGATCAGCCCGCCCGCGATCAGCTCACGCGCAGACCAGAGCCCTATCGCAAGCGCGGCAAGCGCTCCGGCGGAGACCAGCGCAATCCGCCCGCGCCTGCGGCCGCGCGGGGCTCCGGGCTGGCCATCCGGCGATTCGTTCAGAGGCTCGGTCTCGTCCGGCATTGCCCGCCTTGTCGCCCAGTAGGCGCAGCGAAGCAATGCAAAGACTGGGAAAGCCTGACGGTGGACTTCAGCCGAGCAGTGCAAGCACCACCACGCCAAGCACGGCGCCGAGCTTCTGCCTGTCGGTCAGCCCTTCACCGTAGCCGAACACACCGATCAATGTGGCACCAACCGCAACACCAACAGCGAAGAGCAGGCCCGCACGGGCGAGGCCGACGCCGCTTGTCTTCAGCATCATTTGCCAGGTCAGGTTGCCGGCAATCACGAACGATACTGCCAACGCCATTCGCCAAAGGCCGCCATGGATCGAAAATTCCTTGGAGATCACATCCGCGATCAGATCAAGCGTCACGACCGCGGCAAGGAAGGGGACCCACACCGGGGTAGCGGCAACCGGCCCGAGAGCCATGGTCGCCGCCTCCGGAGCTGCAGTGTCAGGCCGCCTCCATGACGAGCCTGCCAGAGGGCATCGGCGCGATACGCGCAGCGGCAAAGGCTTCGCCCGCGCTCCACAGCGCCGCACCCAGCAGCGTCAGGTCCTTGAGCAGGAAGCCCGCATCGCTCGACTGCGGATCGAGACCGGGGGTGGTGAACAGGAAGCTCAGCGTGGTGACCAGCGCGCCGGCCATGCCAAGGCTGCCGAGCGCCGAAATGCGCGGCGCGAAAGAGCGGGCGGCGACCATGAGGCCCAGCGCGATCTCGACCACGCCGATGAAGTTGGAAGCCCCCTGCTCGCCCAGCATCGGGCCAGCCCAGAACAGCAGCGGCGAATGCGCCATCAGCGGCGCGACGGCTGCGGCTTCCTGCGGGGTGAACTTATAGAGCCCGAAGGCCAGGAAGAAGAACACAAGGCTGTAGCGCAGCACGATGGCGCCGCTCTTGCCGAGGCGTGCCTCGAAGGTGGGGGACAGGAACATCGGATCTCTCCTTTATCAACTTGCCAAGGCGGAATGGCCCTTGGCCGCACATTGTGTGCATGAAGCATATAGCTTGAAATACATGCGCAGAGCATATACCTTGTGGGAATGAGTTCCATGCGTGATGCCAATCTTGTCGGAGCCCTCGCCGTTGCCATCGGTGATGCGGTGACCCGTGCCGCCGAATCCGCTGCCCCCGAGCCTGGCCCGGCGGCGGCTGCGCTCATGCTCGTGGCGCACCTGCCCGGCATGAGCATCGATGCGCTGCGCATTGGCGTCGGCCTTTCGCATCCCGGCGCAGTGCGGCTGGTGGACCGGCTTGCGGCGCATGGTCTGGTCGAGCGCCGCGCCAGTGCGGAGGATGGACGCCGTGTCGCGCTTCACCTGACGGCTGCAGGCGAAAGCGCCGCCGCCGGTATTGCTGATGGCCGGCATGAGGCCATCGCGCAGGCGCTCGACACGCTGCCCGCAGCGGAGCGCGCAGCCTTCATCGCGGCAACCGAAAAGCTGCTCGCCGCGCTCGTCGCCGGGCCGGAAGATGCCCTGCGCGTCTGCCGCCTCTGCGACGAGACTGTCTGCACCCGCTGCCCGGTCGATATCTGCCTCGGCGGAACGTGCGACTGAGCGTTCGGGTCAGTTCGGAGCGCTTGCGCCCCGCCGCGCGGGCGGGCAAAGTCGCTGCGCGATGGACGAACCGCCAAGCCTCTTTCCCCCGCCCACCCGCGACAAGACCGAAAAGAACCGCGTGCGCGAAGCGGGGCTCGATCCATCCGGCCACCGCGAGCGTCTGCGCAAGCGCCTGCTCGATGGCGACGACGATGCGCTCGGCGATCATGAAGTCATCGAATACCTGCTGATGATCGCAATACCCCGGGTCGATACGAAGCCGGTCGCCCGCGTGCTGATGCAGCGTTTCGGCAGCCTTGCCGGAGTGCTCAGCGCCGACACGAGAACCCTGATGGGCGTGCCGGGCGTGAAGGACGCAGCCGCAGCAGCGCTCAAGATCGTCGGAGTTTCCGCCCGCCGTCTCGCGCGGCAGACGGTGCGCGAGGAGCCCGTCCTCTCAAGCTGGCAGGCCCTGCTCGATTATCTCCACATCGATATGGCGCACCTGAACCACGAACGCGTGCGCGTGCTCTATCTCAACACGCAGAACCGCCTGATCCTCGACCAGATCGTCAGCGACGGCACGCTCGACGAATCAGCGATCTACACGCGCGAGATCATCGCCAAGGCCATGGCAATTGGCGCCGCTGCGCTGATTCTGGTCCACAATCACCCCTCCGGCAGCCCCGAACCCAGCCGCGCCGATATCCAGATCACCCAGAAGATCATGGAGGCGGGACGCCTGCTTGGCATTGTCGTCCACGATCACGTGATCATCGGGCGGCAGGGCCATGTCTCCCTGAAGGCCAAGGGCCTGATCTGAGGTCTGCCCCTGCGAATTGACAGATCATCCAACGCAGCTAGATGAACGCGGCGGCGGGCGATGCCCCAGACATTGCGGGGCGGGGGAACAGCGCTTTGGCTACAGTGCTAAAATCGCGCGGCCTCATGGCGCTTGGCATTCTCGTCGTGCTTTCCGTGCTGTCACGCGCAGCCACTTTCAACAACCCCGTGATCGGCTTCGACGAGCAATTCTATCTGCTTGTCGGCAACCGCATGCTCGATGGCGCGGTGCCCTATGTCGATATCTGGGACAGGAAGCCGATTGGACTGTTCCTGATCTACATGGCCAGCAGCGCGATCGGCCCTGACCCTTTTCTCCAGTATAAACTGGTGGCGTTTGGCTGTGTGGTCGCCACAGCTTGCGTGGTCTATGCGATGGCACGAAAGGCGGGTGCCGGCACCGGCGCGGCCCTGTGCGCCGCGGCGTTCTACATCCTCATGCTTGGGGTCTGCGAGGGCGAGGCTGGGCAGGCGCCGGTGTTCTACAACCTGCCGGTAAGCCTTGCCGCAGTAATCGTGCAGTCTGTCTGGGCGCGGGTGACAGCAGGACAGCGCGCGCACCTCGCGGCGCAGGGATGCGCTGCCATGCTCCTCATCGGGCTAGCCCTGCAGATCAAGTATACCGTCGTCTTCGAAGGCGTGTTCTTCGGCCTTGCCCTGCTCACTGCTGCCCACCGCGTCGGCATGGCCCTGCCCCGGATCGCATTTCTGGCTGCGGTGTGGATCCTTTGCGCACTGACCCCCACCGCCATGGCGCTCGCCTGGTACTGGCACCTGGGCGAGCTGCCGGCATTCCTGTTCGCCAATTTCTTCTCGATCTACGGCAGACTGCCGGATCCTGCATCGGCGCGTCTGGAAGGTTTGCTCACGATCGCCGGAATTCTGCTGCCGCTCGGTCTGGTTTATGCCGCATCCCGGCTGCGCCCGGCATCGGGCGAAAGCCCGCGGCGCCGACCTGATTTTGCCGAGAGCTGGCTGCTCGCGGCTCTTGCCGGCTTCCTCGTGTTCGGCAGCTTTCTTGCGCCGGGCTATGCTCTGCCAATCATCGCCCCGCTGTGCCTGTGCTGCGCACGCAGCTTCGAAAGCGAGCGGCAGCGCCGCCTCGTAGCCTATCCCTTGCTGATCTTCGTCGGCCTTGCCGGACAGGCCGTGATCGCCATATCCGCGGCGGGCAAAGGGGATCGCGACGAGGCCATGGCCGTGGCCGCAGCAGCTACCCCGCAGCACGGGGGCTGCATCTGGGTCTATGATGGATATCCCGCGCTATACCTCCTCACGCAGTCCTGTCTGCCCTCGCGCTGGGTTTTTCCCGGCCACCTCAACACGGCAAACGAAGCATCGAAAGCCGCGATCGGCGTTGACCCGGTTACGGAAGTGCGCCGCATTCTGGCGGCAAAGCCCGAAGTGATCATCGATGATGCCCCGCTCTACGCGCTCGCCAACCCGTCGACCCGGGCGCTGGTCAATGCGGCGTTGCAACGCGACTATCGCCTTGCCGCAAGCATTCGAACCGGCAAGGCGCGGTTCCGGCTTGTCTATCGGCGCAAGGATGAAGCGCTGCCGGGCTGCTGCAGGCCCCGTCCCGATCCGGGGCGGATGCCGTCCACCACCCTCAAGTGAATGCCATTCGGGCGTTGATAGACGGTGGCCGCCGCGCTAGGCTCACTGTTTGGGGAGCGTAACCAGAAAACCGGTTTGCAGCGAGACAACGATATGTATCCCAAGGCCAAACTGCCCAGCGAGCCGAGCGATGCGGCAGTCCGGAGTTTCGATCCACATGATCGGTGCGGCACCATCTCAATGGTCACTGCGCTCGCCTCGGTCGTCTACACGCTGGTGCGTCCGCCCGAGACACTCGATGAGCTTGTATCGCTGACCGTCGTGTTCAGCATAATCTCGATCCTCAACGGCAAGTCGACGATCCCGCGTATCGCGCTGGCAATTGTTATCCTGCAGTTCGTGCTGGTCAAATCGGTGCCGCTGCTGGTCTGATGCGACCCGCTTAGGCCGATGTGCGTTGCCGCTGCAGCCTTCCGCGCGCATCCGCGCTGGCGCCTTGTCGTCATCGGCAATCGCGACGAGTTTCATGAGCGCCCCACCGCGCCGCTTGCGCGCTGGACCGATGGCGTGATCGCGGGGCGGGACTTGCAGGCGGGCGGCACCTGGCTTGGCGTGAACGAAGCGGGCCGGTTCGCCCTCGTCACCAACTTGCGCGTCGATGGCTATCCCCTCCCCCACCTCGCCTCACGCGGGGCGCTGGTGACGGATTGGCTGGGCGGGCGCGAACCTGCTTCGCCCGAAACCATGAACCCGTTCAATCTGTTCCTTGCCGATGCTGAGACCGCTTCGCACCTCAGCAACCACCCCGAGGTGCGCCGCCTCCCCCTCGCCCCTGGCATCCACGGTTTGTCGAACGGTCCGCACGAGCAGCCCTGGGCCAAGACGCTAGCGCTCGAAGCCGCGCTGGAAAACTGGTTGGCGGCGGGCAGCACCGACCCCGCCCCCCTTTTCGCGGCGCTGGCCGACCGCACGGAACTGCCGGGTGCCGGCCCCGAAGCGCGCTTCTCGCCCGTGTTCATCCGCAATCCGGCTTATGGGACGCGCTGCTCGACCGTGCTCATGATCGCAGGCGACGGCGCCGCGCGGATCATCGAACGCCGCTTCGATGCCGAAGGGCGCACCACCGGCCAAACCGATCTGGCCTTCACTGCCGGCTGAGCGTTCGCGGCCCCTTGCCTTCCGCCCCCCTCCCTCCTAGCGGCACCGGCACGCACCGTTGCTGAGGAGTCGTCCATGGTCCCCCGTTATGCCCGTCCCGCGATGACCGCGATCTGGGAGCCGGAGGCGCGCTACCGCATCTGGTTCGAGATCGAGGCGCACGCGACCGAGAAGCTGGGCGAGCTTGGCGTCGTCCCGCCGTCTGCCGCTAAGGCGCTGTGGGACTGGTGGGCGACGAATCCGAAGATCGACGTCGCCGCGATCGATGCGATCGAAGCCGTGACCAAGCATGACGTGATCGCCTTCCTCGATTGGGTGGCCAAGGAAGTCGGCCCCGAAGCCCGCTTCATGCATCAGGGCATGACCAGCTCCGACGTGCTCGACACCACGCTGAATGTGCAGCTCACCAAGGCCGCCGATATCCTCATCGCGGACATCGACGCGCTGCTCGAAGCCATCAAGCGCCGCGCCGAAGAGCACAAGTACACCCCCACCATCGGCCGCAGCCATGGCATCCACGCCGAGCCGACCACCTTCGGTCTCAAGCTCGCGCAGGCCTATGCCGAATTCGCCCGCTGCCGTGCCCGCCTCGTCAGCGTCCGCGCCGAAGTCGCCACTTGCGCCATTTCGGGCGCGGTCGGCACGTTTGCCAATATTGATCCGGCGGTTGAAGCCCACGTCGCCGAGAAACTGGGCCTCGCGGTGGAGCCGGTCTCCACGCAGGTGATCCCGCGCGATCGCCATGCGATGTTCTTCGCGGTCCTCGGCGTGATCGCCAGCAGCATCGAGCGCCTCGCCACCGAAGTGCGCCACCTGCAGCGCACCGAAGTGCTGGAAGCCGAAGAATACTTCTCGCCCGGCCAGAAGGGCTCCTCGGCCATGCCGCACAAGCGCAACCCGGTGCTGACGGAAAACCTCACCGGATTGGCGCGCGTCGTCCGCTCCGCCGTCACCCCCGCGCTCGAGAACGTCGCGCTGTGGCATGAGCGCGATATCTCGCACTCCTCGGTCGAGCGCTATATCGGCCCGGACGCCACGATCACGCTCGATTTCGCGCTCGCCCGGCTTACCTCGGTGATCGACAAGCTGCTCGTCTACCCCGAGCGCATGCAGAAGAACCTCGACCGCATGGGCGGCCTCGTCCACTCGCAGCGCGTGCTCCTCGCGCTCACGCAGGCGGGCCTCACGCGCGATGATTCCTACCGTCTCGTCCAGCGCAATGCGATGCAGGTCTGGCAGTCGGATGGCCAGCTTTCGCTGCTCGAACTCCTGAAGGCCGATCCCGAAGTGAGCGCGGTGATGAGTGCGCCGGAGCTCGAGGACAAGTTCAACCTCGACTACCACTTCAAGGCGGTCGACACGATTTTCGCGCGGGTGTTCGGGGAATAAGTCAGGGACTCGCCTTCCCCGCCAAAGCGCCCTAGCATGGGGTCAAGCGGGAGAGGCTGGGGACAAAGCCTGATGAAGATGTTTCGAACGATCCTGTGGCTCGTGATCGTGGCCGCTATGGCTGCTTTCTCCGCCGCGAACTGGCAACCGGTCGAACTCGTGGTTTGGCAGGGCCTCGTGCTCGATACCAAGCTGCCCGCGCTGGTCATTGCCGCGTTCCTGCTTGGCCTTGTGCCGATGTGGCTGCTTCACCGCACCACCCGCTGGCGGCTTCAGCGCCGCATCACCAATCTTGAAACCACGCTGGCCGGGAGCGCCTCGCTTTCCTCAACCCAGCTCGAAGCCCGGAAAGCAAGCGAAGCCCCATGAGCAATCCCGTCTATCTCGCGCTCGATCTGCCCCGGCTCGATGCCGCCATCGCGCTCGCGCAGAAGGTCAAGGGCCATATCGGCGGGGTGAAGCTCGGCCTCGAATTCTTCTGCGCGCATGGCCACCACGGCGTGCACGAAGTGGCGAAGCTCGGCCTTCCGATCTTCCTCGATCTCAAGCTGCACGATATCCCGAACACCGTTGCCGCCGCGATGCAGTCGATCCACGTGCTTGAACCCGCCATTGTCACCATCCACGCCGCGGGTGGCCGCGCGATGATGGAAGATGCCAAGGCCGCCGCGGGCGAGCATTGCAAAGTCGTCGCCGTCACCGTGCTCACCAGCCTCGATGATGATGATCTCGCCGGCGTCGGCGTGCCCGGCGGCGCGCACGATCAGGCGCTGCGGCTGGCCGATCTCGCGCAGGAAGCCGGGCTCGACGGCATCGTCTGCTCGGGCCACGAAGTCGGCGCGATCCACAAGCGCTGGAAGAACGGCTTCTTTGTCGTGCCCGGCCTCCGCCCCGATACGGGCCACACGGCAGACCAGAAGCGCATCGTCACCCCCGGCGCCGCACGCCGCGACGGCGCCAGCGTCCTTGTCATCGGCCGCCCGATCAGCCGCGCCGAAGACCCGGTCGCCGCCGCCCGCGCCATCGAGGCCACGCTCTGAGCCTTGCCGCGATGACGACGACCTACCGCCTCGCCGGGCCTGAAGACGCGCTTGCTCTCCGGGCCCTCATCGAAAGCGGCTACCGGGGCGACAGGTCCCGCCTCGGCTGGACCAGCGAAGCCGATTTCCTCGAAGGCGACCGCACCACGCCCGAAGAGATCGCCGCAATGCTTTCGGACCCGGAAAAGCGCGTCCTCCTAGCCGAACGCGATAGTGCGCTTGTCGGCACGGTGACGATCACCGATCTGGGCGATGGCCGCGCCTACCTGGGGCTGCTGTGTGTCGATCCGGCCTTGCAGGCGGCTGGGCTCGGCCGCGCGCTGATCACGCGGGCCGAAGAACTGGCAGCGCGCGACTTTGCCGCGCGCACGATGGAAATGACCGTGATTGATGCGCGCGCCGAGTTGATCGCGTACTACGAGCGGCGCGGCTACACCCGCACTGGCGAGCTCAGGCCCTTCCCGCTGCCCATGGATGTGCCCTACAAGATGGTCGTTCTCGAACGGTCCATCTCCTGAAGCTCTCCTGTCATCGCGGTTCAGCCCTGCGAAAGGCCCCCCGCCCCACATGGGCGGCATATTCTCAAGGGGACAGACCGATGACCACGACCTCCACCTCGCTCCTGATGGCCGCCGCACTTGCCGCCGCCGGAGCCGCTTCGCCTGCCATGGCGCAGGCCGTCTCGCCCGCCCCGGTGGTCGCCCCCGGCAATGCCGTGCTGACGCTCAGCGCCGATGGCCGCTCCACCCGCACCCCCGATCTTGCCGTGTTCAGCGCGGGCGTCACCACGCAGGCCAAGACCGCCGCCGCCGCGCTCTCCGAAAACGCCGACCGCATGAACGCGGTGATCACCGCCTTGAAGGCTTCTGGCATTGCAGAGCGCGACATCCAGACCAGCAACCTTTCGGTCAACCCGGTCTACGGCCAGCCGCGCGCCGATGCGAACGGCAACGTTTCCGGGGATCCGGTGATCATCGGCTATCAGGCGAGCAACCAGGTCGAGGTGAAGCAGCGCAAGATCGGCAATTACGGCAAGACGATCGATACGCTGGTGAACGCCGGCGCCAATCAGGTCAGCGGCCCCTCGTTCCAGCTCGACAATCCCGATGTAGCCAGCGACGAAGCCCGCATCGAGGCGATGAAAAAGGCCCGCGCGCGCGCCGAGCTCTATGCCAAGGCGGCCGGCCTCACAGTGAAGCGCATTCTCACCATCAGCGAGAGCGGCGGCTATGCCCCGCAGCCGATGGTCATGTACGCCCGCGCCGAAAAGATGATGGCCGGCGCCCCCAGCCCGGTTGCCGCCGGTGAAGTGCAGGTGGGCGCAAACGTGACGGTGACGTTCGAACTGGGGCTGTAAGGGAAAGCCCACCCCCAACCCCTCCCGCACGCGGGAGGGGAGTTACCAGCGCAACATTCCCCCTCCCGCCTGCGGGAGGGGTCGGGGGTGGGCCAGCGGCAAAAACCGCATTTGACCCGCAAACCCTCAAACCCTATCCGCACCCCATGCCCGCCCCCGAAATCAAGATCTGCGGCCTCACCACGCCCGCCGCGCTCGAGGCGACGATTGCCGCGCGCGCCGATTATGCGGGCCTCGTGATCTTCCCTCCCAGCCCGCGCCACCTCGCGCTCGCCGATGCCGCCGCGCTTGCCGCGCGCGCTGCGGGCCGGATCAAGCTCGTCGGCCTCTTCGTCGATGCCGCCGAAAACCTGATCGGCGAAGTGGTCGCCGCCGCTCGGCTTGATGTGATCCAGCTCCACGGCAAGGAAGACCCCGCCCGGGTTGCTGCAATCCGCGCGGCCTTTGGCAAGCCGGTGTGGAAGGCCATGGCCGTCTCCAGCGCCGAGGACATCGCCCGCGCCGAAACCTTCGCCGGCGCTGCCGATCTCGTCCTCTTCGACGCCAAGCCCCCCAAGGGCGCCGCACTGCCCGGCGGCCTCGGCCTCGTGTTCGATTGGACCCTGCTCGCCACCTACAAGGCCGCGCTCCCCTGGGGCCTCGCCGGCGGCCTCTCTCCCGCCAATGTCGCCGAGGCGGTGCGCACCACGCAGGCCCCGCTCGTCGACGTCTCCTCCGGCGTGGAGAGCGCGCCGGGCGTGAAGGACGTGGACCTTATTGCCCAGTTCTGCCGCGAAGCCCGCGCTGCATGATCCCACCGTTCGTGTCTCGACTTCGCTCGACACGAACGGGCGAAGGTTAGCTTGCTTGCCCTAAAGCCCCGCGAATCTGGACAAGCGCGCGCCCCTCTGCCAAGCGAGGCGCCATGAACGCGCCCATCCCCAACAGCTTCCGCAACCAGCCCGACGCACAGGGCCATTTCGGCCAGTTCGGCGGCCGCTATGTCGCCGAAACGCTGATGCCGCTGATCCTCGATCTGGAAGCGGAATACCGCAAGGCCAAGGCCGATCCCGCCTTCCACGCCGAGTTCGACGATCTGCTCGAACACTATGTCGGCCGCCCCAGCCCGCTCTATTTCGCGCCCCGCCTCACCGAGGAACTCGGCGGCGCACAGGTCTGGTTCAAGCGCGACGAGCTCAATCACACCGGCGCGCACAAGATCAACAACTGCATTGGCCAGATCCTGCTCGCCATCCGCATGGGCAAGACGCGGATCATCGCGGAAACCGGCGCAGGCCAGCACGGCGTCGCCACCGCCACGGTCTGCGCGCGCTTTGGCCTCCCGTGCACGATCTTCATGGGCGCGACCGACGTTGCCCGCCAGCAGCCCAACGTGTTCCGCATGAAGCTGCTGGGCGCCGAAGTCGTCCCCGTCACCGCTGGCGCGGCGACGCTCAAGGACGCGATGAACGAGGCGCTGCGCGACTGGGTCGCCAACGTCCACAACACCTTCTACATCATCGGCACCGCCGCCGGCCCGCACCCCTATCCGGAGCTCGTCCGCGATTTCCAGAGCGTGATCGGCAAGGAAGCCCGCGCCCAGATGCTGAGCCGCGTGGGCCGCCTACCGGACCTGCTCGTCGCAGCGATTGGCGGCGGCAGCAATGCCATCGGTCTGTTCCACCCCTTCCTCGATGACCCCAGCGTCAAGATGATGGGTGTCGAAGCGGCGGGCCACGGCCTCGATTTCGCCCACGCCGCCAGCCTTGCGGGCGGCCGCCCCGGGGTGCTCCATGGCAACAAGACTTACCTCCTGCAGGACGAGGACGGCCAGATCCTCGAAGGCCACTCGATCTCGGCGGGCCTCGATTACCCCGGCATCGGCCCCGAACACGCCTGGCTCAAGGAAACCGGCCGCGTCCAGTACACCTCAGTGACCGACACCGAAGCGCTCGACGGCTTCCAGCTGCTCTGCCGCACCGAAGGCATCATCCCCGCGCTGGAGCCCGCCCACGCCATCGCTGCCGTGAAGAAAATCGCGCCGACGATGGACAAGGACGCGATCATCCTCGCCAACCTCTGCGGCCGCGGCGACAAGGACATCTTCTCGGTCGCGGAGCATCTGGGGGTTAAGCTCTAAAGAAGCCCTCTCCCCTTCAGGGGAGAGGGTTGGGAGAGGGGTAAATGCGCGACGCCAAGCTCGCGGGCTACGCCCGCGAAAACCGCAAGCACATGTCCGAACCCGAAACCCGCATATGGCTGGCGCTGAGGGCCGAACGATTTGCCGGCATCAAGTTCAGGCGGCAGAAGGTGATCGGGCCGTTCATCGCGGATTTCGCCGCGAACGATCCGAAGTTGGTGATCGAGATCGATGGCGATACCCACGACGTCGATGACAAGCGCGACGCAATCCGGACTCGCTTTCTGGAAGAGCAAGGCTATCGGGTAGTCCGCTATACGAATATGGACGTGATGCAGAATCTGGAGGGCGTTTTGATCCATCTCACCGGGGTGATTGCGGAAATGCGTTCCCCTCTCCCAACCCTCTCCCCTGAAGGGGAGAGGGCTAGATCTCCCTCTCCCCTTCAGGGGAGAGGGGCGGGGAGAGGGGAATGACACAGCGTCTCCAATCCGCCTTCGCCAAAGGCCACCCCGCCCTCGTCTGTTTCGTCACCGCCGGTGATCCGACGCCCGCGGCCACGCCCGCGATCCTTGATGCGCTCGTCGAAGGCGGCGCCGATGTGATCGAGCTGGGCATGCCCTTCACCGATCCGATGGCGGATGGCCCGGCGATCCAGCGCGCCAATCTGCGTAGCCTTGCCGCCGGCACCAGGACCGCCGATATCCTCCAGATGGCCGCCGATTTCCGCGCGCGCCACCCGCAAGTGCCGCTCGTCCTCATGGGCTATGCCAACCCGATGATCACGCGCGGGCCCGAATGGTTCGCCGCCGAGGCCGCGAAGGCCGGGGTCGACGGCGTGATCTGCGTCGATATCCCGCCCGAGGAAGACGGCGAGCTTGGCCCCGCCTTGCGCGCCGCCGGGATCAGCCCGATCCGCCTCGCCACCCCCACCACCGATGCCGCGCGCCTCCCCGCCGTGCTCGATGGCTCCTCGGGCTTTCTCTACTATGTCTCGGTCGCGGGCATCACCGGCAAGCAAAGCGCCGCGCTCGCCTCCATCGAAGAGGCCGTCACCCGCATCAAGCAGACCGCGACGATCCCCGTCGCCGTCGGCTTCGGCGTGCGCACGCCCGAGCAGGCGGGCCCCATCGCCTGCGTGGCAGACGGCGTCGTCGTCGGCTCAGCCCTGATCGACATCATCGCCGAGCACGGCGAAAACGCCGCAGGCCCGGTGCGCGAACTCGTCACCGCGCTCGCCCATGCGGTCCACAATGCACGGAAGGTAGAAGCATGAGCTGGCTAACCCGCGTCCGCAATTCGCTGCCGTTCTCGCCCAAGCGTGACACGCCGGACAATCTCTGGATCAAGTGCCCTTCGTGCAGCGAAATGCTGTTCACGAAGGAGTATGAGGAAAACCTCTCGGTCTGCCCGCGCTGCGATCACCACGGCCGCATCGGTGCGACCGAGCGCCTTTCGCAGCTGCTCGACGCCGGGTTTGAAATCCTCCCCGCCCCCAAGGTGCGCGAAGACCCGCTCAAGTTCCGCGATACCAAGCGCTATACCGACCGCCTCAAGGCCGCCCGCGCGGCCAATCCGCAGCCCGATGCGCTGACCGCCGCGGTCGGCAAGATCGACGGTCACAAGGCCGTCGTTGGCGTGCAGGATTTCGGCTTCATGGGCGGCTCGATGGGCATGGCCGTAGGCGATGCCTTCATCGCCGCGACCGAGGCCGCCATCGCAAACAAGTGCCCCTTCATCGCCGTGACGGCTGCGGGCGGCGCGCGCATGCAGGAAGGCATCCTCAGCCTGATGCAGATGCCGCGCACCACCGTCGCGATCAACCGCATGCGCGCGGCGGGGCTGCCCTATATCGTCGTCCTCACCGATCCGACTACCGGCGGCGTCACCGCCAGCTACGCGATGCTCGGCGATATCCAGATCGCCGAACCCGGCGCGCTCATCGGCTTTGCCGGCCAGCGCGTGATCCAGGACACGATCCGCGAAAAGCTCCCCGAAGGCTTCCAGCGCGCCGAATACCTTCACGCGCACGGCATGATCGACATGGTCGTCAGCCGTCCCATGCTGAAGGCCACCCTCGCCCGCACCATCGGCTACCTGATGGCCGCGCAGGCGGCTTGACCCCACCGACCCGCCTTCGGCGGGCCACCTCCCCATTTGTCCCTGCGGGAAAAATGGGGAGGACCAAACATGGCTAGCTTTCTTGATCCTCTCCATTTTTGCGAAGCACAAATGGGGAGGTGGCAGCCCGAGAGGGCTGACGGAGGGGTAAATTGCGCGACTTCGCCATTTCCGAAAACCCCGCCGTCCAGCGCCAACTGGACCGTCTCGGCGCGCTCTCGCTCCCCCAAGGCCGCCTCGGCCTCGATACCGTGCGCGCAATCTGCAAGCGTCTAGGCGATCCGCAGCGCCGCCTGCCGCCGGTGTTCCACGTCGCCGGCACCAACGGCAAAGGCTCCACCTGCGCCTACCTGCGCGCGATCCTCGAAGCAGAGGGCCTTGTGGTCCACACCGCCACCAAGCCCCACCTCGTCCGCTACAATGAACGCATCCGCGTTGCCGGAAGGCTGATCTCGGACGAAAGCCTCGCCGACCTCCTCGAGCGTGTCCTCGATGCCTCCGAAGACCTTGGCCCCAGCTTCTTCGAAGTCACCACCGTCGCCACCTTCCTCGCTTTCGCCGAGACCCCGGCAGACGCCTGCGTCATCGAAACCGGCCTCGGCGGGCGGCTCGATGCCACCAATGTCCTCGAAAGCCCCGCCGTCTGCGGCATTGCAACCCTCGGCATCGATCACGAGACCTTCCTGCTAGTCCCCGAAGCCGGAACGCCCGAAGAGCCGCTCGCCCGCATCGCCTTCGAAAAAGCCAGCATCGCCAAGCCCGGCGCACCGCTGGTGGTGCAAAGCTACGCGCAAGGCCCCCTGAACAGTGTGCTGGCCACCGCCAGCCACATCGGCGCCCCCGTCGCGCTGCGCGGCCGCGACTGGTGGGCGGGCATCGGCGAAACCATCGAATACCGCGACGCCAAGGGCCCCCTCAGCCTCAGCCTCCCCCTCCCCACCCTCGCAGGCGCGCATCAGGCCGACAACGCCGCCCTCGCCGTCGCCATGCTGCGCCACCAGAGCGCGGTTCCCATCACCCCCGAAGCCATGGCGCAAGGCATCCGCAAGGCCCGCTGGCCCGCCCGCCTCCAGCGCCTCGGCCCCGGCCCGCTGACCGCTTTGACAGGCCAGCGCACCGTCTGGCTCGACGGCGGCCACAACCCGGATGCCGGAGAGGCCATCGCCCGCCATTTCGCGAAAGCTGCGCCGCTCCACCTCGTCATGGGCATGCTGACCAGCAAGGACCCCAGCGCCATCCTGCGCCCCTTGGAAGGCAAGCTCGCCTCGGTCTCCATCGTCCCCGCGCCGGGCCATGAAGCGCACACGCCTGCAGATTTCGCGCCGTTCACGACGCTCCCAGTGCGCAGTTTCGCGAATGTGGCAGAAGCCCTCGCCGCGCTGCCGCCTGAAGGCGACGTCCTGATCGCAGGCTCGCTCTACCTCGCGGGCGATGTGCTGAGGCGCAACGACGAAGCGCCGGACTAGCTGTCTCCAGCCGTCCCCATCGCCGCATCGACTAGCCCGCTGCGGCTCATCCACCAGAACAGCACGATGCCCGGCAGAGCCAGCAGCGTGGTGAGCAGGTAGAAATTGACATAGCCCATGCCCTCGATCAGCGCGCCCGCCGTCGTGCCCGTGGCGAAGCGCCCGATCACGCTCGCCCCGGCGGAAATCAGCGCATATTGCGAGGCCGTGTAGCGCAAGTCGCACAGCGCCGAGAAATAGGCGATCACCACCACGCCGCCATAGCCCGAGGCGATGTTTTCAAACCCGATTGCGCCCGCCATGCCGAGATTGGAATGCCCCGCCGCGGCCAGCGCGGCGAACGACAGGTTCGAAACCGCCATCAGCACCAGCGCCAGCAGCACCGAACGCTTCAGCCCCAGCCGCGCATAGGCCACGCCGCCGATGAAGATGCCGATGAGATAGGCCCAGAACCCTACGCCTACGTCCCAGATCGCGATCTCGTCGTTGGTGAAGCCAAGATCATCGAACAGCAGCCGGAATGTGAGGTTGGCCAGCGTATCGCCGACCTTGTGGACAAGAATGAACACCAGCACGAGCAAGGCCCCGTCGCGCCGGAAAAACTCGCCGAACGGCCCGATGATGGCAGCAAATGCTTCGCCGATGCCCTTGCGCCCGGCCGGTTCGCGGTGGCGCTCCGGCTCGCCCAGCAGCAGCGCCGTCAGCATCGCCGGCAGGGCAAACAGCGCGCAGGCAAGATAGGCCGCGCTCCAACCGGTGCGCGCCGCCATCACCAGCGCCAGCGCCGCAGCCCCGGTCGATCCGATCCGCCAGCCATACTGGCTCATGCCCGAGCCGGTGCCGAGCTGATAGGGCTTGAGCGTCTCGATCCGGTAGGCATCGATCACGATGTCGAACGTGGCCCCGGCCGCGCCGACCAGCACCGCCGCCAGCACCGTCGCGCCGATATCCGCACGCGGATCGACCAGCGCCAGATTGGCCACCGCGGCCATGACCAGCGCGCCCGCCAGCAGCATCCACGAAACCCGCTGGCCCAGCCGGCCCAGCACCGGCAGGCGCACTCCATCGACGATCCAGGCCCAGAAAACCTTGAGATTGTACACCAGAAACGCCAGCGTGAAGGCGGTCACCGTCTTCTTGTCGATCCCGTCCTGCGCCAGCCGCGTGGTGAGCGTCGCCCCGATCATGGCGTAGGGAAAGCCGGATGATACGCCGAGGAAGAACGCGGCAAGCGATTCCTTCTCGAGATAGGGCTGCAAGGATTGCACCAGCGTGCGCTGCTGCGAAACGTCTACGCTCATTCTCGTCCGGGCTCCCCGCATTGCCTGTACTGATTAGCGCCAAAATGCGCTACGCCTAGCACCGGAGAGCGATGATACCCGGGGAGAGCCGCGAAATGGCCACCACTGAACAAGCAAAGCGGCCCACCGAAGGCCAGCTGGAACTGGCCCGCCTCGTCGCGGCAGGCGCTGGCCGCAAGGGCGCTGGCATCAGCCACGTTCCCGCGCATGTCTACACCGATCCTGCGCACTGGGCGCGCGAGAAGGCCGCGCTGTTTGACCGTTTCCCGCAAGTCGTCGCCCCATCCGCGCTGCTGCCCGATCCCGGCATGGCCGTGCCGCACGATGGCACCGGGCGGCCCCTGCTCCTCACGCGCGATGCTTCCGGCAAGGCGCATGTTTTCATGAACGTATGCCGCCACCGCGGCACGAGGCTTGTCGAAGGCGGTGAAGTGCAATGCACCAAGCGCCTTGTCTGCCCCTACCATGCCTGGACCTATGGCACCGACGGCAAGCTGCTTGCCCTCCCCCGGCCCGATACCTTCCCGGCGTTCGATCAGTCCGCCCACGGCCTGATCGAGCTGCCCAGCCTCGAAGCCGGCGGCCTGATCTGGTTCGCGCCGCAGCAGGCCGATTTCACGCAGGCCGCCGAGATCAGCGCTGATTTTGCGGCAGCCGACCTCGCATCGCACCACCTTTACGCCCGCCGCACGCACCGGGTCGCGTCCAACTGGAAGCTGATCATGGACGCCTTCCTCGAAAGCTACCACGTGCAGCGCCTCCACGCCCGCACCATCGGGCCCTATTTCAAGGACGGGGTGACGGCAGGCGACGAAGTCGGCCCTCACATGCGCTCGCTGGTCGGGCGCGCCACCGAACTCGAAGGGCTCGATCTGGCCGATTGGCCCGCGCTCCGCCGCGTCGCCACCTTCGCCTACCAGCTCTTCCCCGCCACCGTCATTGTGATCAGCCCGGACTACGTCAACCTGATGACGATCATGCCGCAGGCGCACGATCTCACCTTGGTCGAGGACTTCATGCTCATCGCCGAAGCGCCCGCCACGCCCAAGGCCGAAGACCACTGGCGCAGAAGCTGGGAATTGCTCGACGGGCAGGTCTTCGGCGCCGAGGATTTCCGCGCCGCCGAGCTTGGCCAGCAGGGCCTCGCCACTGGCGCCGTGCCCCAGCTCACCCTCGGCACGCTCGAAGGTGGCATCCGCCGCTTCCACGAGATCTGCCAGCGCGAGATCACCCTGCACGAAGCAGGGTGACGCGGCGCGCGCTCCGGCGTAAGGGCAAGCGATGGCATTCCCCCCCAAAGACAGGAGCGGCCGCCCGGGAAGGCCCGCGGCTCCTACTGGCTCCGGCAGCAAGCCCGCGCCCTACAAGATCCCCAAGCCCCGCCTGCCCAAGGCCGCAGCAGTTCCGCAGACCCGCGCCCCGGCAGATGACGGCACGGCGCGCGAGGGCGACCGGATCGCCAAACTGCTCGCCCGCGCCGGCGTCGCCAGCCGCCGCGAAATCGAACGCTATATCGCCGAAGGCCGCATCGCATTGGACGGCGAGGTCATCACCACGCCCGCCACGGTCCTCAAGAACCTGCGCGGCGTAACGGTTGACGGCAATCCCGTCGCCGCGCCGGAACCCCCGCGCCTGTTCATGTTTCACAAGCCCTCGGGCCTCATTACCGCCGAGCGTGATCCCACCGGCCGCCCGACGATCTACACCGCGCTGCGCAACGCCCTCCCCGAAGGCGCGGGCCGCGTGATGCCGGTCGGCCGGCTCGACATCAATACCGAAGGCCTGCTCCTCCTCACCAATGATGGCGAGCTGAAGCGCGCGATGGAACTGCCCGCCAATGCCGTGCCGCGCACCTACCGCGCGCGCACCTTTGGCGATGTGGCGCAAGGCCAGCTCGACGAGCTCATGCAGGGCATCGAGATCGAGGGCATCCGCTACGGCCCGATCAACGCCAATCTCGAGCGCAGCACCGGCCGCAACAAGTGGATCGAGCTGACCCTCACCGAGGGCAAGAACCGCGAAGTGCGCCGCGTGCTAGAGCACCTCGGCCTCGAAGTCTCGCGCCTCCTGCGCTTGCGCTATGGCCCGTTCGATCTGGGCGAACTGCCGCGCGGCGCGGCGGAGGAAGTGCCGCAAGTCGTGGTCGAGCGCTTCCGCAAGGGCCTCGCCGGCGATCACGCCACCCGCGTGCAGCAGGCAGTCCACGCCGGCAAGGCCGTGGCGCCCAGAGCGCCCAAGCCGGTGGCCAAGCCCGTCCCCGAGCGCGAGCCCGAACGCCCCCGTCGTGCTGGCGCACAGCGCGTCCGCCTCAGCCCCGATGCCGGCAAGCTGGTCGACAAGCCGACTGGCCGCCCTCCGCGCAGCCCCGGAACTCGGCCCGGCCCCAAGAGCGGCGGCAAGCCGGGAGGCAAGCGCTGATGCTCAGGATCATCGCCGGCACCTGGCGAGGCCGCAAATTGCAGGCCCCGGCAGGCGATACCACGCGCCCCACGGCGGACCGCACGCGCGAAACGCTGTTCTCGATGCTCACCAGCCGCCTCGGCAGCTGGGAGGAGCTGACGGTTGCAGACCTCTTCGCCGGCTCCGGCGCGCTCGGCCTCGAGGCCCTCTCGCGCGGCGCGGCCAAGGCGCTGTTTGTCGAGCAGGATGCCGCCGCGATCCGCGCCCTGCGCGCCAATATTGCCGCGCTTCATGCGCAGCCGCAGTGCGACGTCCGCGCGGCCTCCGTGCTTGCACTCGGCCCCGCGCCCGCGCCGCTCGATGTGGTGATGCTCGATCCGCCTTATGGTTCGGGCGCCGGCGCCGTCGCGATCGACCGCCTGCTGCGGCTCGGCTGGATCGGCCCCGGCACCTGGGTCAGCCTCGAAACCCATGCCGATGAGCCTGCCGGGGTGCGCGCGCTGGAAATCGACGCCGAACGCAAGGTCGGCAAGGCGCGGCTGACACTGATGCGCCAAAAATAGGGACAGTCCCTATTTTAAATATTGAAATAAAATGATAAAATTGAATACTGGGCGCAATTGAAAAAGGGGACTGTCCCTATTTCTGCCGCGGCGCCGCCAGCACCCCCACCAAGGTCACCACCCCCGCCGCCGTCAGCACGAGCCCCGTCCACACCACGCCGCCATGCGCCGCCAGCCACGCAGCGCCCAGTGGCGCTAGCGCGCCTCCGACGATCCCACCCATATTGAACGCCAGCGAAATGCCGGTGTAGCGCACCTCCACCGGATAGAGCGAAGGCAGCCACGCGCCGATCGGGCCATAGCACAGCCCCATCACGAACAGTGTCGCGGAGAGCGTCAGGAACAGCACCGGCAGGGATCCCGCCGCAAGGCCGGCTCCGAACACGAAGCCCACCAGCGCGGTCAGCCCCGCCCCCACCGCCATCACCGTGCGCGGGCTCGCCATGTCAGACCACCAGCCCGAAACCACGATACCGATGGCAAACACCACGTCCGCCCCCAGCTGGATCGCCAGCACCGTCTCGCGCGGATAGCCGAGCTTGGTTGTCGCGAAAGAGAGCGCGAACGTGGTCGCAAGGTAGAACAGCGAAAAGCAGGCGATCACCCCCATCGTCCCCGCCAGCACCGCGCCGAAGTGCCCTGCCATCAGCTGGCCCAGCGGCACGCGCGGCGGCGGCGCGGCTTCCAGCGAGGCCTTGAACGCAGGCGTCTCGCCAATCCGCAGCCGGATCCACAGCCCCAGGATCACCAGCAGCGAACTTGCCAGAAACGGCACGCGCCAGCCCCAGCTGAGGAAGTCCGACTCGCTCAGGCCAAGTCCGAGCAGAAGGAACAGGCCATTGGCGAACAGAAACCCCAGCGGGGCCCCCAGCGGCGCGGCAATGCCGAAGCGGGCCTCCATGCCCTTTGGTGCATTCTCGACCGCAAGCAGCGATGCGCCGCCCCATTCGCCGCCAAGTCCGAAGCCCTGCCCAAAGCGCAACAGGCACAAGAGCGCCGGCGCCACCCAGCCCGCCACCGCATAGCCGGGCAGGAAGGCGACAAGGAAGGTCGAGACACCCATCAGCAGCAAGCTGGCAACAAGCGTCGACTTGCGGCCGATCCGGTCCCCGAAATGGCCGAACGCCACGGCCCCTAACGGCCGCGCAAAGAACGCGATTCCAAGCGTCATGAACACCAGCCGCGTCTGCGCCGTCGCGGATTCCGCAGGGAAGAACAGTGGCCCGATCACCAGCGCGGCAGCGGTGCCGAAAATGTAAAAATCGTAGAATTCGACCGCCGTGCCGACGAGGCTGGCCATGAGTACCCGCGCATGGACCACGAACGGATTTCTCATGGGGTCAATCTGCAAAACTCGCCTCCGCTGTTCCCAAATATAACCAGATCTCAGCAATCAGGCTCGGGGACAGCACTTATTGCAGCGTATCAAATCTCGTCAACTGATCGGAGTAAGCACAGCCGAGAGGCCGTCAACGCCCGCGCGAAGGTTCAGATCTATGCTTGAATGGTTTGAGAAACGGGCCCCGATCCGGCAAAAGCTGGACACGCTGCGCTTGATCACGGTTTTTCTGGTCTGTCTGGCGAGCCTTGGCGCGTTGCTTCCAAACATGGGCTTCAGCGCCTCTGCGGCCCTCCTGTTTCCGGCCATTGCCACCATCTTGATGGTGGTGGTGATGAGCAGTGCCAAACGCATGATCTGCGATCCCTATGTCGCCATGGTGGTTCGCACCGAAGGGCTTGCCGCTGGCGATATCGACAGCCCGATCGAACGCACCGACTATCTCGATTGCGTCGGGCGCATGGCGCGCGCCTCGAACATCTTTCGCGAGCAGGCCGTCGCGCTCCGTCAGAGTTCGGCAGAACGCGAGATCATGGTGGACCAGATCACCACCGCCATGAACGCCTTGGCGAAAGGCAATCTTTCCTATCGGATCGTCACGCCATTTCCCGGTGAAGCCGAGAAACTTCGCAGCGATTTCAATTCTGCACTTTCCCAGCTCGCCGAAGCCATGGGGGAAGTCGTCAATTCAACCCGCACCATCGATACCGGCTCCGCCGAGATCCGCGCCGCCTCCGACGATCTGGCCGGCCGCACCGAGCTCCAGGCTGCCCGGCTTGAGGAAGCCAGCGCTGCCATGCAGAAGGTCACCACGCTGGTCGGCACCAGCGCAAACCAGGTCGCCGAAATCAACCACGCCGTTGCCGAAGCACACGGCGAGGCAGAAAACGGCGGCACCGTTGTCGCCCGGGCGGTCGAAGCCATGACTGCGATCCAGCAATCCTCGCAAGGCGTCTCCCAGATCATCAACGTGATCGACGGTATCGCCTTCCAGACCAATCTGCTCGCATTGAACGCCGGGGTCGAAGCGGCCCGAGCCGGGGAGTCCGGGCGTGGTTTCGCGGTTGTCGCTACCGAGGTGCGCGCGCTTGCCCAGCGCTCCGCCACGGCCGCGAGCGAGATCGGCCAGCTCATCTCCTCCTCCACCAGCCACGTCGAACGCGGGGTGCAGCTGGTCAACGAAACCGGCGAAGTCCTGCGTCACATCGTCGACCGGGTTGCCCAGGTCAGCGCACTCATCGAAGGCATCACCGAATCCGCCCAGCGCCAGTCGCTCATGCTCTCCGAAGTCTCGGGCACGGTCAGCGAACTTGATCGCATGACGCAGCAGAACGCCGCGATGGTGGAGGAAAGCACGGCAGCTGCACGCACCCTTGCCAGCGTCGCGCAGCAGCTCAGGGCGCAGACAGCGCGGTTCCAGACCGGTGCCATGGGCTCGAACCGTGCGCATGAAGCCGCACCGGCGGCCCCTCGTCCCGTGCGCAAGGCAGCCTTTCTGCCCGTAAGCGGCAATCTCGCGCTCAAACCATCTGCCGAAGCCGACTGGGCCGAATTCTAGAACAATTTGCAACCGATGCGGGCCAACTTGATCGGGACAAGGGCATCAGGGTCATGAACTGGTGCAGGTTCTATCCTCACCAGCTGGAACCGAACCGAATACTTCTCCAGCATCACCGTTAAGCGAACTGCAACCACGACGCATGCAAACATCCACCGGCTTGTGGAGTTGTATACCGGTGCAAGTAATCAAGATCATGTTTGCCGGATGCTTGATGGTCTGGCTGTTTACCGTGGCATCGTGCGCGATGCTTGGCTACGGAACCACCGTGATGGTCGATGCGGTCGCCAACTCGGACACCGCTAAAAAATTGGCGAAAAGAGCGCGCGAGCGCGAGCTGGAACGGCATAACGACCGCGCCAATCGCGAGGCATCCTACCACACGCGCGACGATTACTACGAAGAGTATATGGACAAATAAGCTGAGACGAAGCGCGCCGCCTCTTGCGGCAGCGCATACTGTTCCCTAATCGTTCTCGAATGCATGCGTCTCCATCGACCGAATCCGCGAACGCCTGGCTGGAAGGCCTGAACCCTCCGCAGCGCGAGGCCGTGCTGACGACCGAAGGCCCCGTGCTCATGCTTGCAGGCGCGGGCACCGGCAAGACTGCCGCGCTTACCGCACGCCTTGCGCATCTGCTGCGCTCGCGCCTTGCATGGCCGTCGGAAATCCTCTGCGTCACCTTCACCAACAAGGCCGCGCGTGAAATGCGCGAGCGTGTAGGCGCGATGATCGGCCCCTCGGTCGAAGGCATGCCCTGGCTCGGCACCTTCCATTCGGTCGCCGCCAAGATGCTGCGCCGCCATGCCGAGCTTGTCGGCCTGCAAAGCACCTTCACGATCATCGACACCGATGACCAGCTGCGCCTCCTCAAGCAGCTCATCCAGGCCGAAGGGATCGACGACAAGCGCTGGCCCCCGCGCCAATTGGCTGGCCTGATCGACCGCTGGAAGAACCGCGGCCTTGGGCCCAAAGACCTCGATGCGCTCGAAAACGAGGCTTACGCGAACGGCAAAGGCGCGAAGTTCTACGCGCTCTATCAGGACCGACTGCGCGCGCTCAACGCCTGCGATTTCGGCGATCTCACGCTCCACATGCTGACCATCTTCAAAGCGCACCGCGAAGTGCTCGAAAGCTGGCAGAACCGCTTCAAATACGTGATGGTGGACGAGTATCAGGACACCAACGCCGTCCAGTACCTCTGGCTCCGCCTCCTCGCCCAAGGCCGCAAGAACATCTGCGTGGTGGGTGATGACGACCAGTCGATCTACTCATGGCGCGGCGCAGAAGTCGCCAATATCCTGCGCTTCGAAAAGGATTTTCCCGGCGCCAAGGTGATCCGGCTGGAGCAGAACTACCGCTCCACCCCGCATATCCTCGCCGCCGCGGGCGGGGTCATTGCGGAAAACAGCCAGCGCCTCGGCAAGACGCTGTGGACCGAGGTCAACGGCGGCGACAAGGTCCGCGTTATCGGCGTGTGGGACGGTCCCGAAGAAGCCCGCCGCGTGGGTGAGGAAATCGAGCGGCTGGAGCGCGAGGGCGCCCCACTCGACCGCATCGCCATCCTCGTGCGCGCCTCGTTCCAGACGCGCGAGTTCGAAGACCGCTTCATCCAGATCGGCCTGTCCTACAAGATCGTCGGCGGCTTCCGCTTCTACGAACGCGCCGAGATCCGCGACGCGCTGGCGTACTTGCGCGTCATCGCCTCCCCGCAGGACGACCTCGCGTTCGAGCGCATCTACAACGCCCCCAAGCGCGGGCTGGGTGACAAGACGCTGGAGAAACTCCACCGCCACGCCCGCGCACGCACTATCCCGCTTGCCGCCGCCGCGATCGAGCTGTGCGATACGGACGAACTCCCCGCCCGCGCCCGCGCCACGCTATCCAGCCTCATGCGCAGCTTCATCGGCTGGCGCGACGGCATCGCCACGCTCACCCCCGTCGAACTCCTGCGCACCGTGCTCGACGAAAGCGGATACACCGCCGCGCTTCAGGCCGAAAAGAGCACCGAAGCCTCGGGCCGCCTCGAAAACCTCGTCGAATTGGCCCGCGCGATGGAGGAATACGAAACGCTCGGCGATTTCCTCGAACACGTCAGCCTCGTGATGGACAACGACGCGGCGGCGGACACCGAGAAGGTCACCGTGATGACCATCCACGCCGCCAAGGGCCTCGAATTCGACAACGTGTTCCTCCCCGGCTGGGAAGAAGGCGTGTTCCCCTCCCAGCGCGCGCTTGATGAAGGCGGCCTCGCCAGCCTCGAGGAAGAACGCCGCCTAGCCTACGTCGCGATCACCCGCGCGCGCAAACGCTGCACGATCCTCCACGCCGCCAACCGCCGCATCTATGGCCAGTGGACGAGCTCGATCCCCAGCCGCTTCGTCGGCGAACTCCCCGCCGATCACATCGAGGAAGAAACCACGATGAGCGGCGGCGCCTCGCTCTGGCGCGCGCAGTGGTCGGAACACTCGGACCCCTTCGCCCACGTCGCCAGCGTAAACCCGTCGCGCAACCTCACCCGCGGCCCCGGCTGGCAACGCGCCGCCGCCACCACGTATGACGCCACCCCCAAACGGATCGCCGAACCCAGCCGCAGCGCCGCCAGCTTCGCCGCCAAACCCCGCACCGACATCACCGTCGGCACCCGCGTGTTCCACGACAAGTTCGGCTACGGCGTGGTGGCGGCGCAGGAGGGGAACAAGCTGGAGATCGATTTCGAGACCGGGGACCGGAAGCGGGTGATTGATAGTTTTGTGAAGGCGGCTTGAGGGGAGCGCCTTTGCCTTACGGTGGTCATTGTTAGTCGAATCCCCCCCAACCTACTCGTTCGTCATTGCGAGCGTAGCGAAGCAATCCAGAGCCTGCGCAGAACCGCCCTGGATTGCTTCGCTGCGCTCGCAATGACGAAGTGAGGGAAATGCGCGATAATCGCTAAGCAGGTTCCAGACGGCACTGGATCGCGTGAACAACTTCAAATGACTATTTTCGCTCAGTTGCGGACCTTCCGCTTTCCCCGAACATGTGCCAGCCTCGTGACGGAGGTCGATATGAAGCCGCGTATCACGATAAGCACGAACAAGGATGGTGAGCTTGAGATTTGCCTCAATCCGGCGGGGCGCGATCTCCTTGTCAGGGAGCTTCAATCCCTCACTGAAGAAAGCGATCACTTCCATTTTGGTCCCGCAGAGGTCGACTTGGGCGTGCCTGTTCAAAGCATCGCCTATCGCGAAGGTGATCAGATTTTTGAGTTTGGAAAAGTGATGTTTCGCCCAGACGGTTGGGACGCGGAGTATTTCCCGCATGTCATTCCAGTAGGGCATGGCAACGGTAGCTGATCATCCAATCGCTGCCGTTCCGCAAACCTTGCGCTGATCTTTCTTCCGTCACCCCGTGCTTGACACGGGGTTAGGCTGTTCTTCCGGCGGAGCGCCCGAAAAGAAAAGCCAAGGCCCGGATCAAGTCCGGGCCGACGATATCAATAGGTGTCGTCCTGTCCCCCAACATCCGTTCGTGTCGAGCAAAGTCGAGACACCACGCGCCGCGTTTGGTGTCTCGACTTCGCTCGACACGAACGGGGAGTGGGAGGAATCAGAGGGTGATTAAAGCGCCGAAACGCTCAGGAAGCCCGGCACCGGCCCGTTCCACTCGCCCGGCTGCGAGGGCAGTTCGGTGAGCACATCCTTGGGCGGACGCGGCTCATCGCGCCGTGCGCGCACCGGCTTGGCGGCCACCTCGCGCGGTGCTTCCGCTTCCGCCACCGGCTCGGCAGCAGCCTTGGGCGCACGCTCCCGGCGCGGTGCCTTCTCAGCGCGCGGCGCGCGCTCAGCCCGCGGTGCCCGCTCGCGCTTTTCTTGCGCCGGAGCCTCAGCCGCCGCATCCGCGCCGTCGAGCGTGAACACCGGGATCTTCATCCCCGTCAGCTTCTCGACATTGGCGATCGCTTCGGCGTCGTCATCGGTCACGAAGGTGAACGCCCGGCCCGTTGCGCCAGCGCGGCCGGTGCGGCCGATGCGGTGGACGTAGTCGTCGGGGTGCCACGGCGTGTCATAGTTGAACACGTGGCTCACGCCCTTCACGTCCAGCCCGCGCGCCGCGACGTCGGAAGCGACGAGGATCGAGATCACCCCGTCCTTGAACTTCTGCAGTTCGGCGTTGCGCGCGTTCTGGTCCATGTCGCCATGGATCTCGCCCGCCGAAAAACCGCTCTGCTGCAGGCTCTTGGCGAGCTCTCGCACCGTGGTCTTGCGGTTGGCGAAGATGATCGCGGTGCCGACGTTGTCCGTGCGCAGCAGATGCCGCAGCGCCTCGCGCTTGCCGCGCGTCGTCACGTGGATCTTGTGCTGGGCGATATTGGTGTTGTTCGAAGCGGGCCGCGCCACTTCGATGTACTTGGGGTTCGAAAGGAACTTGTCCGCCAGCTTCTTGATCACCGGCGGCATCGTGGCCGAGAACAGCAGCGTCTGGCGGTTGGGCGGGAGCTTCGAGCAGATCGTCTCGATATCCGGGATGAACCCCATGTCGAGCATGCGGTCCGCCTCGTCGATCACGAGGAGCTCGCAGCCCGTCAGCAGCATCTTGCCCCGCTCGAACAGGTCCATGAGGCGCCCCGGCGTCGCGATCAGCACGTCCACGCCGTCCGAGAGCGCCTTCACCTGATCGCCCATCTGCACGCCGCCGATCAGCAGCGCCATCTTGAGATCATGGTTCTTGCCATACTTCTCGAAGTTCTCGGCCACCTGCGCGGCCAGTTCGCGCGTCGGCTCGAGGATCAGCGAGCGCGGCATCAGCGCGCGGCGACGGCCATGCGCGAGGATGTCGATCATCGGCAGCACGAAGCTCGCCGTCTTGCCCGTCCCCGTCTGCGCAATGCCGATGATGTCGCGCATCATCAGCACCGAGGGGATGGCCTGCGCCTGGATGGCGGTCGGCGTGTCGTAGCCGGCGTCGAGAACCGACTGGAGCAATTCGTCAGACAGGCCGAGATCGGCAAATTTCATGAGTGGTGGTTTTTCCGAAAGCAAAGGCGCGCTGGCTAAGTCCGGCGCGCGGAAGGCTCGGCCTCGCGGCCCGCCATCGTGGCCCCGCGCCTAGGCCCAAAACGGCACGAAAGTCAAGGAAAGCGGTTACGGATGCGCGCGATTTGACATCAGTTTCCGTCAACCGGAACGTATTCGCGCACATCCTTGAGCTTGCAGGTCGTCCCCGCACGCGAATGGATCGCATCCCGGCCCACGCAAAGCTGCCCGTCGCTCGTCTTCGACATGTAGAAGCCGCGGTAGAAATCGCGCGCGCTGCATGCCTTTTCGAGCCCCGCCGCCAGCATGCGCCGATCGCGCATGTAGAACATCAGCCGCCCGTCGGTGATCGGCTGGACCGCTGCGATGCCGAGCGCCGGCATGCACTTGCTCGTCTTGCGTTCGCGGAATCGTGCGGCATTCGACCGCGTCTGCGGGATCATCGGCTGCATGATCGGCTGCATCGGCTGCAGCGGCAGGATCTGCGGCGCCACCGCATCGCGCCCCGCATCGCGCGGCGTCACCCGGATGATCACGCGCTGTTCAATGCGGACCTGGTCCCACACATCGGGCGCGATGGGGTTGATCCCGGCGGCGCTGGCGGCAGGAGCCGACGGCGGCGGGTTGACCAGCAGCAGCGATCCCTGCGGCAGCACTGCCGCATCCCACAGGTCCTCGGCAACGGCCCCGTCATCGAACGGCGCGAACACGGAATCATCTGCCGGAAAACCCGGCAAAGTCAGCGCGATACCCGCAAAAAGGCCAAATAACGTTGTCATGGCGACTGCAGCAGCAGTGTGGTCCCTCGAAAAACTTGTCCCCGCTCCGACTCATTTTCGGGCCGTTCGCGCGCCCGGAGAATCGTTCATCCCCCGTAGCACCTTTGATTGAACCCTCGCTTAACTCGCCTGACAGAAAAAATGAATTGCCCACAACGCCCTGGCGGGATTAGCCCCGCAGGCGATGGCTGATACCGATCACACCCCGTTCCTCGAGGCTGCTGCCGCGCTGCTCGGCCCCCGCGGCTTCACGGCCGATGCCGATCTCATGGCGCCCTGGCTGACTGACTGGCGCGGGCGCTTCACCGGCCGCGCGCTCGCCATGGCCTCGCCGGCCTCCACGGCCGAAGTCGCCGCGGTGGTGCGCCTCTGTGCCGAGCACCGGGTGCCGATCGTACCCCAGGGCGGCAACAGCGGCATGTCCGGCGGGGCCACGCCCGACACCGGCGGCCACGCCCTGCTGCTCAGCCTGCGCAGGATGAACACGATCCGCACGCTCGATGCCGAAAACCGCATGGTCACCGCCAATGCGGGCGTCATCCTCCAGACGCTCCACGAAGCGGCGGACGCGGCGGGCCTGCGCTTTGCGTTGACGCTCGGCGGCAAGGGTTCGGCCACGATCGGCGGCCTCATCTCGACCAATGCCGGCGGCACGCAGGTCCTGCGCCATGGCACGATGCGCGCGATGGTGCTCGGGCTGGAGGCGGTTCTGGCCGATGGTTCGGTGTTCGATACCCTCACTCCGCTCAAGAAGGACAACCGCGGTTTCGATCTCAAGCAAGTGTTGATCGGCTCCGAAGGCACCATGGGCGTGATCACCGCCGCGACGCTCCGGCTTGAGCCCGCTATTGCCGGCCGCGCCGTGCTCTGGGCCGGTCTTGGCTCCTTGCACGATGCCCGCGCGCTGCTGCTTCATGCCGAAGCGCAGGCCGGCGCCGCGCTTGAAGGCTTCGAGGTCATGCCGCGCCATTCGCTCGAGGCGGTCTGCGCCTACCTCCCCTCCGCCCGCGCCCCGCTGGCAGAGCCGCATGCGTGGCACGCCCTGATCGAACTCGTCGCGACAAGCGAGGCCGATGCCGCCACCCTGCCCGAGCGCGCCGAAGCTCTGCTCGCTTCGGCCTTCGAGGCTGGCCTGATCGCCGATGCCACCATCGCCGCCAGCGAAGCACAGGCCGCGGCCTTCTGGACCTTGCGGGACAGCATCGCCCCGGCCGAGCGTGCACTCGGCCCCGCGGTCCAGCACGATATCAGCGTGCCCACACACCTGATGCCCGATTTTGTCGAACAGGCGGTCCCGCGGATCGAGGCAGCCTGGCCAGGCACGCGCGCGGTCGGTTTTGGCCATCTGGGCGATGGCAACATCCACTTCCACGTGATCGCCCCTGCCGGCGTCGATCCGGCCATCTGGCAAGTCACCGATGGCAAGGCGATCAGCGCCGAAGTGCACGATCTTGTCACCGCGTGGGGCGGCTCGATTTCGGCCGAACACGGCATCGGCCAGTTGAAGCGCGACGAGCTTGCCCGCCTTGGCGATCCTGCCGCTCTTGCGATGCTGCGCAGGATCAAGTCCGCGCTCGATCCGCACGGCCTGCTCAACCCCGGCAAGCTCATCTGACGAAAAAATTCCCGCAGTGTGACAGCCGCGTTGCAGGCGGCCTTGCGCAGGCTCAGGACAATCCCTAAACGGCCCATTCCCGCCGCAATCCCGCCGGTTCTGGCGCGTGCATGGCAACCAGTCTGACGGAGAGAATTTCATGGCGAGCGCGCCGCAAGCATCCCTGCCCCTGTTCTACAACGATCTAGCGCCGCTGAACCTGCGCGATCACGCGAACTGGAAGGCCCGTCCGGCCGACAAGGCGACGTGGATGGTCGGCCAGCATGCCGTGCCGCTGACGGTTGAAGAATTCCCGCAGGCCGCACGGCATTTCCCGATCATCTTTGCGTCCGGCGAAAACCCGGTGCCGCTGGCACTGATGGGCCTCAACGAAGGCATCAACGTGTTCGTCGACGCCGAAGGCAATGTCACCCCCGGCGCCTACGTGCCGGCCTACGCGCGCCGCTACCCCTTCCTGCTCGCCAAGCTGACGCCGGACACCACCGACCTCTCGCTGTGCTTCGATCCCACATCGGGCCTGCTCGGCGATTTCCCCGAGGGTGAGCCCCTGTTCAGCGGTGAGGAGCCTTCGGACGCCACGCGCAACGTGCTGCAGTTCTGCGAGCAGTTCGAGCAGGCTGGCCAGCGCACGCAGGCCTTCGTCGAGGAGCTGACCAAGCACGACCTGCTGATGGACGGCGAAGCGGCGATCCAGCAGCCGGGTATCGAGCAGCCGTTCGTCTACCGCGGCTTCCAGATGGTCAATCAGGAAAAGCTGCGCGACATGCGCGGCGATATCCTGCGCGGCTGGGCGCAGAGCGGCCTGCTGCCGCTGGTCTATGCGCACGTCTTCTCGCTCGATCTGATGAGCACGATCTTCGGCAAGCAGATCGAGCAGGGCGTCGGCCCCACTCCGCCGCTACCGGCGTTCTGATTACTCAGTAATACCAATTAGATAGGGACTGCACACCAATGCCGCCAAATCAGTGGCCAAAAGCCCTTGCCTTGGCGGTAAGCACCCCTTATCTTCCGTAAGTCGTTCCGGTGCTCCCCTCATGGCCCGGCGCGACGGGCGCACCTGGTGCACCTCCTCCCTGAACCTTGGCCACCTGGAGCATTGCTCCAGGTGGTTTTTTCTTGGATTCGAGGGTTTATTCGGCCGCCGCTCGCCAATACCCGCGTTCGCGCCCGAGATCGGCGACCGCAATCGCCATGCGCTGCACAAGCGCGGAAACCACGTCGATCGTTTCATTCAGCCCCGGCCCAGGCTCGGCCAAGGCGACATCAAGATAGGTCCGCCGGTCGATTTCGAGCTGCAGGCAATGCACGCCGGCGTGGCGGCGCGCATGGCGCTCCAGAACATAACCGCCCGCATAGGGACGGTTGTGCGCAGTGAGCCGCTGCGCCTGCCCTAGCGCGGCAAAGGCTTCAGCCACCAGCGCACCGTCGCACGAGGCGCCGAAGCGGTCACCCACCACGAACTCGGCCGCCGGTTCGCCCGCCCGCGGCGGCAGAGGCGGCATCGAGTGGAGGTCGATCAGCAGTGCCGCGCCCCAGCGCATGCGCACGCGTTCAAGCAGGTCCGCGAGCGCGGTGTGGTAAGGCTGGTGCACCCCTTCGATCCGTGCGGCAAGGTCATCATGCGCGATCGGCCATTTCCACAGCTCACCAAGCCCCGGCAGCCGCCGTGGCACGAGACCGAGCCCGCTGCGCGCACGGCGCCCGGAGGCGGGCGTCGTCAGCCGGGCGCTGCTGGCGTCAGGCGCGCCCCCGCCGACCATGTCCCAATCGATATCGTCGCTGGCCCGGTTGAGATCGATCATAGCGCGCGGCGCGTGCGCCACCAGTAGTGCCGCCCCGGTGCGCTCGGCCACTGCACGTCCGACCAGATCCACCAGCCGATCTTCCAGCCGCGGCGCACTGTAGGCGGGCTGGCGCATTCGCGCGACCAGTTCGGGCGGATAGCTGCGTCCGGCATGCGGCACCGCGATCACCACCGGCACCGGCGAGGGATCGTGCTGCCAGACGGTGAAGGCAGGCGTCCCCTCCAGTCCGGGCACACAGCCTCCGCAGGAGGTTGCGGCCCCACTGAGGCTTGCGGCATTACACAGCGCAGGCGATTCGCTCCGCGACCCAAAAAGTCGGTCCATGGACAAAGGCTGCCGGTGTTTGGCGCGCATGTCAAAGTGCTCCAAGGTGCTTGGCCGGTCAGGGCCCAGAGAAGCACGGTGTGCGTTCAAGGGTTGCCCTGTCTCGATTGCGTTTGAACCCGAGGAGCAGATCTGGACGGAATCTTAACCTGCGGGGGTATAGGAAAGCGGGCAAGGAACGCCGCGAGCCACGGCATGCGGGCGCACACGTTCGAGAACACTGGTGCCAGACGAACTGGCAAGACGATTGAAGGTGACCATGATTCGAATCCTCCTCGCCGAAGACGAAGAAGCGATGCGCACCTACCTCGCCCGCGCGCTCGAGAACGCCGGTTATGAAGTGGTTTCGGTCGATCGCGGCACCGATGCCGTGCCGCTGCTGGAAAACCAGCACTTCGATCTGCTGCTGTCGGACATCGTCATGCCCGAGATGGACGGAATCGAGCTTGCCCAGCGCTGCGCCGAGATCAGCCCCGCGACCAAAGTCATGTTCATCACCGGCTTTGCCGCCGTCACGCTCAAGGCCAATCGCGAGGCCCCGAGCGCACGCGTGCTCTCGAAGCCGTTCCATTTGCGCGATCTCGTGATGGAAGTGGAACGCGTCTTCGCTGATTCGCCAATGACGGGCAATCTGCGCTGAGCGAGGGACGGGGGCCAAAACCCCCCTTGCCAGCCCAGGCGCACGGCGCTAATGGGCTGCCTCTCCCGCCGCGCTGGCCGCTGCGGAGGGCTCGATGGTGCGGGCGTATAGCTCAGTGGTAGAGCACTATGTTGACATCGTAGGGGTCGCAAGTTCAATCCTTGCTACGCCCACCATCGCCAAGAAAAACCCCGCCACGGCGGGGTTTTTTGTTGCCTTGAAGGCTTCCGCCGGACCGGCATTCACACCAATCCGGCAGCAGCTTGCGGGGGCTTACTTACCCTGCCAGTTCGGCTTGCGCTTCTCTGCAAAGGCAAGGCTGCCTTCGCGCGCGTCCGACGAGGTGAACACCGGCGCCACATAGGCTTCCTGCTTGTCCCACATCTCGGCCTCGGTCCACTCGTGCGAATCGCGGATGATCGCCTTCGAGGCGATCAGCGCCAGCGGGCCATTGGCGGCGACGCGCGCGGCCAGCGCCTTGGCAGCTTCGAGCGAAGGGCCGTCGGTCAGTTCATTGACGAAGCCCAGCGCGTAAGCACGATCCGCATCCATGAAGTCACCGGTCAGCGCGAGTTCCATCGCGATGCGCGGCGGGATCTGGCGCGGCAGCTTGATCAGGCCGCCGGCCGCCGCCGCAAGGCCGCGCTTCGCTTCGGGAATGCCGAACTTAGAGCTCTTGTTGGCGACGATAAGGTCGCACGAAAGCGCCAATTCCATGCCGCCCGCCAGCGCATAGCCATCGACTGCCGCGATGATCGGCTTCTTCGGCGTCCACTGCGAAAGCCCGCCGAAACCGCGGCCCGGCACGCTCGGCCGCTCGCCGCGCAGGAAGCCCTTGAGATCCATGCCGGAGCAGAACGTGCCGCCCGCGCCGGTGAGGATCGCGCAGCGCAGATCCACATCGGCATCAAGCCGGTCCATCGCCGCAGCAATGCCTTCGGCGGCGGCCTTGGTCATCGCGTTCTTGGCTTCGGGACGGTTGATCGTGACAATCAGGACATTGCCATCGACTTCGGTCAGGACTTCGGGGGCTTCGCTCACGGCATCTCTCCTCGGGTAGCGCTTAATCGCTTGGTTAAATGTCTAGAACCCGCCCCCCGCTCCTGTCCAGAGCCAAACCGAGCGATTTGCCGCCCACCATGCCCTTTGGTGTAACCCGACCGCTTGCGCGCGCGGAACTGCCTGCTAAGGAACGGCAAATTTTTTGGACTCTCCCCGGGGAAGGCACGCAAACCATGGCAAAGATCAAGGTTAAGAATCCTGTCGTCGAACTCGACGGCGACGAAATGACGCGGATCATCTGGCAGTGGATCCGTGAACGTCTGATCCTCCCCTATCTCGATATCGATCTGAAGTACTACGATCTCTCGGTCGAGAAGCGCGACGAGACGAACGACCAGATCACCATCGATTCGGCCAACGCGATCAAGGAATATGGCGTCGGCGTGAAGTGCGCCACGATCACCCCGGACGAGCAACGCGTCGAGGAATTCGGCCTCAAGAAGATGTGGAAGTCGCCCAATGGCACGATCCGCAACATCCTCGGCGGCGTGGTCTTCCGCGAACCCATCGTGATCCAGAACGTGCCGCGCCTCGTGCCCGGCTGGACCGATCCCATCGTCGTCGGCCGCCACGCCTTCGGCGATCAGTACAAGGCGACTGACACGCTGATCCCCGGCCCGGGCAAGCTGCGCCTGGTGTGGGACGGCGATGATGGCCAGAAGATCGATCTCGACGTGTTCGACTTCCCGAGCGCCGGCGTCGCCATGGCGATGTACAATCTCGACGATTCGATCCGCGATTTCGCCCGCGCCTCGTTCAACTATGGTCTCGCGCTCGGCTGGCCGGTCTACCTCTCGACCAAGAACACCATCCTCAAGGCCTATGACGGCCGCTTCAAGGACCTGTTCCAGGAAGTGTTCGACACCGAAGGCTTTGCCGAGAAGTTCAAGGCTGCGGGAATCGAATACCAGCACCGCCTTATCGACGACATGGTCGCCTCGGCGCTCAAGTGGTCGGGCAAGTTCGTCTGGGCCTGCAAGAACTACGACGGCGACGTGCAGTCGGATACCGTCGCGCAGGGCTTCGGCTCGCTGGGCCTGATGACTTCGGTGCTGATGTCGCCCGATGGCAAGACGATCGAGGCGGAAGCCGCGCACGGCACCGTGACGCGCCACTACCGCCAGCACCAGCAGGGCAAGCAGACTTCGACCAACCCGATTGCCTCGATCTTCGCGTGGACCCGCGGCCTGATCTATCGCGGCAAGTTCGACGAGACGCCGGAAGTGGTGAAGTTCGCCGAAACGCTCGAGCGCGTGTGCATCGAGACCGTCGAGAGCGGCAAGATGACCAAGGACCTCGCCATCCTGATCGGCCCCAACCAGCCGTGGATGACCACCGAGAAGTTCTTCGAAGCGATTGTCGAGAACCTCGAAGCGGCGATGGCTGCAGAAGGCTGATATGTTCGGGGCGGGATAATCTCCCGCCCCGTTTCAGCCAAATTTAACCATTTCTTGCAGATTTGGGCAGAATACAGCACCGTAACACCAAACAGGTGAACGCGTGTCGGCTCTCGTCGCAATCTTTGCCATCTTCCTGACCAGCGCGCTGGGGCTTTTCGCGCTGCTCTGGTACTGGCTACGCCTGCGTGCGCTGCAGGAACCCAGGCCGAAGAAGCCGAAAAAGGCAAAGCGCCGCAAGGGCGCTCCCGAGCCGGAGCCAGAGCCGGAACCCGAACCACTCCCTGTCAAGGCCGGCCGCAGCCGCCTGATTTCCGCCGCCTCGCTGGCCGAAGCCGAAGCCGCCAATGCGGCGCCCCCCGAACTCGACTATTTCGACCCGGAACCGGAGCCGACCGCGCCGGAACCGGAAGCCCCGGAACCCTCGCTCCCAGCCCCCCTTGCTGCAGCCAGGCAGCAAGCCCTGGTCCTGCGCCAGCATTTCCCGCCGCACCGCGCACAACAGACCCGCAGCTGGCTGGGCGGCACCCCGGTACTGCCCGGCGCCGCCGAATGGCCGAGCAATCCCGCCACCGGCAAGCCGCTGCATTTCCTCCTTCAACTCGATCTGTCCGAAGTCCCGCCCGAAGCCGGCCTCGGTCTGCTCCCGCCCGAAGGCGCGCTCGCGGTGTTCCTCGATCTCGACTGGGGGCCCGGCGATGCATTCAAGGTCATCCACGCACAAGGCTATGCCGGAACGCCGTGGCATGCGCTCGACGTCCCGCAGAGCCTCGCCATGGCCTATGGCGACGAAGCCGCACTTGCCTGGCCCTGGGCGCTGACCCCGGCGCATGGCACGCAGATTCTGCCGCGCTGGCCCGTCACGCCGCGGCTGATCGCCCTGCCCGAAGGCGAAGCCCCCGGCTGGCCGCACACTGCGGCCACGGCCAAGGCCCTGCTCCACGCGCAAGGCGAGAGCGACCTTCCCCCCGCGCTCACCATCGCGGACTTCCACGGCGCGGACGGCCAAGGCTTCGAGCCGGCATGGTACGGCTATCCGCAAGACTGGATCAGTGTGCAGATCGCTTCGGCTGCGCTGGTGCGCGAGGCGGACCGTGCCTCCCGCACCGTGCTCCACGATCCCTACCCCGGGCTGGACGAGGCCGAACGCGCCGCCCAGCTCAAGACCGTGCGCGAGGAAGCGCAGGCCTGGTTCGACCACGCGCTGAACAACCCCGCACTCGCCCCTCTCGGCCCGCCGCTGCGCAAGGCCTTCTGGGACTGGCTCTCAACCCACCGCGCGCTCGCCGAACGGGTCATCCCCGAAGCGGTCGAAGCCGCCATCGAGACCACGCTCCACGCCTCGCCCGAGGAAGCCGCCAAGTTTCCCGAGGATATCACCGCCCGGGTCGCTTATCGCCACGCCCTCGCGCGGCGCACCCCCGAAGGCGTGATCGCCCCGCCCCCGGCGCGCCTCCTTGCCCCGGCCACCGGCGCCGCGGAACTTGCCGCCACACACCTGCTCCTGCTCGAACTGCCCACCAATCCCGCCATCGGCCACCACTTCGGCGGCGGCGCACTGCAATGGTGGATCACGCCGGAAGACCTGGCGGACCGGCGGTTTGATGCGGTGGTGATGACTATGGCGGGTTAGAAGCCCCGCCCGAAGGGAACTCGCGCTGCGCGATTTGCCCCGCCCAAATCCTTCCGGTTCGTCATTGCGAGCGCAGCGAAGCAATCCAGAGCCGAGCAGAACCGCCGTGGATTGCTTCGCTACGCCCGCAAAGACGAAGGGAGTGATGCGTGCCTCAGGTATTGGGCCGCTCCTTCTGAGAGACACAAGGCCGTATGGACAGGTTCAAACGACCGTTAGCGCCCACTTGCGGACGTTCCAAATCGATGTCAGTTCTCTGAATTGAAATGCCCAATAGCCTGCCCGGGAGCGCTGGTTCATGAGCGTGCCAGTGCCGATCCTGAAGGATGAAGTTCGGGAACATCGCATTCCGTCAGAATGGCGGCCCAAGCTTCGCGACATTGCTGACGCATTCATGGAGGGGAATTTCCATCTGCGTGACCTTGTACGTGTCGAGCCATTGGACGACGACACCGCCGCTAGAGTTGCAAGGAACATCGTTGCTTACGGCTGTACATTGGCGGCCCTGCCAGATGAAAGCTGGCACACGTCGGTATGCCAGTGGCAATTGGAATACTGGGACGTGTTGGTGGACCTGTTTACGGTCGAAGAAGGTCGAAGCGATCTGGTACTTCACGTGAAGGTTATCGAGAGAGCTGACGGTTTCCACTTCAAGGTTCACTTCGTTTACGTGCCCTAGCATGTGCCGCTGTAGCTTGAGATGAAGTCCGCTACCCACCAATCCCGGACACTGACCCACGACGCTTGGCCGCAAAGCCTCACACCACCAGCCGCTCCTCCAGCCGCGCCACCAGCGCCGCGTCCGCGCCCAGCACCGCCTCGGCATAGGCCTCGAACGTCCCGTGCTCGCGCTCCATCGCGGCGAAGGCGCTCTCCAGAAACTCCGGTTGGACGCCCATGATCGTGCGCAGGGCATCGTCGGTCATCATCGGCCCGAAGCTCGCGCGCACATTGGTTGCCGCCGCCGCGATCCGCGCTTCGGAATTGCCTGCGGTGTTGGTGAGCAGATAGTCCGCCATCACGTCATCCGCATGCACACCCATCAGACGGTGTACGATCGCCGCGCCCACGCCGGTGCGGTCCTTGCCCGCAAAGCAGTGCAGCAGGCTCGGCCCATGATCCTCGGCAAGGGTCTGCAGATAGAGCCGGAACGTGCCCACCAGCACCGGGCGGAACGGCAGCTTGTCGTAAAGCTTCACCATCGCGGCCCGCGCATCGTCCGCCGTGCGCACGCCCGAGGCCGCTTCGTCGTGAACGGCCCGACCATGATCGCCCGCCGTCTCGCCGGGATGGTACACCACCTGCCCCGCCCACTCTTCGTGGCGCAGACAGGGAAACTGCGCCCGCTCGCTATCGCCGCGCAAGTCGATCACCCGCGCGATGCCGATGCGGTGGACCACATCGAGATCCTCCGCCGTCGCCTCGAAGTGGTGCCCCGAACGCCACAGATGGCCCGTCCGCAGCGAGCCGCCGCGCGCGCGGTAGCCGCCATAGTCGCGAAAATTGTGAATGCCGGCGAGCGGCAGAACGCGGTCTTGCATGCGGATGTCCCTGTCAGATCATCCCCGCCAATGCCAGCCCTTCAAGACGCTCCGGTTGCACCTTACGCAAACCCCTCCGCCAGAAACCGCTCCGCGCACCCCGCCAGCACGGCGCTGCCCAGCGGCATCACGCTTTCATCGAGCATCATACGCGTCGAATGGATCGAGCAGCAGCTCTTCCAGTCCGCCCCCTGCGGCGCCACGCCAAGGAAGAACATCGCGCCTGGCGTCTGTTCCAGCACATAGGAGAAGTCCTCCGCGCCCATGATCGGGTGCGAAAGGCGGTGGAACGTGCCCGTCAGCTCCTCCGCCACCTTGGCCCCCAGATCGACCGCGCGCGCATCGCAGATCGTCACCGGAAAGCCGGGAATGATCGCCGTCTCCGCCGTCAACCCGTGCGCGGCGGCGATATGGCTCACCAGCTTCGGCAAAGCCTCATGCAGCCGCGCCCGCGCGCCGGGCGACAGCGTGCGCAGGGTGCCGAGCAGATGCGCGCTGTCAGGAATGACGTTGTAGGCCGTCCCTGCGGTAATCTTCGAAACCGTCGCCACCACCGGATCGGCCACCGAAAACTTGCGCGTCACCATCGCCTGGATCGCACTGACGATCTCGCAGGCGACCGGGATCGGGTCGAGCGTATCGTGCGGCATCGAGGCATGGCCGCCGTCACCCTTGACCGTGATCTCGAACCGGTCCGCCGAGGCGAGCAGCGGCCCGGCCCGGCCCGCCACGATCCCGTGCGGGCTATTCGGCATGATGTGGAGCGCAAAAGCGGCATCCGCCTTGGGTTCCAGCAGCCCGTCGTCGATCATGAACCGCGCGCCGTGGTGCCCTTCCTCGCCCGGCTGGAACATGAACTGCACTTCGCCCGCGATCTTGTCTGCCCGCGCACATAGCAGCTCTGCGGCTCCCGCCAGCATCGCCGTATGGGCATCGTGCCCGCAGGCATGCATCCGGCCGGCAAACTGCGAGGCGAATTCCAGCCCGGTTTCCTCGGGCATCTCCAGCGCGTCCATATCCCCGCGCAGCAGCACGCGGCGGCCATTGCCCCCGCCGCACTTGAGCGTCGCAACGAGCCCCGTCGTCGAAGGCCCTTCCCGCCACGTCAGCGGCAAATGCGCCAGCGCCGCGCGCACCTTGCTGGCGGTCAGCGGCGTATGCAGCCCCAGCTCCGGCTCGGCATGGATCGCGCGCCGCAGTGCCGTGATCTTCGGCTCCAGCGTTCGCGCCTGCTCCAAGAGATCGGCATGCAGCATCGGGGGCTCCTGTAGGTGACAGACGCATAGCATAAGCCTCCCCGCGCGCCGCTGTCGAGGTTCCCCCTTGCGCACCGCTCCACACCGGTTTAATCGCTCGATTAACGCACTTGGGAGAGTCTGTCATGGCCGAAGCCTATATCATCGATGCCGTCCGCACCCCGCGCGGGGTGGGCAAGCCCGGCAAGGGCGCACTGTCGCACCTGCATCCGCAGCACCTCGCCGCCACCGTCATGAAGGCGATTGCCGAGCGCAACAATCTCGACACCGGCACCGTTGACGACATCATCTGGTCGACCTCGTCGCAGGTTGGCAAGCAGGGCGGCGACCTTGGCCGGATGGCCGCGCTCGCGGCGGGCTACAACATCAGCGCCAGCGGCACCACGCTGGACCGGTTCTGCGGCGGCGGCATCACTTCGGTGAACCTTGCTGCGGCCACCGTGATGTCGGGCATGGAAGACTGCGTCATCGCCGGCGGCACCGAGATGATGAGCTTCACCGCTGCCAACGCCGCGGCCGAAGCCAATGCCGGCTTCCCGCCGCGCCTGATGGGCTCGGGCAACAAGGCGCTCGACGAGCTTCACCCGCAGTCGCACCAGGGCATCTGCGGCGATGCCATCGCCACGATCGAAGGCATTTCGCGTGAAGCGCTCGATGCGCTCGCGCTCGTCAGCCAGCAGCGCGCCGACGTGGCCATCAAGGAAGGCCGCTTCAACAAGTCGCTCGTCACCGTCTACAACGAGGACGGCTCGGTCGCGCTCGACCACGAGGAATTCCCCCGCCCCGAAACGACCGCGGAAGGCCTCGCCAGCCTCAAGCCCGCCTTCGCCGGGATGATGGACTTCGATCTCGGCGGCGGCATGACCTTCCGCAAGCAGATCAACCGCCGCTATCCGGACGTGGACATCAAGCCCGTCCACCACGCCGGCAATTCTTCGGGTGTGGTCGATGGCGCCGCCGCACTCCTCATCACCTCGCCCGCCTATGCCGAAAAGCATGGCCTGAAGCCCCGCGCGCGCATCGTCGCCTATGCCAATCAGGGCGATGACCCGACGCTGATGCTTAACGCGCCGGTACCTGCCGCCAAGAAGGTCCTCGCCAAGGCGGGCCTTACCAAGGACGACATCGACGTCTGGGAAATCAACGAGGCTTTCGCCGTCGTCGCCGAGAAGTTCATCCGCGACCTCGAACTCGACCGCGCCAAGGTGAACATCAACGGCGGCGCCATGGCGCTCGGCCACCCGATCGGCGCGACCGGCTCGATCCTCATCGGCACCGCGCTTGATGAGCTGGAGCGTTCGGGCGGCCGCTACGGCCTCGTCACGATGTGCGCGGCGGGCGGCATGGCGCCTGCGATCATCATCGAACGCATCTGATTTCGAGCTGAAAAGCGCTTGGAAGACCCGGATGGTGCTGGCACCGTCCGGGTCTTGTCGCGTCTGGGGGGAAGCACATGAAAAATCCCGAAGCCTTCGCAGGCTACGAAGCCTTCGATTTCAGCGATGGCCCCTTCACCCGCCGCGTCTGGCGCAAGGGTAGCGGCCCCGCGGTCATCGTCATGCACGAGATCCCCAATCTCCACCCGCAAGTCCTGCGCTTCGCAGACCGCGTCGCGGCGCAGGGGATGACGGTCTATTGCCCCAGCCTGTTCGGCGAGGACGGGCGCATGCCTTCGCAGGCTTATGCATTGGGCCAGATGCTCTGGACGATCTGCGTCCGCCGCGAATTCAACGTCTGGGCGAACGGCAAGTCGAGTCCCATCGTCGACTGGCTCCGCGCGCTCGCCCGGCATGCCCACGCGGCATGCGGCGGACGCGGGGTCGGCGCGGTCGGCATGTGCCTGACGGGCGGCTTTGCCCTTGCGATGATGACCGAACCCGCCGTCGTCGCCCCGGTGCTCTCCCAGCCCTCGCTCCCGCTGGGCAAGAAGGGCGCAGGCCGCATCGACGCGTCCCCTGAAGAAATCGCCTGCGCCAAGCGCCGCTTCGAGGCCGAGGACCTCTCGATGATGGCCCTGCGCTTCACCAGCGACAAGCTTGTCCCCGCCGAGCGCTTCGCCATGCTGAAGGATACCTTCGGCGACCGCTGCCAGACCATCGACCTTACCGACGCCGACGCCAACCCGGCAGCCCCCATCGCGCCGCATTCGGTCCTGACATGGCACCTCATCGACGAACCCGGCAGCGCCACGAAGCAAGTCGAGCAGGACGTCATCGCCTTCTTCCGGCATCGCACGGGGGCGTAACCAGCGAGCTCGGATTGGTTCACGCAGAGGCGCAGAGGAAGCAGAGAGACGCAGGGGGGTTGTGCGTGCGGCGAAGCCGCTTTCAAGAATGCAACGCCCGGAACACCAACATAGGCCTGCGGCCAGTCCCCCTCTTTCTTTCCCAACTTCTCTGCGTCTCTCTGCTTCCTCTGCGCCTCTGCGTGAACCCCTTTTTTCCTTGGCTTGCCCGCTGCCCCGCGCCCCTGTAGAGCGCGGGCCAAATCCCCTTAGAGAATACGCAAGGACCTCCGATGGCCGCCCAGTACGCCTACGTCATGAAGAACATGACCAAGACCTTCCCCGGCGCGCCCAAGCCGGTGCTGAAGGACATCAACCTGCAGTTCTATCAGGGTGCCAAGATCGGCATCGTCGGCCCCAACGGCGCGGGCAAGTCCACGCTGATCAAGATCATGGCGGGCATCGACAAGGACTTCACCGGTGAGGCCTGGCCGGGCGAGAACATCACCGTCGGCTATCTCGAGCAGGAACCCCAGCTCGACAACACCAAGACCGTGCTCGAAAACGTCAAGGACGGCGCGCGCGAGATCGCCGACATGGTCGACCGCTTCAACGCGATCGGCATGGAAATGGCCGAGGAAGACGCCGATTTCGATGCGCTCGGCGCCGAGATGGCCGAACTGCAGGACAAGATCGACGCGGTCGATGGCTGGACGCTCGACAACCAGCTCGAAATCGCGATGGAAGCCCTGCGCTGCCCGCCGGGCGATTGGCCGGTAGACAGCCTCTCGGGCGGTGAAAAGCGCCGCGTCGCGCTCACCCGCCTGCTGATCCAGAAGCCCTCGATCCTGCTGCTGGACGAACCGACCAACCACCTCGATGCCGAAAGCGTCAACTGGCTGGAAAACCACCTCAAGGAATATGCCGGCGCGGTGCTGATGATCACCCACGACCGCTACTTCCTCGACAACGTCGTCGGCTGGATTCTCGAACTCGATCGCGGCAAGTACTTCCCCTACGAAGGCAACTATTCGACCTACCTCGAAAAGAAGGCCAAGCGGCTCGAGCAGGAAAGCCGCGAGGACGAAGGCCGCCAGAAGGCCATCGCGCAGGAACTCGAATGGATCCGGCAGGGGCCGAAGGGCCGCCAGACCAAGTCCAAGGCGCGTATCAAGGCCTTCGACCAGCTCGTCGAATCCGCCGAGAACCGCCCCATCGGCAAGGCCCAGATCGTCATCCAGGTGCCCGAGCGCCTTGGCGGCAAGGTGATCGAGGCCAAGAACATCTCCAAGGCCTATGGCGACAAGCTGCTCTTCGAAAACCTCTCGTTCATGCTCCCCCCCGGCGGCATCGTCGGCGTGATCGGGCCGAACGGCGCGGGCAAGTCCACGCTGTTCAAGCTGATCACCGGCAAGGAACAGCCCGACAGCGGCACGATCGAGATCGGCCAGACGGTGCACCTCGGCTATGTCGACCAGAGCCGCGATCACCTCGATCCCAAGAAGAACGTCTGGGAGGAAATCTCCGACGGGCTCGACTACATGAAGGTCAACAAGCAGGACATGTCGACACGCGCCTATGTTGGCGCGTTCAATTTCAAGGGCCAGGACCAGCAGAAGAACGTCGGCAAGCTCTCGGGCGGTGAACGCAACCGCGTGCACATGGCCAAGATGCTCAAGCAGGGCGGCAACGTCCTCCTGCTCGACGAGCCGACCAACGACCTCGACGTCGAAACCCTGCGCGCGCTTGAAGAAGCGATCGAGAACTTCGCCGGCTGCGCCGTGGTCATCAGCCACGACCGCTTCTTCCTCGACCGTCTCGCCACACACATCCTCGCCTTCGAAGGCAACAGCCACGTCGAATGGTTCGAAGGCAACTTCGAAGCTTACGAGGAAGACAAGCGCCGCCGTCTGGGCGACGCCGCCGACCGCCCGACGCGCCTCGCCTACAAGAAGCTGACCCGCTGACGGCCTGATTCGTTCATGTTGGATGGCGAAAACATGAACAGATGCCGTTGTCATGGTTCAGCCATACGACAGGGCCGGTGCTATAGTCCGGTTGCAGGAGAGGCCACGAGCGAGTCGCGGCCCATGCAATTGGAGCCGGGACCATGGCCGCCAAGTCCGTTTTGAAGAACAGCGCATCCGCGCTTCTTGCCCTCCTGCTGGGCACGGCAGCGCTGTTGCCCGCCACTGCCAGCGCGCAGGAACGCGACCAGCGCGGTCCCGCTCGCATGGAGCGTATGGAGCGCCCCGCCCCCGCTCCGGCGCCCGCGCAGCAGGCCCCCGCCTGGCAGAACCGCGCCCCGGCCGCACAAGCTGCACCCTCCGGTTGGCAGGGCCGCCCGGCATGGTCGTCGAACGGCAGCCAGCCCCAACGCCCCGCGCCGCCCGCAAATCAGGGCGGCTGGCAAGGCCGTCAGGCATGGCAGAACGGCGGCGGTGACCGCGAACGCGGCGATCGCGGCAATGGTGTGAGCCCCACCGGCCAGCCCGCCTTCGGCCGTCCGGCATGGGCGACAGGCGGTCAGGTTCCGCAGCCCCGCACGGATGTCCCGGGCTCGGGCACCCGCAATCCCACTTACGTCGATCCCAATCGCGGCGGCCGTGGCTGGCAGGGAACCCCCGGCGGCGACCGTGATGGCCGGGCCCGTGAGAACGACGGCCGCGGCAACAACGGCGGGCAGTGGCAGAACGATGGCCGCGGCAACTGGAACCGTGACCGCGACGGTAACCGCAACGACGATTGGCGCCGCAACAACAACGGCCAGTGGAACCGCGGCGGCTGGAGTGCCAACACCTCGCGCAACTGGAACCGCGATCGCGACCGCGACTGGAACCGGGATCGCAATGGCTGGCGCGGCAACAACTGGGGCTACAACAACGGCTGGCGTGGCAACGGCTGGGGCAACAATGGCTGGCGCGGGTGGGACCGCGACGGCTGGCGGCGCGACCGCCGCTACGACTGGTACGGCTGGCGCAACAGCCACCGCTCCATCTTCAGCCTCGGTTTCTATTCGGCGCCGTGGCGGGACTATTCCTACAGCCGCCTCGGCATCGGCGTGGTCATCGGCGCCCCGTTTTACGACCAGCGCTACTGGATCGCCGATCCCTGGGCCTATCGTCTGCCGCCGGCCGGCGGTCCCTATCGCTGGGTTCGCTACTATGACGACGCCCTGCTCGTGGATATCTACTCGGGCGAGGTCGTCGACGTGATCTACGATATCTTCTGGTGATTTAGCGTCGGCCCGTCTGCCATTCCGGCAGGCGGGCGCGGCCGTAGGGGGCAGGGTCGCCACACCGGGGGCAATCCGAACCTCCCCTGCCGCCTAAGAGAATGGCTAGTTCTGTCCGCGCGGATTGCGCCCATAACATCGGTCGTCACAGCCCACTGCCGGGAGTGCCCGATGCCCGCCGCAAGCCCCCAGCCCCACGCTCCCGATACCGCGCCGATCCCGATCAGCAACTTCACCAAGGAGCGCTACCTCACGCGCGCATGGATGGAGCGCGAGCGCGCGGGGCTGTGGGCGAAAACATGGCTGGTCGCCGGCGTGGCCGCCGATGTCGCCGCGCTGGGGCAGTATTTCACCTTCGATATCGGCGCGGAAAGCCTGCTCATCGTGCGTGGCATCGATGGCGTGCTGCGCGCGATGCACAACGCCTGCACCCATCGCGGCACGCGCCTTGTCACCGAACCGCACGGCATGCTGCGCAAGGTCGTCTGCCCCTATCACGCCTGGGCCTACGGGCTCGATGGCTCCCTGCAAGGCGTACCCGGCGCGGCGCGCTTCTCCAACGGGGTGCCCAAGGACAAGCTCGCGCTGAAGGCGGTCGAGGTGGAGGAAACGCTCGGGCTGGTCTTCGTCCGCCTCGTGCCGGGCAGCCCCTCGCTCGCGGAATTTCTCGCGCCGATCCACGGCCTCATCGCCCCCTACCGGCTCGAGGCGATGACGGTCACGGGCGACCAGACCGTCTCTCACACCTGCAACTGGAAGGCGATCCTCGACAACTTCGCCGAGCTCTATCACGTCCCCTTCATCCACCCGCTGCACCGGCGCATGTTCGAATGCGCCAAAGCCCCGTTCGAGCTGTTCGATCACGGCCACACCGCGGTCTATGTCGAAGGGGGCACCACCGATTCCGGCTTCCCCGTGCCTGATGCGCCGACCGATCTTCTTGTCATGCAGCTCAAGGCCTTCGGGCTCGATCCGGCGCACTATGAGGGCCGCGTCGCAGCGATCCGCCCTGCCCTCCAACGCGCCAAGCGCGCCGCCGCCAAGGAACAGGGCCTCGCCTACGACGGCTTTTCGGATGCGCAGCTCAGCGATGTCTGGCAGTTCAATCTCTTTCCGAACGTAATCCTCTCGATCACCCCCGAAAGCGCTTGGCTCATGCGCTCGCGCCCCGATGCCGATGATCCGGCGAAGAGCCACTTCGACATGATCACCATGGTCCAGTTCCACGGCACCGAGGAAGACGCCGCCAAGGCCAAGGCAGAAGACGGCACCGAAGCCGGCACCCACTTCCGCCTCAACGGCCCCCGCCCGGCAGACTACCAGCGCCCGGCGCGCGACAGCTTCACCCACGAAGACATCATCACCGGGCGCAAGACGATGACCGTCACCATCGACGAGGACATCTCACTCCTCGCCCGCGTCCAGCAAGGCATGGCCTCAAGCGGGTTCCAGTCCGTCTGGCTGAGCGACGAGGAAGCCCGCGTCCAACACTTCCACAATGCGCTGGATGCGTGTCTGGCGGAGGCGTGAAAGCCTGGATCGATCCCCCCACGCTCTGGATTGCTTCGCTACGCCTGCGGGTGACAAGACCACGGATCATGACTGGGATCCGGTCTCGCCAAAGTGAAACGCAGCTATCGAGGCACAAAAAAACGCCGCCCCCTTCCCGGGAGCGGCGCTCTTTATTGCGCTGAACGCAGCGAGGCTTACTTGGTCGCGCTGGTCAGGTAGGCGATCACGTCCGCACGGTCCTGGCCCTTGGGCAGGCCGGCGAAGGCCATCTTGGTGCCGGGGACGACGCGGGCCGGCTTTTCAAGGTACTGATAAAGCTTCTCGGGCGACCAGGTAATGCCGCTTTCCTTGTTCGCGCTCGAATAGGAGAAGCCGGCGATCTCACCCGCCTTGCGGCCGATGATGCCGTGGAGCGACGGCCCGATGCGGTTCACGCCCGGATCGATCACGTGGCAGGTCTTGCACTGGGCGAAGACCTTCTCGCCGGCGGCGGCATCGCCCTTCATGTCGGCGAACTTGGTGCCGTCGAGCGTGGCGGTGTCATCAGCGGCGATCTTGTCAGCGGCCGGGGCAGCCGCATCAGCAGCAGCCGGCGCAGCCGCTGCAGGGGCTTCGGCAGCAGGCGCCGCCGCTTCTTCCTTCTTGCCGCCGCAAGCTGCCAGGGCGGCAGACAGGGCGATCAGACCGAGGTATCCTCTCAAATTGCTCATGGCCACTCCTTCACGAAAACTGGGGCAGTTGCAAAACTGCCAAACGATTATGACGAAAATCTCAGACCGGCAACCGCCAAACGCGGCGCGAAATGCTTGGACCGACTTCCTTACACACATTTAATGTTCACCCGGAACATCTTGCCGACAATTGTCCTCAAGGGCATGTCGCGCTGGCCTGTGCGATCTGCCATCGCGCCGCACTTTTGCGCGGGTTTGCCTGCGCCTTTGACAGCAGCGCAAGAGCGACCGTAAAGGCGGAGGGGATGAGGGTCTGGCCGTTCTCGGTACTGGTTGAAACGCGCTCCGCAGCAGCGCGCGACAAGCCATTGGCCGAGCTGGCGCTGATCGTCCTGCTGAGCGCGCTGGCCGCGCTTCCCGCGATATGCGCACCGGTGCTGCCGCTGGTCGATCTGGGCGGGCACATTGCGCGCTATGCCGTGCAGCTCGATGCGGGACGGTCCGAAGTCCTGCGCAACTGGTACAGCTTCGAGTGGGGTCTGCTGCCCAACCTTGGCGTCGATCTGCTGGTGCAACTGCTGGCGCCGGTGATGGGGCTCGAGCCGGCGGTGCACCTCATCGTGGGGTCGATTCCGCCGCTCATGGTTTCGGGCACGCTGCTGCTTTCGCGCGCGGCGCACGGGCGGATCGCGGTGAATGCGCTCTATGCGCTGCCGCTGGCGATCTCGCTGCCCTATCTCTACGGCTTCGTGAACTTTGCGCTGGCAATCGCGCTTGCCCTCCATGCTATGGCGCTTTGGATTGCGCTCGAGCACCGGCCAGTGCAGCGCACGGTGCTGTTCGTGCCGATCGGGTTCCTGCTCTGGCTGTGCCACCTCGTCGGCTGGGCCGTGTTCTGTGTCGTTGCCGGGGTGACAACGCTGGAAGCCGGGCTGCGCAGCGGCAAGGGGCTGGTGCGCACGGTGATCGCCACGGGTTTGATGATGGCACCGCTGCTGCTCGGCCCGATCATCGGCGCGCTGCTCGGCAAGGCGGGCGGAGAGCCCGTTCCCCTGTTCGAGATCACCAATTCGCCCTCCAAGAAGATCCAGTGGGTGATGATGGCGCTGACCGACAACTGGCCCGGCTGGGATGCAGCCGGGGTCTGTGTCATCCTGTTCGTGATCTATCTCGGCCTGCGGACCCCGGCCTTTGTCAGGCACCGCGGGCTGCTGCTCGCTGCGCTGGTCATGCTGGCGCTCTACCTGCTGATGCCGGACACGATCATGGGCTCGCGCTATGCCGATATGCGCCTGACGCCGGTCATTCTGGCGCTGCTCGTGCTGGCTGCGGCCCCTGCCCCCGATGCGGGCAAGCGCGTCACGGGGTGGTTGCTGGTAGGCGCCGCCGTGTTCGGGCTGATACGGCTTTCGGGCAATACGATCAGCATGGCGGCATCAGGGCGACAGTTTGCCGAAACTTTGACGGCGATCGAGGCCGCGCCGCGCGGGGTCAATCTCGTCTCGCTGTTCATGGATGAATGCGAGAAGTGGAACCTCGACCGGCGGCGGCACATCATGGGCTATGGCCTTGTGCGACGCCACTTGTTCGACAACGGGCAATGGCAGCTGCCGAGCGGACAGTTGATCAGCATCCACAACCGGCGCCTCGCCCCGTTCGACCGCGATCCTTCGACGATTACATTCATCAAGCCCTGCGGCGATCTGCCCGCACTTCCCGAAGTGGTCGCCGCAATCCCGCGCGCGGCGCGCTACCTCTGGGTGATCCGCACCGATCCCGCGCGGCGGCTGCCCGGCTGGGAACCGCTGCGCCAGACGGCGGACAGCGTGCTCTACCGCCGCTTGCCAACTCAATCGAATTGATAGACTATAACCACAAACGTCAGAGCAGGATGCCACCGATGACCGACCTGAGCAAAGCCAAGCCCGAGACCCTTGCCCTTCACGCCGGCTGGCGGGCGGACCCTTCGACCGGTTCGGTCGCGGTGCCGATCCACCAGACGACCTCGTACCAGTTCCATTCGACCGAGCACGCTGCGAACCTCTTCGCGCTCAAGGAACTGGGCAACATCTACACCCGCCTGATGAACCCGACGACCGACGTGCTCGAGCAGCGCATGGCGGCGATCGAAGGCGGCGTGGCGGCGCTGGCGGTTTCCTCAGGCCAGTCGGCAACGACGCTGGCGATCCTCAACCTTGCCAAGGCGGGCGACAACATCGTCGCCTCGACCAACCTTTACGGCGGGACCTGGAACCTGCTGGCCAACACGCTGCGCGATCTCGGCATCGAGACGCGGTTTGTCGATCCGGCGGACGTCGAGGGCTTCCGCCGCGCGACTGACGACAAGACCCGCGCCTACTATGCGGAATCGCTGCCCAATCCGAAGCTGGAGGTGTTCCCCATCGCCGAAGTCGCCGCGATCGGGCGCGAATACGGCATCCCGCTGATCATGGACAACACGGCGGCCCCGCTGCTGATCAAGCCGTTCGAGCATGGCGCGGCGGTGGTGGTCTATTCGGCGACCAAGTACATCGGCGGGCACGGCACTTCGATCGGCGGCCTGATCATCGACGGCGGCAATTTCGACTGGGAAGCCTTCCCCGAGCGCCAGCCGCACCTCAATACGCCGGATGCGAGCTACCACGGCGCCGTCTGGGCGCGCGACATCAAGCCGCTGGGGCCGATTGCCTATATCATCCGTGCGCGGGTGGTGCTGCTGCGTGATCTGGGCAATGCGCTCTCGCCGATGAGCGCGTTCCAGCTGATCCAGGGGCTGGAGACGATGCCGCTGCGCATCGAGCGCCACTGCGAGAACGCGGTAAAGGTGGCGGCGTTCCTTGCGGCGCACCCCAAGGTCGCCTCGGTGATCCACCCCTCGGTGGCGACGGGCCGGGCGGCGGACCTTGCCGCCAAGTACCTCACGCGCGGTCAGGGTGGGCTCGTCGGTTTCGAGCTGAAGGACGGAGCTGAGGCCGGGAAGCGCTTCATCGATGCGCTGCAGCTGTTCTACCACGTGGCGAACATCGGCGACGCGCGCAGCCTTGCGATCCATCCCGCCTCGACCACGCACTCGCAGCTTACGGCCGACGAGCAGGCGGCCACCGGCGTTTCACCGGGCTATGTGCGGCTTTCGATCGGCATCGAGCATATCGATGATATCCTCGCGGATCTGGGTGCGGCGCTGGACGCGGCGTAGAAAACGCTGGCGGTCGGCCTAATAGCCGACCGCCATGCCGTCCTTGCGGTGGTCTGACCCCGCGCGGTAGGCGCCGGTCCTCGGGTCGATCATGATGCCCTGATAGCCGCCCATTTCCGAACCGTCGGTGCGCAGGACCTGGTGCCCACGCCCGGCAAGATCGGCGCCGACGAGATCGGCTAGCCCGCTTTCGAGACGCAGCACATTGGTCTGCTGATTGTGGTTGAAACGCGCGGCGTCGCTGGCGCTCTGGACGTTGGCACCGAAGGCGAGGAGGTTGGTAAGAACCTGCGCCTGCCCCTGCGCCTGCTGTCCGCCCTGCATGACGCCAAAGGAATAGAAGGGCTTGCCGTCCTTCGTCACGAAGCCGGGAATGATCGTGTAGAACGGGCGCTTGCCGGGCGCGATGGCGTTGGGGCTCTTGGGATCGAGCGAGAAGGCATTGCCCCGGTTGCTGAGCGTGAAGCCATAGCCCGGCACCGTCACCCCCGAGCCGAAGAAATCGTAGACCGAATAGATCAGCGAGACGACATTCCCGTCCTTGTCGGCCGTGGTGATATAGGCCGTGCCGCCAAGCGCGGGGGCATCGGGGCCAATGGCCGCGGCTTTCTTCATGTCGATCCGGCCGCACTGCTCGGCGGCGTAGTCCTTGGAGATCAGCCGCGCGACAGGGATGGCCGAGTAATCGGGATCGCCGTTGAAGCGCTTGAGGTCGGCGTAGGCGAGCTTCTTGGCCTCGACCATCAGGTGCCAGTAGTCGGCAGAGCGCGGACCGAGCTTTGCGGGATCCAGCCCCAGCCTTGCCGGGCAGACTTCGAGCATGTTCATGATCTGAAGCACGGCGAAGCCTTGCGTGCTCGGGGGCATTTGGTGGATCGTGTAGCCGCGATAGGTGGTGCTGATCGGCTCGACCCAGCGGGCGTGGATCATATCGAAGTCCCGATATGAAAAACCGCCGCCAAGACTTTGGGATTTTGCGACAATCGCTTCCGCAATCGGCCCCTTGTAGAACGCATCGCGCCCACCGCTGGCGATCAGGCGGAAGGCCTTGGCGAGATCGGGGTTGCGGAAAATATCCCCCCAGCCGAGCGACTTGCCGCCGGGCATATAGGTCTTGGCCGAATCCGGATCCTTGGCAAGCAGTCTGGCGCTTTCCTGCCATTCGCCGCCGATCCGTTCGGTGAGCGGGAAGCCCTGTTCGGCAATCCGGATGGCGGGCTGGAGTGCGGGGCCAAGGCCGAGCTTGCCATAACGGCCGAGCAATACTGACCAGCCATCGACCGCGCCGGGGACAAGCGCGGCGTGGATGCCTTCCTCGGGCATCGCCGCGCCGAACATCTGACGGTACCGTTCGAGGCTGGCGCCGCTGGGGGCGCGGCCGGCAGCATCAAGCGCGACGAGGCGCTTTTCCTTGGCGACCCAGGCGATGACGAACATGTCGCCGCCAATGCCGGTCGCTTCGGGCTCCACCACGTTGATCGCGGCGGCAGTGGCAATGGCAGCATCGAAGGCATTGCCGCCGGCATGGAGCACTTCCAATCCGGCTTCGGCGGCAAGCGGCTGGCTGGTGGCGACCATGCCGTTCAGCGCCATGACTTCGGAGCGGCTTTGCGGGGTCCAGCCCCCGGCCCGGTCGCCGCGTACGGCGTCAAAGGGCGCGGAATCGGCGGCAAGGGCCGGTGCGGCGAGGACGGCGAGTGCGGTGGCGGCAATGAGGCGGCGCATCAGGCTTTCTTCCAATCGTGCGAGAGCAGCTTCACCGTGACCTTGCCGGTAGCAACGACAACGCCGCCCGCATCGAGTATCGGGAATTCCGCGAGGTAGCCCGCACTTCCCTTGCGTTCGAGATCGGCGAGCAGACCTTCGAGTGCGGGTTCATCAAGGGCGAATTCGGCGAAGACATCGGTTGCAGCCATTTTGTGAAAAGCGACCGATATGTCCTTGATGATCGGGTAGAACCGCGCGGTATCTAGGATCGAGATGCCGGGTATCGCGGCAGTCGCTTCAGCCAGCACGGTGAAGGCGCCCATGTACATCACGCCAACGTGGTTCTCGTTGCCGGCGAGCGGCATGCGGTAGCGTGCTGTCCCTCGCCCGCCTTCTAGGAGCTCGAGGCCGGTGCGTTCAACGAACTCGACGCGGTAGGTCATGTGCGGGGTCCTTACGCCTTGTACTTCACATCGCCGCCGACGAGGGTTTGCTGCACCCGGATATCCTTGATCCTTTCGGGATCGATCGCAGCGGGATCGCCATCCAGGATCACCATATCGGCCAGCTTGCCGGGGCTGAGCGTGCCTTTGAGGTCGTCCTCGAACGAGGCATGGGCGCCGTTGGTGGAGAGCACTTTCAGGCCCTCCATCACGGTGATCTTCTGGCTGGCGCCCCAGACCTCGCCGTTCCAGCCCTTGCGCGTTACCATCCCCTGCAGGCCCATCAGCGGCGCGAAGGGGCCGGGCGGGAAATCGGAACCGGCGCAGACGGGGACGCCCGCATCGATCATCATGCGGTAGGCCATCATGTGTTCCATCATCTCCGCGCCGTAGAAATGGAACTTGTCGGCATTGTAGTAGGCATAGCTGGTGAAGAGCGCCGGGACCGCGCCAAGCGCCTTGATCCGCGCGACAAGTTCGGGCGAGACATTGGTGCAGTGGGTGATCTTGGGGCGGCGATCGGCCGGGCCGAGGAGCTTCATCCCGCGTTCGTAGGCGGTGAGCACCATGCCGATGGCGACATCGCCGTTGGCGTGGAAATTGGGTTGGATGCCGGCGCGCATCTGCTTTTCGACAAGGGCATCGAGGCCCTCCTGCGTCTGCATGATGTTGCCGTAATAGGGCGGCGTGCGGCCGGGATAGGGCGTGGCGCGCGACATCGTGCGTTCGGAGAAAGAGCCATCGGAGAACTGCTCGGCGGTAGCGCCGAAGCGGATCCACTCGTCGCCAAAGCCGGTGCGAATACCGTTGGCGATCATGGCATCGAGCATGGCGCCAGATGTTTCGTAGGTCACGCGGTGGAGCAGACGCCCCTCGCGGCGGATCTGCTGGATCGCGGCGAAATCGTCGGCAAGGCCGGTGCTGGCAGCGACAAGGCCCGGCGCGGTGTGGCACACGCTGGTGAGGCCGTAGCGGACGAACTCCTGGCTGATCTTGGCCTGCCCGGCAATGGCGCGGGCGCGCAGCTGTTCGGGGGTGAGATCGGGTTCCTTCGCAGCATCGCGCACGAAATTGAGCGCGGCATCGGTGACGCGTCCGGTGAGATTGCCGTTCGCATCGCGGTCGTAGGTGCCGCCAAAGGGATTGGGCGTATCGCGGGTGATCCCGGCGTTCTTCAGCGCATAGCCATTGACCACGCCGGTATGGCCGCCGCGGTGGGTGACGATGACCGGGTGCGTGGTCGAGACCCGGTCAAGATCGGCCATGACCAGCGGGCGGCCATCCTTGATCTTGGTATCATCGTAGAACTCGCCGCGCACGAGGCGGCCGGGCGGGGTCTGCAGCGCACGCTCGCGCAGCAGCGTGACGATGCGGTCGATGGTGAAGAACTCGACTTCGAACGGATTGCCGACCAGCACATCGCCGAGGAGGCTTTCACCCACCGCATGGAGGTGCGCATCGTTGAAGCCGGGAACAATCGCCTGCCCTGCGAGATCAATCACTTCGGTGCGGGAAGTAGCAAGCGACTTGAGCTCGGCCCAGGAGCCGACGCCGACAATGCGGCTGCCCGCGATGGCGATGGCATCGGCAGACGGGATCGCCGGATCGAGCGTATGGATGCGCGCGTTCCTATAGATGCGTGTGGGGGCGGGATCGAGCACGGCCGCCATGGCGCGGGGGCTGAGGCTGGCGAAGGTGAGCGCGCCGCCTGGACCGATGAAACCGCGCCGCGTGATTGCCAGTGATGCCATGGCCCTGCCCTCCCCGATATGCCTCGCGCATGGTGCGGGCTTGGGGCGAGGCTGGCAAGAGGTCTCAGCCTACATCACGCGGAGGATGTCGTCGGCTTCGCTGCCGGGCCACTTGAGCGCTGCGCGCAGCATGGCTTGGGTAACCTTGCATTGATCACCGGATTTGCCCTTTTTGCTAAGCGCGTCGCGCACCTGCCTTTCTGAAAGACCTGTCGCGGCAATGACCTTGGAAATCAATGCGCCGGGAATGCGAGCATTGATCACCGAAGGGAGATTGGGCGCGGCGAGCAATCCCCGTTCAGCCATCGACCTGGCAAGTTGGCGCTCCTTGATGCGCACTTGGTCGGGAAAGGTGAAGTCCTCGATGTAGTCCGCCCGAACGACCCGCATGCATGTTTCGGCCCCGGCTGCGCTCGCTGCATCGAGCAGTGCGAGCCGGACTGCGATGGTCTGGCGCAAAACGTCATCTGAAGCATTGCGCCCATCGAGTAGGGTGCGATCACGTATAAATGCGACGGCGTTGGCGATCGCGCCTTTCGTATCGACCCCACGCGAACGGGCGCTGACGAGGTCAGCTTCGAAATCAGTGGCGAGGCCAGGTTGCTGCTTCCGTAGCCAGTCGATGGTCTTGCCCTTGCCAAAGACCTCCTGAACCGCCGCATCGCGGATCTGGCCAAATTGCGGATCGGTCGCCGCCGTATAGGCGGGTGGGGGCCGGAGATAGCGCTGATCCGATACTGGATCGGGCGAAACGCCGCGCAGCACCGCCATCAGGATCTGCAGGCCGACCACCACCGAGATCGCATATCCAGCATTGAAAGTGAACCCGGTGCCGAAGATGCGGAATACGCCGAAGCCTTTTCCGCCTGCTCCCGCGCCATCGCCCCATGAGACCACGCGTTCGCGGGGGAAGTGATTTTCCAGCTCCGGGAAATGCTTGCGCACGCCTTCGAGCAACTGGTTGATATCGGCGCGCTTGATCCGGAACTTGTCGACAATCGTGGCGCTGCCGGGGCGGGTCAACTCCACCCATGCCTTGTGGAGCGGGTGATCGGCCTCGGTCACCTTGTCCTGAAAGCGCAGGCCGCGCAGGCGTGCGTTGAGCCAGGCAATCGAAGAGCGCTCGGTGATCTGGCCGCGCTCGTTCTCCCAGCCGAAGGCCTCTGCCGCGGGGCGCAGCAACGGCGCGCTGCGGGGCCATGTTTCGGCGAGGAGATCGGCGAGCCAGTCTTCGATCCGCGCGTGGCGGGTGAGATCGGCGGTGGCCGCTTCGGTCAGCAATGCACCGAGGCAGCGCTGGGCGAAGGCCTCCTGATCGTCGGTCAGCGGGGCGAGATCGGCCTCAGGATCATGAAGCAGGCGCGCAAGGTCGATATCTGGCTGCGCGAGATAGCCGACGTAAGCACGCGGCGGCTCGGCGCTTTCGAGCAGCGGCGGGCCTGCCAGCGCCCGCAGGGCTGCCGCAGAGGCGGCGGGGGCCTGGATCGGCTGGGGTTCGGCAGAAACGGGCTCGGCATGAGGGACTTGCCCGGCGTTGAGGAGCGGGGATTCGGCGGCGCTCTCGATTGCGACCGTCGGCGCGCCATAGACCCACGGGGCAGGCGGCGGTGCAGCCGCCTCGGCAGGCGCTTCGGGCTCAGCGGGTGGCGGCGGGGCGGCGGCGACTTTGGCGGCGCGCAGGGCAATGTCGCGGGCCTGCCGCAGGCGGGCGTAGCCTTCCGGATCGGCATCCGGGTCCATCGCCTTGTAAAGCGCGGCATAGGCCTTGCGGATGGCGGGGACATCGGCGCCGGCGCGGAGGCCGAGATGCCTGAGCGCGGCGGACGGCGTCACAGCGGCGAGGTTCCGCTGGCTGCCTCCAGCTGCTGTTGCAGCATCGCGCGAGCCTCGGCAATGCGGCGGGGATCCTGGCTATCGAGCGCGCCTGCGAAATCGGTGATCCACTGGCCAATCATGCGCCGCTCATCGCCCACAAAATCCTCGTAGATGCGCTCGGCGCGGGCCATGAGCGCAACGTTCTCGGCATCTTCGCGCGGGTGGAACTTGAGCTTGGCGAGAGCATCGCGCCGGGCGGCGACTTCGCGGTCGGTCAGTGTCTCGGCCTCGCCCGCGATCACCAGCGTGCGGGTGACCCCGGTTTCGTGGACGCTGACATCCACTTCGAGCAGGCCGCTGCTGTCATAGCTGAAGCGCACGTCCGCCCCAGCCTGCCCTGCCGGACGCGCGGGCACAGGGACCTTGACCGCGCCGAGGTGGATATTGCCCGAAACCTCGCGCGCCTCGCCCTGGTAGATGTTGAACAGGACTTCCTTCTGGTTGTCCTGCACGGTGAAGTAGCTGCTCATGCGGCTGACCGGCACCGGCGTGTTGCGATCGATGATCGGCGAGAAGATGCCGTGCTGCATGCCGCCCCGCGAATCGCGTTCGACCGAATCGACGCCCAGCGTGAAGGGGCAGACATCGGCGATGCGGATTTCATCAAGCGCGGCATCGCGGCTGAGGAGGCCTGCCTGGATCGCTGCGCCCAGCGCGACCGCGTGGTCGGGATGGACCGAGCTGTTGGGGAAGCGGCCGAACATGCGCGTGATCGCCTTGCGGACGACCGGCATGCGGGTCGAACCGCCGACGAGGACGATATCGCCCAGTTCCGCCACATCGAACGCGCAATCGCGCAGTGCCCGCGCGACTGGTTCGCGCAGGCGGCGCAGGAGATCCTCGCAGGCCGCCTCGAACATCTCGGCAGTGACTTCGGCTGTGAGGCGGTCTTCGCCGATCACCACAGCGAAAGTCGCCTTGTCCTCAACCGAGAGTTGGCGCCGGGTGGTTTCGGCAGCGCGGTGCAGCATCGCCTCGCGCTGGCGGGCATCGAGCTTTTCCAGCCGGCCATCGGGATCGACAATCGGCTTCATCCGGGCCGCGAGCGCGGTGTTAAAATCATCGCCGCCGAGCCGGTTGTCACCCGCCGAGGCGCGCACTTCGACGACGCCCTCGAACTTGTCGACAATCGAGACGTCGAACGTGCCGCCACCGAGATCGAACACGAGGAAGGGTTCGCGGTCCTCCTGATCCTGCAGGCCGAAGGCCAATGCGGCGGCGGTCGGCTCGTTGATCAGGCGCCGTACGGTGAGGCCGGCAAGCTCTCCGGCATGGCGGGTCGCCTTGCGCTGGCGGTCGTTGAAATAGGCCGGCACGGTTATCACCGCCTCGACCGGGCGCGTACCGAGCAAGGCTTCCGCATCATCGCAGAGCGTGCGCAAGACGAGCGCGGAGAGGTCTTCGGGGCGCCACTCCTTCTTGCCAAGGCGCAGCTTGCGCTCGGTCCCCATATAGCGCTTGAAGCTGGTGGCGGTGTTTTCGGGTTGAGTCGCGAGCCTATCAAGCGCGGCCGCGCCGACATATGTCGTGCCGTCGCGGTCGACCGAGACGGCCGAGGGCGTGAGCATTTCGCCCAGCGCATTGGGGATCAGCTGCGGCGCATCATCCTGCCACACGGCAATCGCGCTGTTGGTGGTCCCGAGATCAATTCCGACGATCATGCCGCACGTGCGCCCCTGTCCCGCATCCGCAACGGACTTGCCCAAGGGCGGAGGTCAGCGCAAGCCCGAGGGGTCCGGATCGGACTAATCCGGCAGCGGCAAGGGTTCAGGCCTGATGCTCCAGCGCGCTGCGGGTGGCGCGGGTCCAGGTCTGGCTGCCGGTGAGGAAAGCATACCAGCCGAGCGCCGCGCCGGTGTGGCGCAGGAGCTGGAAGGTAAAGGGCTCGGCCAGCGCGGCGATCAGCGCAGGGAAGAAGCGCAGCCCCTCGCGCCGGCCAGTCCAGCGCTTGTAGATGCCGAGCGACCAGAGGTGGAAGGTGAGATCGATCACGATCTTGGCGATCATCACGAGGAGGATCGGGAAAGCAAGGGTGAAGCGTCCTGTTGCGACGAGGAAAATCAGGATCGCGAAGGCGGCGAGGCCGTAAATCGGTTGCAGCGTATCGAGCGCCTTCACCGGCAGCATGCGCGTGCCGACAAGGCCGTAGCGGCTGTTGCCGACCATGTCGCGGTTCCAGTGCTGCGTCTGGAGGAAGCCGCCGAACCAGCGTTGGCGCTGCTTGAGGAAGCCGCGGATCGTGGCCGGGGCATCGGTGTGGGCGAGCGCGCCGCCGACGACGCTGACGTGCCAGCCGAGGCCGTGATCGTTCGAATGGCGGTGGAGGCGGTGGATGAGCTCGTAATCCTCGACCATGCAATCGGGATCGAAGCCGCCGACGGCGAGCACCGCCTCGCGCCGGAACGCGGCGAAAGCGCCGGAGATCAGCAGCAGGCCATTGAGCTGCATCCACGCATGGCGCGAGAGGAAGTTGCGCACGTATTCGTAGGACTGGAACCATTCGAACAGGCGGCCAGAAAGCGAAGGCCCGCAGATCGGCTGAAGCACACCGGTGGCGGCGACCAGCGCAGGATCGCGCAGGAAGGCGGTGCGCATGGCGGCAATCGCGCCGGGCTCCAGCAGGGTATCGGCATCGACGGTGAGCACGACATCGGTGCGCGCGTGCTGCAGCGCCTGATTGAGCGCACGCGCCTTGCCGCCATGGGGCAGGCGCAGCCATTGCAGGCGAGTGGCGCCGATCACGGTTTCGGCCATCCCGCCGATGCAGGGCACGGCAAGGCCATAGGTTTCGAGCATCACGGCGGGAGTGGTATCGCTAGACCCGTCGTCGGCAATGAGGATCGCCTCGGGCGACTGGGCCTGCGCGAGAAGGCGATTGATCGTGAGGTGGATGACACCTGCCTCGTTGTGCGCCGCGACGATGACGCCCAAGGTCGGTGCATCGGCGGTATGGGCCACGGGCCGGGCGGTATCGGCCACCAGTTTGCGGATCTGCCACGCGGTGAACAGCAGCAGCGCGGTATCGTAAAGGATATAGGCAACGCCGACCGACCACATGCCGAGGTCCTGGCGCTGGAACGCCTGGAACGTGAGCACGACGAAGAGAAGCGGCGCGGCAATCCCGATCAGCCGGCTGACCAGCGGGATGGGGCGCGGCGTGAAGCGGGGAGACTCGGCGAGCAAAACGGCGTTGAGGGACGGCATGGCGGGGCCCATAGCCTTGCCAAGCTGAACCGGCTATTGCGTATCACGGGCAGTTCGATGAACATTTGATCATAATCGATCAACGACCGCAGGGGTTATCATGGTCAAGAAGTACACCGGAATTGCGATTGCGCTTCACTGGATCATCGCGCTGGGCATTTTCGTGAACCTGCTGCTGCCCAATATCTGGGAAGCTGCGGGCGACGAGAACGTGCGACCGCTGATCGATGCGCACAAATCCATCGGCGTGACGGTGCTGGGCCTTGCCGTGATGCGGCTCCTTTGGCGCCTGACGCACCGCCCCCCTGCCCTGCCCGCCAGCTACAAGCCGTGGGAAGTGAAAGCGAGCCATGCGGCGCACTGGGCGCTCTATGCCTTCATCTTCGCGATGCCGCTTACGGGGTGGATCATGGATTCAGCCTGGAAGGACGCCGCGACGCATCCGATGCAGTGGTTCGGCCTGTTCGAATGGCCGCGCATCAGCATGGTGATGGGGCTGGACGAGGTAACCAAGAAGAGCGTCCACGACAGCTTTGGCGAGGCACACGAGATCCTTGGCTATGCGCTGTGGGCCTTGTTCGCGCTGCATGTGATCGGCGCGCTCAAGCATCAGTTCCTTGATGGCGAGAAGGAACTGCAGCGCATGATGCCATGAGGCAGCTGACTCCCGGAATTTGTCCCACATACTTCGGAATCCGGGAATTGTGGGATAATCTAATCGGTGGCAGCGGCGATGCCGCATTACCCGCTGGATCATCGCTTCATCGCCGACTTGCCAGAGGAACTGCGCCCGCACTTTCAGGGATGGCAGGGCCTGCGGACTGACAGCGGCGAAGCGGCATGGTGACCCCCTTCGCCAGTGCTTGACAGCGCGGGGGGCGAGCGTACCCCTTGTTCATTCGGGTGGACGGGGGGATTGCAATGAGGAAACTGGCTGTTTCAGGCGCGCTGGCGCTGGTTCTGGCGGCGTCGGCGGCAGCGGCGAAGGCTCCGGCGCCGGCGGACACGGTGCTGCGCGGCGGCACGATCCTGACGGTGGATGCCAAGGACCGCGTGGTGCAGGCCATGGCGATCCGCGGCGGGCGGATTGTCGCGCTGGGCAGCGACAAGGCCATCCGCGCCTTTATCGGCAAGCGCACCAAGGTGATCGATCTGGCGGGCCGCACCGCGACGCCGGGAATGATCGATGCCCATGCCCATATGCTTGAAGGCGGGATCGATGAAGTCGCCAACCTGCAACTGGGCGAGGCTTCCAGCGTTGCCGATTTCCTTGCGCGGGTGAAGGCGCGGGTGGCGGAATTGCCGCCGGGCGCCTGGGTGACGGGTTCGGGCTGGAACGAGAGCCGCATTGCCGAGCACCGGCCGCCCTCGCTGGCGGAGCTGGATGCAGTGTCCGGCGGTCATCCCGTCGCGCTGGGGAATACGACAGGGCACTACACGCTGGTCAACAGCGCGGTGCTGAAGCTGGCCGGAGTTGACGCCAAGACGCCTGATCCGGAAGGCGGGCGCTTCGACAAGGACGCGAGCGGCGCGCTCAACGGCGTGCTTTATGACAGCGCGCAGGACGTGCTCGACAAGCTGGTTCCACCGGTCGACGCGGCAACGCGCGCCAAGGGGCTGACCCATGTGATCGAAGGCGCCCTCTCCGAAGGGCTGACGGGCTTCAAGGACCCGCGCACCGGGCGCCTGCAGTGGGACGTCTATGCTGCGGCGGCGAAGCAGGCGCCGCTGAACGTCCACGTCTGCACGCTGACGTTCGCGCAGACTGACATGACCGCGGCGCGCGCGGCGGTGGATGATTACCGGCAGCGCAAGCGGGAACTGGCCGCGATGAAGGGCCGCAACCTCGATGTCTGCGGGGTGAAGATTTTCCTCGACGGATCAGGCGCGGGGCGCACGGCGTGGGTCTACAAGCCGTTCGAGACGGACGCCTCGCATGCCAATCCGGGCACGGGCTTCCCGATGATGGGCACCGATGTCTACCGCCAGATGGTGGACCTGTTCACGAAGGAAGGCATGCCGATCGGCACGCATGCTATTGGCGACCGGGCGATCGATACCGTGGTCGATGCCTATGCCGATGCGCTGAAGAAGTATCCGAAACAGGGCCTGCGACACAGCCTGATCCACGCCAACCTACCGACGGAGCATGCCATCGACGTCATGGCAGACCTGCAGAAGAAGTACGACGCAGGATATCCTGAAGCACAGGCGGAGTTTCTCTGGTTCCTCGGCGATGCGCTCGCCGCTGGCTGGGGTCCGGAGCGCAGCCAGAAGATGATGCCCTACGCGACCTATGTGAAGCGCGGCATCGTCTACAGCGACGGATCGGACTATCCGGTGACGCCCTATGCGCCGCGCTATGGCCTGTGGTCCTCGGTCGCGCGCGAGCCTGATGGCGACCGCTTCGGCAAGGCGCCTTTCGGCACGGCAGAGGCGGTCGATATCCACACCGCCATGAAGAGCCACACGATCTGGGCAGCGCGGCAGCTGTTCCTCGAGAAGGAGACGGGCTCGCTCGAGGTAGGCAAGCTGGCGGACGTCGCGATCTGGGACCGCAATCCCTACGCGGTGCCGACGGCAAGCCTCAAGGACATGCGCTGCATGATGACGCTGTTTGGTGGCAAAGTGGTATTCACGCGGAAGTGAGGGCCCTTACTTCCGTGCCTTGAGCCACGCCTTGCCGGCTTTCTGGATCGACAGCAGCGCCGAGAACGGCGCAATGCCGATATTGGCCTTGCCGGTGCGGGCGATGGCATCGATCTGGGCGTAGTACCAGTAGGTGACGGCGAAGCCTTCGACCGCACGCATCATCTTGAGGCTGCCAAGGAACGAGAGCCACGGCGGCAGAAGCTTGAGCCTGTTTTCCCAGCGGTCGAGTTCCTCGGCGCCTGCCAGCAGCTTGGCCGGGCCGGCGGTATCGACGCAGAGCGGGCGGCCGAGGCCGATGACATCTGCCCCGCCCTGCTCCAGCGCGGTGTTCATGGCGCGGCGGGTGCGGAAACCGCCAGTGACCATGAGCGGCATGGTGAGCGAGGCGCGCATCGTCTTGGCGAAATCGACGAAATAGGCCTCACGCGCGATGGTGGATGCCTGCTTCGGCGGCGCGTCAGGGGCTTCCATGCCGGGGATATCCATCATCGCGGGCTGTTCGTAGGAGCCGCCGGAGATTTCGAGCAGATCAACGCCCGCATCCTGCAGCCAGCGCGCGACGAGCATGCTGTCTTCGAACGCGAAGCCGCCTTTCTGGAAATCGGCCGAGTTGAGCTTCACGCCGATGGGGAACTCCGGCCCTACCCCTGCCCGCACCCGAGCCACCACGGCCATCAGCATGCGGGCACGGTTCTCAAGCGTGCCGCCCCACTGATCCCTGCGCAAGTTGGCGCGCGGGCTGAGGAACTGCGAGAGCAGGTAGCCGTGCGCGGCGTGGATCTGCACGCCGGTGTAGCCGGTGGCCTTGGCGACTTCGGCGGCCACGCCGAAGCGTTCGATAAGATCGAGGATCTCGGGCTCGGTCAGCGCCTCGGGCAGGCCGAACTGCTTGCCGGGCAGGCCGACCGCGACGGCGGAGGGCGCCTTGGGGTGCGGGTTGACAGTGATCTGCGTCTGGCGGCCGGCGTGGCTGATCTGCATCCAGATGTGATTGCCAGCACGTGTCCCGGCACTCGCCATGGCAGTAAGGCCCGCGAGTGCGGCTTCGTCCTGCGGCCCCTGAATGATCACGTTGCCCGGGCGTTCGAGGTGATCACGGTCGATCTGGACGTTGCCGGTGATGAGCAGGCCCGAGCCGCCATCGGCCCAGAGGCCATAGAGCCGCGCGAGTTCGGGCGTGGCGCGGCCTTGCGGATCGGCCAGCCCCTCGGTCATCGCGGCCTTGGCGAGCCGGTTGGGCAGGACCGCGCCGCAGGGGAGGACGAGGGGATCGGCGATGGACGTCATGAAGGTGCTCTCCGGGTGGGCCTCGCTGGCAGCGGCCTTTGCGCCACCTTAAGCGCGGTTGCATGGACCGGGCAAATCGCGTTTGCTGTGTGCGAACAGGTTTCGGGGGAATGATGGTGCGGCAACTGCGGGCCGATGTGCTGGTGATCGGTGGCGGCACGGCTGGTTTCGGCGCGGCGCTGGGCGCGGCGCGGCAGGGCGCCAGCGTGCGGCTGATCGAGGGGACGAGCAAGATCGGCGGAGTCATGGCGTTCTGCCCGGGTATGCCCTGGGGCGGCGGCTATCCGACCGGGCGGAGCATCGGCGGGGTGTTTGGCGAGCTGACGGACCACCTGCTGGCGATGGAACCGCCGATGGCCCAAGTGCGCCCGTCGACGCTGGAGAACTTCGGAGCCGAAGTGATCTATGACCACGAAGCGGCTGTTTTCGCGATGTTCCAGATGCTGGAGGATGCCGGCGTCGAGGTGCATCTGAATACCTTTGCGGGCGCGCCGGTGCTGGAACATGGGCGGATCGCCCGCGTGGATTGCACCGACCGCACCGGACCGATGGTGATCGAGGCCGACATGGTGATCGACTGTTCGGGCGACGGCGATACCTCGGCGCGCGCGGGCGTGCCGTTCATGGTGGGCGACGGACGCGGCAACATGATGGGGGTGACGCTCTCGTTCTCGATGATCGGGGCGGACTGGGCGCGCGTCTTTGCCAAGGGCGATCCCTATTTCGAGGAAGAGGCGGCAGCCGGCATCGCAGCGGGGCTGCTCCATCCCGATCTGGCCAAGCTCTATCTGATGAAGGGCTTTCACCGCGATACGGTGTTCTGCAATTCGGTGCATATCCGCGGCGTGGACGGGACCGACCCGCAGGCCGTGGCGCGCGCAACGCAGGAAGGGCGGCGGCGGTGCCACCAGCTGGCGCGGTTCCTCGTGGGCCATGTGCCGGGCTTCGAGCACGCGCGGATGAGCGAGCTGGGGCCGACGGTGGGTGTGCGCGAGACGCGCAAGCTGGAAGCGGTGCACCGCATTCTGGCAAGCGATCTGCGCGCTGGCGCGAAGCCTTCAGATGGCATTGTGGCCTGCGACAACCCCATCGATGACGTGATGCGCGGGGACGCAGACATGACCCATGATGCGATCGTGGCCTCGGGCGATTACTATACCATTCCCTTTCGCGCGATGGTGCCGGAAGCACCCGCCAACCTGCTGTTTGCCGGGCGGCTGGTCTGTGCGGACCCGGCGGCCTTCGCCTCGGTACGGGGCATGCCGCAGTGCATGGCGATGGGGCAAGCAGCAGGGACGGCGGCGGCGATGGCGCTGCAGGAGGGCATCGCGGTGCAGGCGCTCGATCCGGCACGGGTGGTTGCCGCGCTCGCGGCGCAGGGCATGCGCGGGATCGGCGGAGCGGCGCTCACGCGCCATGCTCCCGCACTGCTGGCAGATGCCTAGCCGAAAATCTCGTGCTCCACGCCCAGCCATAAGGGCGAGCGCGGCAGATCGATGAACTTGCGCTCGTCCTCAAGAAGCAGCGCGCCGGCGGCAATGGCTTCGGGCGAGCTGCTGGCGAGGTCTTCGAGGCTGTCCCACCACAATTGCGCGACACCGTCGAAGGGTTCGGGCGCGCCGCGGGCCACGGCGAAGGGGGCGTTGTCTGTATCAGGCAGCGAGTGAAGCTGGACGTAGCGCCGGATCTTCAGGGCATTGCGGACGCTGGCAACAAGGGGCCCGTGCGTGTTCAGCCAGTAGTCCTGAAACTCGGCGCGGCTGAGGTGCGGCAGGCGGTGGAGGCAGAAGGTGAGCTTGATCATGGTTCTCTCCCGGAAATGGCAGGCAGCGGCAGGCTGGTGGTGTGCTTGATCCGGTCGAGCACCACACTGGAACGGACGCTGGCGACATCGCCGTGGCCGAGAAGCTGCTCGTTCATCAACCGCGAATAGGACGCAAGATCGCGCGCGACGATGCGCAGGAGATAATCGGAATCGCCGGTGGTGGCACGGCAATCGAGCACTTCATCCAGCGCGGAGATGCGGGCATGGAAGCCGCGCACGACCTCGGGCGCGTAGCTGGCCATGGCGACAGCGACGTAGGCTTCGACCTGAAGGCCGAGCGCCGCTTCGCTGAGCAGTGCGACCGTGGCACGGATATATCCCTCCGCCTCAAGCCGGGCGACGCGGCGGGAGACCTGACTGGCGGAGAGATTGACGAGCTTGGCGAGATCGGCGTGGGCGCGCGAGGCATCGACCTGAAGCAAGGCGAGGAGCTGGCGGTCGAGTTTGTCCATGCGGGGTTTATCCGTTCTGGCCGGGTTCTGCGCGGGTTTGCCGCAAGATGAGGCCGGAACTTTGCGATGTTTGTGCACCGAGGGCAAGTCCGCTCGCCAGAATGCGCTTGGCGAGCTTCCTTTCGGACCGGCCCGGGACCGGGCGGTGCATCGGCTGATTGTGCTCAGTGCTATGCGCCGTCAGCCGGATGAACTGGTCGAATCCTGCAGCCCATTTCACCAGTCGCAACACATATTGGCCATTGCAGCCAAGCCAGAGGCCGTGGCGCCCCGGCCTAATGCCAGTCCACACAGATTCGGCAGGACCGTTCCCTCGCCGGAAGCTGATACACAGACCGGTGGGCAGAATCACCAGACCAAGGTGCTGGCACCACACACGGCGGAGACAAAGGCGTACTCCGCGAGCGAGGGGAAACCGAATGAGCGACGCAACACTGTTCCTGACCGACGAGCGCACCTTCTGGCATTGCACCGGGGTGCAGGCGCTGTTCTTTCCGATCGGCGACTGGGTCGAGCCGCCTTCGGGCAGCTACGGGGCCGATACGCCGGCCTCGAAGCGCCGCCTCCTCAATCTCGTCCGCGCCTCGGGTCTCGACCAGCATCTCGAAATGCGTAGCGCAGCTCCCGCCACGCGTGAGGATCTGCTGCGCATCCACCCCGCGAGCTACATCGACGAATTCAAGCGGGTGAGCGATGCAGGCGGCGGTGAGCTCGGCCTGTTCGCGCCCTTCAGCAAGGGCGGTTTCGAACTGGCGACGCTGTCGGCCGGCCTTGCCATCGAAGCAGTGGACGCGGTCGTGACCGGCCGTGCGCGCAATTCCTATGCGCTGTGCCGTCCGGCGGGGCACCACTGTCTGGCCGACCAGCCGATGGGCTTCTGCCTGCTCGCCAACATCCCCATCGCCATCGATGCGGCCAAGGCGAAGCACGGCCTTGGCAAGGTCGCGGTGGTCGATTGGGATGTGCACCATGGCAACGGCACGCAGAGCATCTTCTATGATCGCGCGGACGTGCTGACGATCTCCATCCACCAGGACCGCTGCTTCCCGCCGGGCTACACCGGCCACGAGGATCGCGGCGAAGGCGAAGGCCTCGGTTTCAATCTCAATGTGCCGCTGCCCGCCGGTAGTGGGCACGAGACTTATCTGCGCGCGCTCGACCGCGTGGTGATCCCGGCGTTGCAGCGGTACCAGCCCGATCTGATCGTGATCGCCAGCGGCCTCGATGCCAATGCGGCGGATCCGCTTGCTCGGCAGATGCTCCACTCTGAAAGCTACCGCGCGATGACCGAACGCATGGTCAAGGTGGCGGAGGAGCTATGCGGCGGGCGCCTCGCCGTGGTGCATGAAGGCGGCTACTCGGAAGCCTATGTGCCGTTCTGCGGACACACGTTGATCGAAGCGCTGGCGGGTGTCCGGACCGAAGTGGTCGATCCCGAAATGGATTTCTTCGGGCCGCAACAGCCGGATGACCGCATGCTGGCATTCCATTTCGAGCTGATCGAGGAAATGCGCGCGGGCGCCGGGCTCTAGGCGAACCGCGCTGCCGCGGCAGGCGGGGCTGGTCCATCGGCACCGCCTGCAAGTGGCCACAGGCCGAATGGCAGCCCCGGCCAGTTAGTTGGCAGGCTGCGACGTTGCATCGGGCGCCGTCTTGGCGACATTCGTGACCATAGCCGGAGCGATGCCTATCGCGACCGGGCACAGGCCGAATGGGAGCGTGATGTGACCGAAGTAATGGAAAAGCCGCAGCAGACATCGGGCGCGGCAACGCAGGATTTCGACGTCCTGATCGTGGGTGCCGGCATTTCGGGCATCGGCAGCGCCTATCACCTCAAGACGCAGAACCCCGACAAGAGCTTCGTGATGCTCGAGGCCAAGGACGACATCGGCGGCACCTGGCACACCCACAAGTACCCCGGCGTCCGCTCTGACTCGGATCTCTATACCTTCGGCTACCGCTTCAAGCCCTGGGTCGGCCCGCCGATCGCCACGGCCGAGGAAATCCGCAAGTACCTGCGCGACGTGCTCGCCGAGAACGATCTCGGCAAGGCGATCCGCTTCGGCACGCTGATCACGCGCTGTTCGTGGTCCACGGCCGAGAAGCTCTGGACGGTCGAGACGAAGCTGACGGATGGCTCGGAAGGGCCGACCTATCGCGCCAACTTCCTGTGGATGTGCCAGGGCTACTACGACCACCAGAACCCCTACCTGCCTGATTGGCCTGGCATGGCGGACTACAAGGGCCTGCTCGTCCACGCGCAGAAGTGGGACGACAGCATCGACTATGCCGGCAAGGACGTGGTCGTCATCGGTTCGGGCGCGACCGCCGCGACGGTGATCCCGGTGCTCGCCGACAAGGCCAAGCATGTGACGATGCTGCAGCGCTCGCCGACCTATTTCTACTGCTATCCCAACCGCAGCGATCTGGCCGACCGGCTGCGCGAGATCGGCGTGGACGAGGACACCGTGCACCGCGTCGTGCGGCTGGATTACCTGCACAACCTCAAGATGCTCGATCATCGTGCGCGGGCAGAGCCGGACCTCGTGTTCGAGGAACTGAAGGAACTGATCCGCCAGTATGCCGGGCCGGACTTCCAGTTCGAACCGCACTTCACGCCGCGCTATCGCCCCTGGCAGCAGCGCCTCGCCTTCATTCCCGATGGCGACATGTTCGAGCGCATCCGCGACGGCAAGGTGTCGGCGATCACCGATACCATCGACCATTTCACCGACAGCGGGATCAAGCTCGGCTCGGGCGACGAGCTGAAGGCGGACATCGTCATGGCGGCGACCGGCTTCAAGCTGCTGATGATGGGCGGCATCGAATTCGAAGTGGATGGCAAGCCGGTCGACTGGTCGGAGAAGGCGACCTACCGCGGCATGATGTTCGAAGGCGTGCCCAACATGGTCTGGGTCTTCGGCTATTTCCGCGCGGCATGGACGCTGCGGGTCGATCTGCTGGGCGATTTCGTGTGCCGCATGCTGCGCCACATGGACGAGAAGGGCGCGAAGGAAGTCAACATCGTGATCCCGCCCGCACTGGCGAACGAGCCTTTGCTGCCGTGGATCGAGGACGACAACTTCAATCCCAGCTACCTGATGCGCGACATGGACAAGCTGCCCAAGCGTCTCGGCGAGCAGCCTGAATGGCGCCACACGCAGGACTACTGGCGCGAGGCGGAAGACATTCCGGCGGTCGATCTCGACGGCGCCGAATTCGCCTATACCTGACAACCCGGGCGGCAGACCTCAGGCGGGACGCGTGTCCTTGCTCTGGGTCTGCCGCCGGTATTCCAGCGCACCGATGCCCGACCAGCGCTTGAACGCGCGGGAGAAGCTGGACGGTTCGGCAAAACCAACCGCCACCGCGATCTGTTCGATCGTCATGTGCCCATCGGTCAGCAGTTCGCGCGCCCGGCTGTAGCGCGCTTCGTCGATCATGGCGGAAAAGCGCGTGCCCTCCTCCGCCAGCCGCCGGTGAAGCGTCCGTTCGGACAGGGCGAGCATGCGCGCGGCCTCGCCGGCGGTGGGAAACTCGCTGTCGCTGCGGCTGAGCCGGGCAGCAAGCCGACCCTTGATCGTGCCATCCGTCTGAGCGCGGCGCAGCATGGTGTCGCAGCGGGAGCTGTAGAGCGTGACGAGATCGCTATCGGCCATCGGCAGCGGCAGGTTCGCCGCGCCCGGCAGGAACAGCCACTGCGTCTGATCGGCGTTGAACTGCACGGGGCACGGAAAATGGTGCTGCTGCTGTGCCCAGTCCGGCGGGGGCGGCGTGGTCAGCGTGACGCGCTCGAGCGGCAGGATCCCGCCCATCAGATCGGCAACGAGGGTGCGGATCGCACCAAGATCGCGGTAGTGGGTGAAATCATGCAGCGGCCCCGCCAGCTTGACGCAGCTGCCGATGAGCGCAAAGGCACCGTTGGGCGCCAGAGCATAGCGATAATTAATCAGCGAATAGGTGAGCGACTGGCAGCGGCAGGCAATCTGCAGCGCCTCGCCCAGAGTGCGCGCAGTGATCATCGCGAGGCCAAGCTCGCCGTATTTTATCGCGCGGTAGCGAAGGCCAACATCGAACCAGATGTTGCGCGCTTCGGCCGTGCAGACCGCAAACGACTTCTGCAGCTGCAGTTCCTCCTGCGCGAGCAGTTGGCCGGAATGGGCATCGAGCCGCACCGGCCGGACATGGCTGGTGCGGCAGAAATCATCCCAATCGACCGTGGCCTGGCTGGCCAGGGCGCTGCGCATGATCCGTGCGCTCAGGTCCGGCAAGGTCGCGTAGAGTGCATTGGAGTCCATGCTCCATCCCCTCCTCTTTCCCCTAGTGCTGCCTTGTTTTTTGTGAACGTAGCGGTCGCTGGCCACATCCGTCAATAACTTGGCGCGCAGCGACATGGTGCGAGACCGCCCATTCGCCTAGCTTTCCTGATATGTAGCTAGATTTTTGGGGGTTGTCGTTATTTTCCAGATATTTGCCGCAAGCCCATTTCGGATGGTGCTTGGCGGTCAGGAACAAGCCGTATTGCGGCGATCGCTTGCCGAAGCCCGCGCGCATGCTCGCAGCGGGCCGAATGTGATTTTGCAGGTCGCAGGAGTCCTTTGATGGAAGAACCGTTTGTCTTGCCGGAAACCGCAGCCGTGCTCGCCGGGATCGCCGAACAGGGCGGCCCGCACCTTGCCGACCTGTCTGCCACGGACATGCGCGCCGTCTATCTGCAGATGGGTGCGCTGTTCGATGTGCCGCCCGAAGCGGGCGTACGCTGGAAGGACATCGCCGGCCCAACCTGCGGCTTGCGTGCCTATTTCCCGGGCGAGGCCGTTGCCGGCCCGGTCGTTCTCTACATGCATGGCGGCGGCTGGGTGATCGGCGATCTGGAGACCCACCACCCGGTCTGCAGCACGATCGCCGCGATCACCGGTTGCCGCGTCGTCGCTGCCGACTACCGCATGGGGCCGGAGCAGCCCTTCCCCGCCGGCCATGACGATTGCGTGGCGGCCGCAGAATTTGTGCTCGGCAGCCCGGAGGAGCTGGAAGCCCCCGTTACCGGCCTTGCCACGGCAGGCGACAGCGCTGGCGGCAATCTGGCGTATTACGTGGCGGCCGCGCTTGGCGCGGAAAAGGTCAAGGCGCAGCTGCTAGTCTACCCCTGGCTCGATTGCACCGCGCCCGATCACGGCTCGTACAAGGCATTCGGCGAAGGCTTCATCCTCGATGCCAAGCTCCTTGCGCGCTTCGCAGCCGACTACCTGCCAGGCGAAGGTGACGCGGCAGGCCCTGCAGCATCGCCCCTGCTGCATCCGCTCCCCGCTGCCCTGCCCCCGGCGGTGATCCTTACAGCGGGGCTCGATCCCTTGCGCGATCAGGGCCGGGCGATGGCCGGACGCATGGCCGCGGCGGGGATGGAAGTGCATTTCATGGAGGCCAGGGGCCTCATCCACGGCCTTGCCACCATGCGGGCCGCCTTCCCGACAGCCGACCGCATCCTGAGGCGTGCGATCGGCGTATTTTCAGATCTGGTGAAGGGCTGACGAACCCGGTCCGCCTGAAACCACAACAACAAAACGACAACACAAAGGAGAGGGAAATGAGCAACATCAGGCGCAGCATCCTGGCGGCATCGACCGCCATAGGTCTGGCAACTTTCGCCCACCCGGCATTCGCGGCCCCCGCAGCGGAAGGGGCCGCTGCCGAGGAAGCCCCCGTCGGCGAAATCATCGTCACTGCCAACAAGCGCAGTGAAAGCATCAGCAAGGTCGGCGCCAGCGTCGCCGCGTTCGACACGACGCTGCTCGACAAGCGCAACATCGTTCGGCTCGACGAACTGGCCAAGGCCGTGCCGAACCTCGCCCTCGCGCCCTCGACCCACGGCACCCCGGTGTTCACCCTTCGCGGCATCGGCTTCAACTCGGACTCGCTCGGCGTCTACCCCGCCGTCAGCCTCTCGCTCGATCAGGCCCCGATGCCCTTCCCGGTGCTCGCCGGCCACTCGCTCTATGATCTGGAGCGCGTCGAAGTGCTCAAGGGTCCGCAGGGCACCCTGTTCGGCCAGAACTCGACCGGTGGCGCGATCAACTTCGTTGCAGCCAAGCCGACCAAGGAATTGCAGGCCGGCTTCAACCTCGACTATGGCCGCTTCAACGAAGTCCACGGCACGATGTATGTCAGCGGCCCGGTCAGCGAGACGGTGGGCATGCGCCTTGCCGTCGATGCGATGCATCGCGATGCCTGGCAGTACAACTTCACCCGCGATGACCGGAACGGCGAGCAGAACTATATCGCCGCGCGCCTGATCACCGATTGGCAGGCCTCCGACAAGCTCAAGTTCGAACTCAACATCAATGGTTCTGTCGACCGGTCGGAGCCGCAGGCGCTGCAGATCATCGCCTCGCTGCCCTCGAACCCCGCCGCCCCGACCCCGGAAGAACTCAACGCCCCGCTGGCGCCGCGCAATCTGCGCGCCGCCAACTGGTCCAATCGCGGCCGCCGCGGCGTCGGCACCCAGTCCGACACCGATTCGGCTGAGCCGCGCGGCAACCGCAAGATCGTTCAGGCCTTCCTGCGCGGCGATCTCAACGTCTCAGACACTGTGACGCTGACCTCGATCACCACTTACAACCACCTCTCGCAGAACATGGCGTTCGATCTCGATGGTTCGCAGTTCGAACTGGTCGACAACCCGCAAGGCGATGGCACGATCGACGACTTCAACCAGGAACTGCGCCTGTCCAACGCGTCGGCGCCAGGGCAGCGCTTCCGCTGGACGCTGGGTGCCAACTACAACCACAGCAAGGTCTACGAGCTTCAGATCATCACCTACGGCGACAACTCGCTGAGCAACGCCGGCACCAACTTCATCCATGAATCCGACGTGCGAAATCGCGGCCGGATGGACAACTACGCCGTGTTCGCCAACGGTGAATACGACCTCAGCGACCAGCTGACATTCAAGGCCGGCATCCGCTACACCAACTCCAAGAACAGGAACCGCATGTGCGGTTCGGACACGACCGAAGACCAGCAGCTTTCGGCGCTGTTCCGCCTGCTCGGCAACCTGCTCGGCGGCAGGGACATCCCGATCGGTCCCGGCGACTGCATTTCGCTCAATGCGCAGAACCTGCCGGGCGATCCGATCAACATCACCCTCAAGGAAGACAACGTCTCGTGGCGGGCGGGGATCGATTTCAAGCCCAGCTCCACAACGCTGCTCTATGCGAACATCTCGCGCGGCTACAAGGCAGGTGCTTTCCCGGTGATCACCGGCGCCACGCAGGAAGTGTTCAAACCGGCCAAGCAGGAATCGGTCACGTCCTATGAAGCGGGCGTGAAGACCCGCCTGATGAACAACGCCATCTCGCTCAGCGGCGCGGTGTTCTATCAGGATTATCGCGACAAGCAGATCCAGGGCACGGTCAACACCGCGCTGTTCGGCCTGCTCCAGCGCCTCGACAACGTGCCCAAGTCGCACATCTTCGGCGTCGAGGCCGATATCGTGATCCGTCCGACCGCCGGCCTCACGCTGTCGGGCTCGATGTCCTACCTCAAGACCAAGGTCGACGAGTATTCGGGCATCACCGTGTTCGGTGATCAAAGGAACTTCGCCGGCAGCCGCCTGCCCTTCGCGCCGTCGTGGTCGCTGGTTGGCGATATCGACTACCGCGTGCCGACTTCCGCGGGCGGTGAGGTCTTCGTGGGTGCGGGCATCAACTACCGCACCTATCAGGATGCCTATATCGCCGGCAGCCAGCTGCAGATCCCCGACAACGGGGTCAACCGCTGGATCGACCGCACCGCCTTCCGCATCGAAGGCTATGCGCTGGTCGATGCGCGGATGGGCTACACCTTCCCCGGTGAAAAGCTGACTGTTTCGGCCTGGGGCAAGAACGTGTTCAACACCTTCAACGTGCAGAACAAGATCTCCTACAACAACATCATCACCCAGGCGACCGGCATGCCGGCAACCTATGGTGTCTCGCTCCGGGTGCGCTTCAAGTAAGCACCACAAGCAAGGGGGGAGCAGTGCCGGTGGCGCTGCTCCCTTTTTGCTGTGTATCGTCCCCCCTCCACCAGCCATTTCGAAGGGTTCCCATGCCAGCGGAAACGCATCCTGATAGGGTTATCGCAGCCGCCATATCACGGGCGCGGGCGCAGTCGCTTTCGGCCATGCTTGCTCGCTCGGCGGAGCGCCACGGCGCGAAAACCGCGATCATCTGCGGCGGGGTGACCTGGAGCTATGCCGAGTTTCACCGCGAAGTGGAGCGGCTGGCGTCTGGCCTCAAGCGGCTCTGCCTGCAGCCGGGCGACCGTATTTCGATCCTTGCGCGCAACAGCCACGCCTTCATCGCACTGCGCTTCGCCATCGCGCGCGCCGATGCGGTGCTGGTGCCAATCAACTTCATGCTGAATGCCGAGGATGTGCGCTATATCCTTGATCATTCAGGCGCGCGGGTGCTGTTCGTCGACGAGACAACGATCGAGACCGGCCTTGCTGCACGCAGTGACGCGCTTGAACACGTCTTCGGCATCCCCGGCGAATGGGCGCCCCCGCCTGCCGCTGTCCCCGCGTGGACCGACCTGCTGTGCGACGATCCGATTGACCCGCAGCAGCGCGGCGGCGAGGACCTGCTGCAGATCGTCTATACCAGCGGCACGGAATCGCGGCCCAAGGGCGCGATGCTTTCGCACAATGCTGTGTTGTGGGAATACCAGAGCTGCATCATCGATTGCGAATGGACCCGCGATACGGTTGCGCTGCATGCCATGCCGCTGTTCCACTGCGCGCAGCTCGATTGCATGATCGGGCCAGCGCTCCATGTTGGCACCACCAACGTCATCACAGGCTCGCCTGCTGCGGACAACGTGCTGCAGCTTCTGGTGCAGCATGAAGCCACTTCGTTCTTCGCACCGCCGACCGTGTGGATCTCGCTGCTGCGCTCGCCCTTGATGGAAACAGCCGACCTCTCGGCGCTGGAAAAAGGATACTATGGCGCCTCGATCATGCCGGTCGAAGTGCTGCGCGAGATGAATGCACGCATCCCGCAGCTGCGCCTGTGGAACCTTTACGGCCAGACCGAGATCGCCCCTGTCGCCACCATCCTGTTCCCCGAAGAACACGCCGAGCGCCTCGGTTCGGCGGGGCGGCCTACGCTCCATGTCGAAACCCGCATCGTCGATGATGCCATGCAGCCGGTCGCGCCCGGCGAGATCGGCGAGATCGTCCACCGCTCGCCGCAGCTCCTTTCGGGCTACTGGAACGATCCCGAACGCACTGCAGACGCCTTTGCCGGCGGCTGGTTCCACAGCGGCGACCTCGGCGTGGCGGACGAGGCCGGTTACATCACCGTGGTCGACCGCAAGAAGGACATGATCAAGACCGGCGGCGAAAACGTCGCCTCGCGCGAGGTGGAGGAAGTGCTCTACCAGCACCCTGCAATCAGCGAAGTTGCGGTGATCGGCATGCCCGATCCCAAGTGGATCGAGGCGGTCACCGCCGTTATCGTGCTACGCGAGGGACATGCGCTGGAAGCAGACGCGGTGCTGGCGCATTGCGGCGAGCAGCTCTCGGCGTTCAAGGTTCCGAAGAAGGTGGTCTTTGCAGAGAACCTTCCGCGCAACGCCAGCGGCAAGATCCTCAAGCGCGAGCTCAGGCTTTCGCTGCTCTAGAATCCAACCATCAGCCGCTGCGATGAAAGACCAATGATTCACTCTATTTGACAGCCAAAGCCGCGCATGGTTCCCCCTCTGCGCAAAGGGGAGAGATATGCGCACGATCCTGGCCTTTGCAGCACGCGCCAATCGAACATCGGTCTTGGGCATGGCCGCCGCGCTTGCTCTACTGCCGACGCCGGCCATGCCGCAGGGCCGACCTGCATCCACCAACCGGATCGACGTCGCGTCGCTCCCGCTGGTCGGGACAGTGGACGCCCGCTTCCAATCCTACAATGTCGAGATGGCGGAAGTCACCGGCGGGCAATTCTGGAAGCCCTACCCGCCCGCTGCCGCCGGTGCCCTGCCGTCCACCGGGACCACGCCGTTCGAATACCGCGCCCCAATCGACCTCGCCAATGCGCGCCTGCGCAAATTGGCGCGGGCTCTTGGTCCGGCGTACCTGCGGGTGAGCGGAACCTGGGCCAACACCATCTATTTCCCGGACGAGCAGGACGATGCCGTCTCCTCACCCCCGCCGGGCTTCAAGAGCGTCCTCCACCGCGCGCAGTGGCAGGGGGTGATCGATTTCGCCCGCGCGACCGATGCGAAGATCGTCACCTCGTTCGCGATCGGCGATGGCGCTCGGGACAAGGGCGGCGTGTGGACCACTGATCAGGCCGCGCGCTGGGTGCAATTCACCCGCTCCCTCGGCGGAGAGATCGCCGCTGCAGAATTCATGAACGAGCCGTCGCTGGCTGGGATCGGCGGGGCCCCCAAGGGCTATACGGCTGCAGACTATGGCCGCGATTTCCGAATATTCGTGGCGTTTGTCCGGAGCACCTTGCCGCACATGGCGATCCTCGGGCCGGGCTCCGTGACAGAGGTGCCCGCGCCTTGGGGCATACCGCCCCTGCCGGGGTCGATTCCGAGCGCGGCGCTGCTCGCGGCAACAGGCCCCGGCATCGATGCGTTCTCCTACCACCACTACGGCGCCGCCTCGCTGCGCTGCGCCGCAATGCACATGCCGCAGACCAGTGCCGCCGACGCGCTGTCAGAAGAGTGGCTCGCCCGTGCCAGCCTGACCCGCGCGTTCTATGCCGACCTGCGCGACCGCTACACGCCCGGCAAACCCCTGTGGATGACGGAGGGCGCCGATGCCGCCTGCGGCGGAAACCCCTGGAGTGGAACATTCCGCGACAGCTTCCGCTACCTCGATCAGTTGGGTCGCCTGGCGAGGGAAGGCGTGGAGGTCTCGATGCACAACACCCTGGCCGCCGGCAGCTACAGCCTGCTCGATCAGGAAACCCTGAGCCCCAAGGCCAATTACTGGTCCGCCCTGCTTTGGCACCGCCTGATGGGGTCCAACGTACTGGACGCAGGCCTTGCTCCGACTAACGGATTGCATCTCTACGCCCACTGTCTGCCCGGCAAAGCTGGCGGGGTGACGCTGCTGGCGATCAACAATGGCAAGACGGCACGCCAAATCCGCATGCCCAGGCAAAGCCTGCGCTACACCCTCTCCTCACCCGGCCCCGCATCCGCCAGCGTGAAACTGAACGGACGGCTGCTGGAATTGGGCGCAAATGATACGCTGCCGGACCTTGCCGGCACCACCCAGCGCGCCGGAGCCGTCACGCTCGCGCCCGAGACGATCACTTTTCTGGCGGTGCCAAGCGGCGGCAACGCGGCTTGCAACGGAGTGCCTGCCTTCTAAGCCGCGAGATACTCCCCGCCCGTGACAAACACCACCTGCCCCTGGATCATCTCCGCCGAAGGGCTGGCGAGGTATTCGATAAGGCTGCAGTAGTCGTCATGCGTCACGTTGCGCCCACTCGGGCTAGCAAGGGCAGCGGCGGCGAGGATTTCCTCGGTCTTCTCGCCATAGACCTGCCGCAGCGCTTCGGTGTCCACCGCGCTAGGTGCCACGCAATTGGCCCGCACGCCCAGCGGCGCCAGCTCGCGCGCCAGATAGCGGATCAGACTTTCCGCCAGCGACTTGCCCGCGCCCACCGCCGCATAGTTCGGGATCACCGTCCGGCTGCCACGGCTCGAAAGGAAGAACACCGTGCTGCCCCGGCGGAACAGCGGCACGGCGGGCTGCACGAGATAGACCAGCGCGGTGCCGTTCAGATTGATCGCTTCGGTAAAGGTCGCCGGATCGACCGTGAGCAGCGGCTCTGGCAACACTTTCACCGCGCAGTGGACGAGCTGGTCCAACCGGTCCGTCTTGGCCGCGACTTCGGCTACAACGGCCTGCGCGCCTTCCGGCGTGCTGACATCACCCTTGATCAGATGGCAGCGCGCGCCGAGCGCCTCGATTTCCGCCTTGGCGCTGTCCGCCGAAGCCTGATCGGCGCGGAAATTGAGGAAGACATCCGTATCGGGCTTGGCGAAACGTTTGGCGATGGCAAGGCCGATACCCTTGGTGCCGCCGGTGACGAGAATGGACATGATGCGCGCCCCCTCAGCCGTCGTGGCCGATGGAGGAGACCAGCGTCACCCCGAAGCGCTCGATCATGCCGCCCGCATCGGCGCGCAGCGCAAGCCACTCCGGCGTCTGCTCATCGCGTTCGAGCGCGGCCTTGTCCGCCCAGGTCATGATCGCGAAGCGGTAGGCCCCGGCTTCGGCGCCTTCCAGCCCTTCGGCAACGAGGATCGTCTCGAGGCTGGTCAGGTTCGGCAGAGCCCGCGCGAGCGGCGCGTGGACATTGGCATAGGCGGTTTCGAAGGCGTCGCGGTCTTCCGGCTTGGGCGCCGACCACACGGCAACAAGCTTGAGCATTGATTCTCTCCCTTGGCGCTTGCCCCCGAGAGGACGGGTTTCCATGCCCGCTGCGCCTTCCCCGGGAGGCTACCAAACAAGTGTTTGCTATGACAAGAGCGCGATGATAGCCAAAGCGCGAAATCCGGAGCTTTTCTCTCACCATGCCTACTCCGCAACTGGTCTTCGATCCGCGCGATCCGGACGTGATCCAGCGCCCGCTGGAAACCCTGCTACGATTGCAGACGGAAGACCCGGTGCACTGGTCGCCCTTGCTCAAGGGCTGGGTGCTGACCCGGCACGACGACGTGAAGTCGGTGCAGATGAACAGCGGCATCACTTCGGACCGGCTCACCCCGTTTTTCGAAAGCCAGCAGGGCGAGGAACGCGCGAAGCTGGCGGATCTGATCCGCTATCTGAACACCTGGGTCGTCTTCAAGGACCCGCCCGATCACACCCGCCTGCGCACCCTGCTCAACAAGGTGGTGACCCCGGCTGTCATGCGCGATCTCGAAGCCGGTATCGCAGAACTGGCGGACGGGCTCCTCGACAGGATCGCAGCGCGCGGGGACGGCCGGTTCGAGTGCATCAGCGAATTTGCCAACCCCCTCCCCGCCAGCGTGATCATGGACCTGCTCGGCGTGCCCCGCGCGGACATGGAAAACTTGCGCGACTGGTCGATGCAGTTGCAGCCCTTCCTTGGCAATGCCACCAGCACCGACGACAAGTATGAAACCGGGCGTGCGGGCATCGTGGCCATGGCGGACTATTTCCGCGCCGCCGCACACGAGCGGAAGGCAAAACCGCGCGGCGATGTGATCTCGCACTTTGTGATGCTGCAGCAGACCGGCCAGATCACCGAGGATGAAGTGCTCGGATCGTGCATCCTGTTCCTCTTCGCCGGGCACGAGACGACCACCAACCTCATCGGCAACGGCATCCGCGCGCTGCTGGAAAACCCGGACCAGAGGGCCAGGCTGCTCGCAGACCCTTCGCTCGCGGCGAGCGCGGTGGAGGAGATGCTGCGCTTCGAAGGGCCGACCGGTGCGGTGGTGCGCGTGGTGAAGGAGAGCTTCGAAATGCGCGGCAAGCTGCTGCGCAAGGGCGACCGTGTCTACGCCATGGTCAATGCCGCCAACCACGATCCGGAGGTGTTCGAGAACGCGGCGCAGTTCGACATCACCCGCTCGCCCAACCGCCACCTCACCTTCAACCACGGAATCCATTTCTGCCTCGGCGCACCGCTCGCCCGGGCTGAGGGCCGCATTGCGATCACCCGCCTCTTCGCGCGCTTTCCGAACGTCGCGCTGGCGAGCGAGACGGCGGAATACATGGACACGCTCACCATGCGCGGGGTGCGCGAAATGCCGATGGTGACCGGATGATCGAAGCTCCCGCCTTCGCCATGCCCGCCGTCTGGGCCACCCACGCCCGCTTTGCGCCGAACCGGATTGCGGCCATCTGCGGCGAACGCCAGCTCACCTGGGCCGAATTCGACAAGGGCACCGCGCGCGTCGCCAATGCGCTGATCAGCCTCGGTGTGCAGCACGACGAGCCCGTTGCGCTCGTGATGACCAATTCGCTCGAGATGCTGGAAGTCATGTTCGGCATCGTGCGCGCAGGCGCCTGCATGGTGCCGATCAGCGGCCTGCTGACGGGCGCACAGATCGCGACGATGATGGCCGACAGCGGCGCGCAGACGGTGTTCGTCTCCGCCAGCAACCGCGCGCTCGTGGAAGGTGCGGAGCTCCCGCCACACATTCGCTGCATCGCTATCGGCTTTGAGGGCGAAGGCTGGGAACCGCTCCCAGCCGCCCCCGATAGCGATCCGGCCGTCCGCATTCGCCCCGAAGACCGCTTCAACATCATCTACAGTTCGGGCACCACGGGCCTTCCCAAAGGGATCGTGCAGAGCCACGGCGCGCGCACCCATTTCGCGTGGTCCAACGCGCTTGAACTCGGCATGACGCGGGACAGCGTGACGCTTGTCAGCACCGCGCTCTATTCCAACGGCACGATGTTCATGGTGCTCCCGCCGCTGCTGCTCGGCGCCACCATCGTCATCATGGAGCAGTTCAGCCCGGCCGGCGCGCTTGCGTTGATCGAGCGGCACAAGGTCACGCATGCCTTCATGGTGCCGACGCAGTGCATCGTCACGCTCGACGATCCGGCGCTCGGCCAGCATGACCTTTCCAGCCTCAAGGCGCTGCTGTCCGCCGGTTCCTCCCTTCGCGCCGATACGCGCGAGGCGGTGATCGCGCATATGACGCCGCATGTTTACGAACTCTACGGCTTCAGCGAAGGCTTCGCGACGATGCGCAAGCCGGGCGACACCCCCTCGCGCCCCACCGCCGTCGGCCGCCCGGTGCTTGGCTTCGACATGCGCATTGTCGGCCATGATGACCGTGAAGCGGCGCGTGGCGAACCGGGCGAGATCGTCGGGCGCGGGCTCGGCATGATGGCGGGTTACCACAACCGCCCCGACCTCGACGCCGCGATCCTCTGGCGCGACGAGGCCGGCACCGAATACCTGCGCAGCGGGGATATCGGGATGATCGACGCAGAAGGCTTCCTCCACATCGTCGACCGCAAGAAGGATATGATCCTCTCGGGCGGCTTCAACATCTTCCCAGCTGACCTCGAAGCCGTGATCGGCCAGCACCCCGAGGTGCAGGACGTGACCGTGATCGGCATTCCGCACCCCAAATGGGGTGAAACACCGCTCGCGCTGGTGATCCCGCGCGGAGAGCCCGACGTCGCCGCTCTGCTGGAATGGGCCAACACCCGCCTTGCCAAGACGCAGCGCCTCGCGGGCCTTGAACTCCGCACCGAATTCCCGCGCAATGCGCTGGGCAAAGTGCTCAAGCGCGAACTGCGCAGCCCCTTCTGGGAGAACGCCGGATGACAGACGTCTATATCGTCGGCAGCTATTCCAGCATGTTCGGCAAGTTCCCCGATCGCAGCTTCAAGGACCTGACGCGCGAAGTCTATCTCGGCGTGCTCGCCGATGCTGGCCTTGCGAACGGCAACGACATCGGCATGGCCTGGTTCGGCAATTGCGGCATGTGGACCGACGGACAGGGCAGCATTCGCGGGCAAGTCTGCCTCACCCCGCTGGTGCGCGAGGGCCTGTTCCCGGAACGCGTGCCGGTCATCAACGTCGAAGGCGGCTGCGCCACGGCTTCCATCGCGCTGCACGGCGCGTGGAAGGACGTGCTCTCCGGCCAGACCGACCTCAGCATCGCGTTCGGCGTCGAGAAGACGTTCAATCCCGTGCACCCGGAGCGCACCAAGGCCCTCTTCGACGGCGGCATCGATCAGTACGACACCGACGAATGGCTCACGTACTATGCCGCTGCGGGCGAGGCCTCCGGAAAGCCGTTCGAACCCGGCCCCGGCCGCACGATCTTCATGGATACTTACGCCATGCAGGCTGCGTGGCACATGCGCACCCACGGCACGACCGAGCGGCAGATCGCGATGGCCTGCGCCAAGAACCACACAGCCTCGGTCCACAATCCCAAGGCACAGTACCGCTTCCCGCTGACGGTGGACGACGTGCTGGCCGACCGCCCGGTGAGCTGGCCGCTCACCCGCTCGATGTGCGCCCCCATCGGCGATGGCGCCGCTGCCGCGCTGGTCTGCTCGGGTGATTGGCTCGCCCGGCAGCCTGCCGCCGTCCGCGCCCGCGCGGTGCGGATTGCCGCCAGCACGATGACCGCCGGCAAGTATCGCCGGCTCGACGAGCCCGGCCTGTCCCAGCTCGCCGCGCAGAAGGCCTACAAGGCCGCCGGGGTCACCCCGCAGGATATCGACCTTGCGGAAGTCCACGACGCCACCTCGTTCTGCGAGATCTACCAGTCCGAAATGCTCGGCTTCTGCGCCATCGGCGAAGGTGGCCGGCTGGTTGAAAGCGGCGCGACCACGCTCGGCGGCTCGATCCCGATCAACCTCTCGGGCGGCCTCGTCAGCAAGGGGCACCCGGTTGGCGCCACCGGCCTCTCGATGATCGACGAACTGATGCTCCAGCTGCGCGGCGAGGCGGGGCCCCGCCAAGTCAGCGGCGCGCGCATTGCCTTGGCCGAGAACGGCGGCGGCGTGATGGGCTTTGACGAGGCGGCCTGTTCGGTCATGATCCTGCAGAAGGATTGATCCGCATGGCCACGACCGCCCCCAGAGTTGAAGCACGAGGCGGAGAGAACCGGCGCGAGGCGCTGCTCGATGCCGCCGCCGCGATGTTCGCCACCAAGGGCTATGATGGCACCTCGATCCGCGACATTGCCGGCGCGGTCGGCATGCTGCCGGGATCGCTCTATTACCACTTCAAGTCCAAGGAAGACTTGCTCATCGCGGTCTACCGCAAGGGTGTGGCGCGGTTCGAGGCCGCGATCGACGCAGCGCTGGGCGGGACCGTGGACGAACCGTGGCAGGCGATCGAGGCGGCCTGCGCCGCACACCTTTCGATCCTGCTCGATGGCGGCGACTATGCCCGCATCGTCAATCCCGAATTCGTGCGTTCGTTCCCGCCCGCAATGCTGCCGACACTCAACGCCGAGCGCGACCGCTACGAGCGGCATTTCGAGAAGCTGATCGCAGCGCTGCCGCTTGATCCCCAGACCGATCGCTGGCTGTTCAAGGTGGCCCTGTTCGGCAGCCTGAACTGGTCGCAGACATGGTATCGCAAGGGCCGCTACACACCCCATGATATCGCCGCGGCCTTCATCGGCATGCTGCGGCTGAAGCAAGCGTGATCCTTCCGCTGACGGGCGCGGAAAGAGGCGGAGAAAGCCAGAAAATTGGCCAGAAGGATCATAGCCCCCATGCGCGACATGTGGTGCAATCTGAGAGGGTGCTTTAGACAAGCCGATTAACAGGAGTCCGGTGTCAACACCGGGATAAAAACGGGCCAGGCACCGGTTTAAAAAGGGGCCAGTTGGGTTGAATAAAAAGCCCCAT
>NZ_JAIEPN010000093.1 GCF_019748365.1 Novosphingobium sp.
TCTAACTACCATTCCCCCCACCCGGTTGTTGTCGTGCTATTTCGACACACGGGGCACCGGGCTGGGTTACGCTATTTCGCTCGACACGAACGGGGTTTGGGTGTTCATTCAGGGCATCTGCGGAAGGAGCTTACCCACATGACCCACCCCGGCGGATGCCTCTGCGGCGCGGTGCGCTTTACCATCAGCGCCGATCCGCTGGGCGCGCGTATGTGCTGGTGCCGGGATTGCCAGCGCATCGCCAGCGGTTCGGCCACGGTCAATGTGCTGTTCCCGGAAGAGGCGGTTGCAATCACCGGCGATCTTGGCCTGTTCACGATGATCGCGGACAGCGGCAACACCGTTGAGCGCGGCTTCTGCAAGGTCTGCGGCAGCCAGATCTACAGCCGCACCGTCACCCCCAAGGGCCTGCCGATGCGGGTGCGCGCCGGTACGCTGGACGATCCCGAACTCTGCGCGCCCACCGCCGCAATCTGGACGGAAAGCGCGCCGAGCTGGGCGCCGATCCCCGATCACTTCGCCCGGCACCCCAAGGGCCCGCCGCCGGTCTGAGGCGCTTCCCTAGCCAAAAAACCCGTCACCCTGAACTCGGTTCAGGGTCCATCTTGCCGCAAGCGCTGCACTCTCGGAGAATTGTCAGCCTCACCGCAAGATTCTCTCACCGCATGCCTCGGCGTGAACCGAGAGATGGACCCTGAACCAAGTTCAGGGTGACGATGTAGGACAAGACTGTTCAAACCCGCGCAGTCACTCCCGCGGGCCCAGCTTTTCCAGCTCCACCTCGGCAAACATCGCCTTCACCGCCGGGCGCGCGCCCACCTGCTCGATCCAGCGCAACAGCCCCGGAGTCGCCTCCTTGTTGACCAGCTCGGAAAAGCCGAACTGCATCCCGTTGGCGATGGCGAAGTTGCAGATATCCGCCAGCGTGTATTGCCCAGGCACCAGCCACTCATGCTCGCGCAAGTGCGCGTCAAGCCGCTCCACGGAATAGGCGATCTTGCGCATTTCCTCGTCGAGCAGGTCCTGCGGAAAGCCCTCGCGCGCGCGGCGCCATTTCACCTGCTGCTCGACAACCGGGATGGCTTTGACCTTCTCCTCGAACTCTTCGTCCGAGAGGCCCTTCACCATGTTGCCGACATAGCGGTGCCAGCCGATTGTCGAGACGCACCAGCAGAAGTATTCATCCACCCACTTGGTCCAGACCCGCATCGCCGCCTTGCCGGCCGATGTCGCAGGCCGCAGCGAAACCTCGGTCGGGTACTCGTCCTCCAGATACTCACAGATCACCGTGCTTTCGGTGATCACGTGGTCGCCATCGACCAGAGCAGGCACTTGCCCACGCGGGTTGATCGCCTTGAACCAGTCGGTATGGTGCTCGAACTTGGCGGGGTCGAGCCGGTTCTTCTCGAATTCCAGCCCCTTCTCATAAAGCGTGAGCAGCGGCTTCATCGAGTTGGCGGCGGGGCCGAAACTGTAGAGCTTGAGCATGGTTATGGGTGTCCTCTCCGGTTGCCCGCAGCCTACAAATTGTATGGTACACTAACAATCCCAAATGTGAGGGAGACGCTGATGGCCTACACCGGATCCTGCGCCTGCGGAGCGGTCACCGCCCGGATCGCGGCGGACGCCCCCGTCGCGGTGCGCCAGTGCTGGTGCCGCCAGTGCCAGCAGATGGCCGGCGGCGCGCACAGCACCAATGCCATGTTCCGCACCGAGGACGTGACGATCACCGGCACGCTCGGCACCCATGCCTACACGGCCGCCAGCGGCAACACGCTGACCCACTCGTACTGCCCCGCCTGCGGCACCCCGGTCATGGCGCAAGTCTCCGCCCGCCCCCAGTTCCGCACCCTGCGCGTGGGCTTCATCAACCCGCCGCACGATCTCGCCCCGCAAATGGTGATCTGGACCGACGACGCCCCCGCCTGGGCCATGTTCCCCGATGGCATCGAACGCCACGCGCGGCAGCCTCCCCCGCCGCCAGCCAAATCCTAAAGCTTGCTCCCGTGCAGCATTCCCCTTAATCATCCGGTTAAGACGCGAGCGAGGCCCGACCCCATGTTCTTCAACTTCATCGACGAGCTGCGCGCAGCGGGCATCAAGGCCAGCTTCAAGGAGCATCTCACCCTGCTCGAAGCGCTCGACAAGGACGTGATCGAGCAGACGCCCGAGGCGTTCTACTACCTCTCCCGCGCCACGTTCGTGAAGGACGAGGGCCTGCTCGACCGCTTCGATCAGGTCTTCAACAAGGTCTTCAAGGGCCTCCTCACCGACTACGGCCAGCGCCCGGTCGACATTCCGGAAGACTGGCTCAAGCTGGTCGCCGAGAAGTTCCTCACCGAAGAGGAAATGGAAAAGATCAAGGCGCTCGGCTCTTGGGACGAGATAATGGAGACGCTCAAGAAGCGGCTCGAGGAGCAGAAAGAACGCCACGAGGGCGGCAGCAAGTGGATCGGCACCGGCGGCACCAGCCCGTTCGGCCACGGCGGCTACAACCCCGAAGGCGTGCGTATCGGCGGCGAGGGCAAGCACGGCCGCGCGATCAAGGTCTGGGAAAAGCGCGAGTTCGCCAATCTCGACAACACCAAGGAACTCGGCACCCGCAACATCAAGATCGCGCTCAGGCGCCTGCGCCGTTTCGCGCGCGAGGGCCATGCCGACGAGCTTGATCTGCCCGGCACGATCGAAGGCACCGCCAAGCAGGGCTGGCTCGATATCCGCATGCGGCCCGAACGGCGCAACGCGGTCAAGCTGCTGCTGTTCCTCGATGTCGGCGGCTCGATGGACCCGTTCATCAAACTGGTGGAAGAGCTGTTCAGCGCCGCCACCGCCGAGTTCAAGAACATGGAGTTCTTCTATTTCCACAACTGCCTCTACGAAGGCGTGTGGAAAGACAACAAGCGCCGCTGGTCCGAGCGGACGAACACTTGGGATATCCTCCACAAGTACGGCCACGACTACAAGATCGTGTTCGTCGGCGATGCGGCGATGAGCCCCTACGAGATCAGCCACCCCGGCGGCTCGGTCGAGCACTTCAACGAGGAAGCCGGCGCCGTCTGGCTCCACCGCGTCGCGCAGACCTATCCCGCCACCGTGTGGCTCAATCCCGTGCCCGAAAAGCAGTGGAACTATTCGCAGTCGACCAAGATGATCAAGGATCTCGTCGGCGGCTCGATGTTCCCGCTGACGCTGGAAGGCCTGGACGGCGCGATGCGCGAGCTGACGCGCAAGAAGCACTGAACCAAAACCCTCCGACCTGCTTCCGGCAGGCCACCTCCCCATTTTCCCCTGACCATGTCGAAGGGGCAAATGGGGAGATCGGAGGGGTCCGTCAGGCCGCCTTCTTGCCCAACAGATCGTAGGGATCGACCCCCATCGACTGCCACACCGCATGCGCCGCGCGGTAGTGCATCGCGGGCGTGATGTTCAGGCGGCGGCGCACTTCCTGCAGCGGCAGCGGCAAGAGTTCGGTGATCGACTGCTCGACCAGCCGCGGGCAAGCCTTGCCCAGCCCTTGTGCCTCGCGGATCGCGCGCAGCACCGGGGCGCTGCTCTTGACCTGCTTGCCAATGTTGAGCCCCGCCATATAGCCGATGAACAGGTGCGCCGGCGAAGGCTGCTGGCTGTAGGTGAAGGCCAGCACGCAGGCCTCGCCCAGCGCATCGCGGCCATAGCCGGTGAGAACATGAAGCATATCATGCACATCACGCATGCGGTTCATGTACCACTGGAACTGGTCGTTGTACTTGGGCTTGTCCTTGGCGAAGCGCTGGAACTCCTCGACGAGGCCCGCAGCCGTCAGCCCCTCGCGCTCCATGAAGTCGCAATAGGCATGCGCCAGCGAGCCTTCCGGCATGCGGCGCAGCGCTGCGTGGTCATCAAGGATCGTCGGCAGATCGGGCTCCTTCACCCGGATGTCCATGCCGCGCTCGGACGTCAGGAACCGCTCGCCCGCCGAGCGCAGATTGCGCCAGGGCAGCGCCTCGAAGATGTAGAACACCTCCTCGGTATTCTCCTTGTCCTTCAGCAGCTCACGGAAATGGTGCAGCGCCTTGGCCGGACGCAGGCGCAGCTGCGGGCGGCGCTCGTCGAACAGCGGCAGCTGCAGGAAATCGCGTGACGTATCGGCTTCGAAACGGGCAGTCAGAGCGTTCACGAGGGGGGACTCCGCAGAATCAGGTTCTGCTGCACTACTAACACCAGTGTTAATATCGCGTCAAGCCGCTACCCAGTTCTCGCGCGCAATGCCGTAAAGCGAGAGGATCGCGGTCAGATCGCCCCGCTCGATCCACCCGTCTGCCGCCGCGCGCGCCTTGGGCTTGGCGCGATAGGCAATGCCATGGGTTGCCGCTTCCAGCATCGGAATGTCGTTCGCACCGTCGCCGGTCGCGAGGGAGCCAGCCCCCTCGCCCAGCCGCGCCGCCTCGTCCAGCAGCACCTGGCGCTTGACCGAACTGTCAACAATCCCGCCGACCACCTCGCCCGTCAGCGCACCGCCGTGGACGCCAAGGCGATTGGCCACGACATGCTCAAAGCCCAGCATCTGCGCCACCGGATCGGCAAAAGCGTGGAAGCCCCCCGTCACCAGCACCGTCCGCGCGCCGTGCGCCTTCAGCGTCGCCACAAGCGTGCGCGCACCATCCATCGGGCGGATGCGCTCCTCAAGGCACTGCGCAATCGCGCCTTCGGAAAGGTCCTTGAGCAGCCCCACGCGTTCGCGCAAGGCAGCCTCGAAATCGAGCTCGCCCCGCATCGCCCGTTCGGTGATCGCCGCGATGCGCTCCTTGAGCCCGGCAAAGTCCGCCAGTTCATCGATGCATTCCTGCCCGATCATCGTCGAGTCCATGTCGGAGACGAACAGCCGCGGCACTTCGATCGCCTCACGCGAGAGAAGGAGGTCAGAGCTCGGGAAGCACTGGTCGAGGATCCGCCGCACCGCGCCTACGTCAGGCGCCTTGGCTTCCTCGATCAGCTCCATCTCGAGCACGTCATCGACCTCGGCAAGCATGCCTGCGCCGGCCACTTCCCAGCCCGCGTCCTCGATCTGCTCCATGGCGAGCGCAAGATTGTCACCAAGCGTCTCGGGCTCTGCTATCAGCCGTGCGATGAGCACCGATCATTCCCCTAACAAGGCAGCGGAACTGCCGCCGCTCGCGCTCATTGCAGGGCCGACGGCGAGCGGCAAGAGCGATCTCGCCGTGCGCACCGCGCTCGCCGCCGAGGCCGCCGGCAGGAGGGCCGTCGTCATCAATGCCGACAGCGCGCAAGTCTACGCCGATCTCGCCGTGCTCAGCGCCCGCCCCACTGCGGATGAAATGCGGGGCGTGCCCCACCGCCTGTTCGGCGCCTGGGATGGGGCCGAGGCTTGCTCCGCTGCCGACTGGGCCGCCGCCGCGCGCGCCGAAATCGCCGCCGCGCACGCAGCCGGTGCGCTCCCCATCCTCGTCGGCGGCACTGGGCTCTACATCCGCACTCTCCTCGATGGCATCGCGCCGGTCCCCGCCATTGATCCCGCAGTCCGCGCCGAGGTCCGCGCGCTCCCGGTTGCCGAAGCCTATGCCGCCCTGCAGCGCGAAGACCCGGAACGCGCAGCGGTCCTTGGCTCCAATGATGCCGCCCGCGTGGCCCGCGCGCTCGAGGTGATCCGCTCCACCGGCCGCCCCCTCGCCGAGTGGCAGGAGGAGCGCACCGGCGGCATCGGCCACGCCATACGCCTGCGCCCCCTTGTCCTCATGCCCGAGCGCGCGTGGCTTTATGAACGCTGTGACCGGCGTTTCGCCCAGATGTGGCAGAGCGGCGCGGTCCCGGAAGTCGAAGCGCTCCTTGCCCGCAAACTTGATCCCGATCTCCCGGTCATGCGCGCCATCGGCGTCCCTGAAGTTACTGATTTCCTTGCCGGACGTTGCACCGAAGTCGAAGCCGTCGCGGCGGGAAGTCAGGCCACACGCCGCTATGCCAAGCGGCAGTACACCTGGCTGAGGCACCAGCCGCCGCCCGCCTGGCCGCGCATCACGTTGCAAAATTCTCCTCCAGACACGCTGATTGAAGCATTATTACGCGTTTAGGGGTTGACGCAGCATTTTATGTCGCTTACCACAGACTCACCGCCGGGTTTGGATTCCAGTCCCTCCCGCGGCATGCCTGGCCCGGTGCAGTCTGCCTCTGCCCCGGGCCGCATTTTTTTTGAGGGGTTCGCGGAAATTGGCCCGCGTTCCGGCAGATTTTGGTTTGAACAGCGCGGCAGCGCGGCTAACGCGCCCGCTTCGCAGCGGCATCCGGGGCAAGACCCACAAGGGTTCACCGGGCCGGAAAGGAACGACACGTGAAGAACGAGCGCAGCGGCGCGGAAATCCTGGTCGAAAGCCTGATCGCCAGAGGAGTCGAATGCGTATTCGGCTATCCCGGCGGTGCCGTGCTGCCGATCTACGATGCCTTGTTCGGTGACGAGCGGATCCGCCACATCCTCGTCCGCCACGAAGCCGGTGCCGCCCATGCGGCCGAAGGCTATGCGCGCGCCACCGGCAAGCCCGGCGTCGTGCTCGTCACCTCGGGCCCCGGCGCGACCAATGCCGTCACCGGCATTGCCGATGCCTTCATGGATTCGATCCCGCTGGTCGTCATCACCGGCCAGGTCCCCACTGCGCTGATCGGGTCCGACGCGTTCCAGGAATGCGATACCGTCGGCATCACGCGCCACTGCACCAAGCACAACTATCTCGTGAAGGACCCCGATCAGCTGGGCGAGATCGTCGAGGAAGCCTTTCGCATCGCCACCGAGGGCCGCCCCGGCCCCGTCGTGATCGACATTCCCAAGGACGTCCAGATCGGCCTCGCCCCGTGGACCGGCAAGCCCGCCCGTACTCGCACGCGCTACAACCCGCAGCTCGAAGGCTCGCGTGAGGATATCGCGCAGGCCGTGCAGATGATCGCCGCCGCGCAGGCCCCGATCTTCTATACCGGCGGCGGCGTGATCAATTCGGGTCCCGAGGCGGCCGCCCTGCTGCGCGAACTGCAGGCCCTCACCGGCGCGCCCGTCACTTCCACGCTCATGGGCCTCGGCGCGTTCCCGGCGGAGCATCCGGCGTGGCTCGGCATGCTGGGCATGCACGGCACCTATGAAGCCAACATGGCGATGAACCGCGCCGATCTCATCGTCGCCATCGGCGCCCGCTTCGACGACCGCGTGACGGGCCGGCTCGATGCCTTTTCGCCCAATTCCAAGCGCATCCACATCGATATCGACCGCGCCTCGATCAACAAGACCGTGCGCGCCGATCTCCCCATCGTCGGCGATTGCGCGAAGGTGCTGCAGCAGCTCATCGCAGGCTGGAACCAGATGAAGTGCGAGGCGGGTGACCTCACTGAATGGTTCGCCCGCATCGACGGCTGGCGCGCGCGCAAGAGCCTCGCCTACCCGCACCGCAAGGAAGCCATCATGCCGCAATATGCGGTCGAGCGGCTTTACGAGCTGACCCGCAAGTACGATCCGATCATCACGACCGAAGTCGGCCAGCACCAGATGTGGGCGGCGCAGTACTTCCACTTCTCGGGCCCCAACAAGTGGCTCACCTCGGGCGGCCTCGGCACGATGGGCTATGGCCTGCCCGCCGCGATCGGCGCGCAAGTCGGCTTCCCCGATGCGCTCGTTATCGACATTGCGGGCGATGCCTCGATCCAGATGAACATCCAGGAGCTCGGCACCGCCACGCAGTACCGCCTGCCGGTGAAGGTCTTCGTGCTCAACAACGAATGGATGGGCATGGTCCGCCAGTGGCAGGAACTGACCTACGAAAGCCGCTATTCGAACTCGTACTCAGACAGCCTCCCCGATTTCGTGAAGCTCGCCGAAGCCTACGGCTGGAAGGGCATCCGCATCGAGAACGAGAGCGAGCTCGATGCCGGTATCCAGGCGATGATCGACCATCCCGGCCCGGTCTTCGTCGATTGCCTCGTCGCCAAGGAAGTGAACTGCTTCCCGATGATTCCCTCGGGCGCCGCGCACACCGACATGATCCTCTATGGCGACAGCGTTGCCGGCACGATGGACGATGCCGCCAAGGCGCTGGTGTGATGGCAAACGCAGCGCTTCGCATAAATAGGGACAGTCCCCATTTATTTGGGAGCGGTCTATCCGCCCAAAGCCACTGTTTTGAAGGAAATAAATGGGGACTGTCCCTATTTATGCCCAACGCTGGCCCAGGAATGATGAGCCATGAACGCTGAAACCATGATTGCCGCCGCCGAGCGCCACGTCCTCACCATCACCGTCGATAACGAGGCGGGCATTCTCGCCAAGATCGCCGGCCTCTTCACCGCGCGCGGCTACAATATCGACAGCCTGACTGTGGCCGACATCACCGACGGCCACGATGTCAGCCGCATCACCATCGTCACCCACGGCCCGCCCGAAGTGATCGACCAGATCCGCGCGCAGCTCGAACGCCTCGTGCCCGTCCACAAGGTCGTCGATCTTACCGAGGTCGGCCCCTACGTCGAGCGCGAGCTGGCGCTGATCAAGGTCGCCGGCAAGGGCGAGAACCGAGTCGAGGCGCTGCGCCTTGCCGATGTGTTTCGCGCCAAGGTGGTCGACACCACCACCGGCAGCTTCGTCTTCGAACTGACCGGCGCGCCGGAAAAGATCGACAGCTTTGTCAGCCTGATGAAGGAGCTCGGCCTCGTCGAGGTTGGCCGCACCGGCATCGTCGGCATGATCCGCGGCGCTGAGGCCGCCTGATACCCTTTCTTTTTAACGACATAGAGAACGGAACTGAGAATGAAGGTCTATTACGACGCCGATTGCGATCTGAACCTCATCACGGACAAGAAGATCGCCGTGCTCGGCTATGGCTCGCAGGGCCACGCCCATGCCCAGAACCTGCGTGACAGCGGCGTCAAGGACGTCGCCATCGCGCTGCGTGCTGGTTCTGCCACCGCGAAGAAGGCCGAAGCCGCCGGCTTCAAGGTCCTCTCGAACGCCGAAGCCGCTTCGTGGGCCGACATTCTCATGATCCTCGCGCCCGACGAGCATCAGGCCGCGATCTACGCCGAGGACATCCACGCCAACCTGAAGCCGGGCGCCGCGCTTGCTTTCGCCCACGGCCTCAACGTCCACTTCGGCCTGATCGAGCCGCGCGCCGATATCGACGTGATCATGATCGCGCCCAAGGGCCCTGGCCACACCGTCCGCAGTGAATACGTGCGCGGCGGCGGCGTCCCCTGCCTTATCGCCGTGGCGCAGGATGCGACCGGCAATGCGCATGACGTCGCGCTCGCCTATGCCTCGGGCGTCGGCGGCGGCCGTTCGGGCATCATCGAGACGAACTTCAAGGAAGAGTGCGAGACCGACCTGTTCGGCGAGCAGGCCGTGCTCTGCGGCGGCATCACCCACCTCATCCAGGCCGGGTTCGAAACGCTGGTCGAGGCTGGCTACGCCCCCGAGATGGCCTATTTCGAGTGCCTGCACGAAACCAAGCTGATCGTCGACCTGCTCTATGAAGGCGGCATCGCCAACATGCGCTACTCGATCTCGAACACCGCCGAATACGGCGACATCACGACAGGTCCGCGCATCATCACCGATGAGACCAAGGCCGAAATGAAGCGCGTGCTGGCGGATATCCAGTCGGGCCGCTTCGTGAAGTCCTTCGTGCTCGACAACCGCGCCGGCCAGCCCGAACTGAAGGCCGCCCGCAAGGCCGCTGCGGCGCACCCGATCGAGAAGACCGGTGCCCAGCTGCGCGCGATGATGCCGTGGATCGGCGCCAACAAGCTGGTCGACAAGTCGAAGAACTGATCCGATGGTCGAGGGGCGGGCCTCACCCGGCCCGCCCCTCGACGAACAACATACGACAACCGCCGACCGGCAGTTGTGGATTTACCACAGACCCGATACCTCCAATCTCGAAGTATCGGGGAATTCACAGAAATGACGTTCCGGTTTGGCGCGGCGGCGCTCGTATTTCTGCCGCTGTGCGCCGCATCAGCCCAGCCAGTCCGGGCTGAACCCGTTGCCCCCGATAGCTGCGGCCTCGCTCTCACCGCCCGCTTCATCGGCGCGCGCGCTGTTGCGGCAGTGCGCAGCGCGGTGGGCCAGATTGCCCGCCCTCATCCCGTCCGCTGGATCGCCCCCGGCCAGGCCATCACGCTCGATCACAATCCCGAGCGCCTCAATGTCATCCTGGACGAGAAGGGGCGCATAGCTGTGATGCGCTGCGGTTGATCGACAGCCGCTTGCCATCCGGCGGCCTGCTGTGGCAGCCCCTCCGGCATCCTCGCAACGGAGACCGTCGATGATCCGCTTCCCCCGCGCCGCCAAGATCGCCCTGCCCCTCGCCCTCATCGCGCTGGCCGCGCCCTCGCTCTCGCAAATGCCCAGCACGCCTCCGGGCACGCCCGACAAGTCGCGCGTCACCGCCGGCAACTACACCGTCGATGCCACCCATTCGATGATCGCGTGGCGCGTCAACCACCTCGGTTTCAACGATTATTTCGGCATGTTCGGCCAGCTTGGCGGATCGATGACGTTCGATCCGGCCAATCCCGCCGCCACGAAGCTCGCTGCGACGATCCCCGTCTCCAAGGTCGTCACCGTCGACGCCGGGCTTACCGCGCACCTCCTCAAGCCCGGCGCTGATGGCGCAAAGCCCGATTTCTTCGGGCCCAATGCGGCTGACGCGGTGTTCGTCTCGACCAAGGTCATCCCCGGTGCCGACGGCGTGAGCGCCAAGGTCGAAGGCAACCTCACCCTCAATGGCGTCACCAAGCCCGCCACCTTCACCGCGAAGTTCATCGGCGCGGGCACCAACTTCTTCAACAAGGCCGCCACCATCGGCTTCCACGGCGAATCGACGATCAAGCGCAGCGAATTTGGCCTCGGCTTCTTCGCCCCGCTCGTGGCGGACGAAGTGAAGCTCGACATCACCATCGCCTTCGAGAAGAAGTAAGCGCCCGGCAGGCCCCTCCCCCGCTCGGGGGAGGCTGGGTGGGGGCGACTACCGCATCAGCGCAAAAGCAGCCCGCAGCTCTCCCACGAAGCTCGCGGGCTGCTCCCATGCGGCAAAGTGCCCGCCCTTGGCCATTTCGCCCCAGTGGACGATGTTCGGGCAATGCCGCTCCATCCATGACCGCGGCGTGGGCAGGATTTCCTTGGGAAACGCGCTCACCGCCACGGGCAGCGTGATCGTCTCGATCCCGCCGTCGCCAAAGCTCTCCCAATAGAGCCGCGCCGAAGAGGCGCCCGCCGCCGGCAGCCAGTAGAGCATGATGTTGTCGAGCATCGCGTCCCGGCTCAGCGCGCTTTCGGGCATCCCGTCGTTGTCGGTCCATGCCCACATTTTCTCGTAGATCCAGCCCGCCAGCCCCACCGGCGAATCGACCAGTGAATACCCGATGGTCTGCGGCCGGGTGGATTGCTCCTTGGAATAGCCCGAATCCCAATCCTGATAATGCTTGAGCGCGCCGAGCGCCCTGAGCTCGTCGGCTGAAGGATTGGCGAGATCCTCGGGGCGCGGGCGGGCCATCGGCATGTTCAGGTGGATGCCGGCGCAGCCCTGCGGCGCCTGCATGCCGATATGCGTCGTCACGATCGAGCCCCAGTCGCCCCCTTGCGCAAACCACCGCGCATAGCCCAGCCGCGCCATCAGCACGCCCCAGGCCCGCGCGATCCTTTCAACGCCCCAGCCGTGCTTCTCCGGCTTGCCCGAAAGCCCGAAGCCCGGCAGGCACGGGATCACGAGATGGAAGGCATCCGCCGCGCTGCCGCCATGGGCCTCGGGATCGGTGAGCGCATCGATCACGCCGCGAAACTCGAGGATCGAGCCCGGCCAGCCATGCGTGAGGATCAGCGGCGAGGCATGTTCATGGTTCGATTTCACATGCAGAAACCGGATCGCCACCCCATCAATGGTCGTGGTGAACAGCCCCATCCCGTTCAGCCAGTCCTCGCAGCGCCGCCAATCATACTCGTGCCGCCAATAGTGCACGAAGTCCTGCAAGGCCGCCAGCGGCACGCCTTGCGTCCAGTCATCAACCGCCTCGCGTTCCGGCCAGCGCGCCATGTCCAGCCGTGCATGCAGATCATCCAGCGCCGCCTGCGGCACCCGGTACTCAAACGGCTCAACGGTTTCGGACATTGGCTCTCTCCCTTTGCTTTCATTCTGGACAAGCGCAGCGCGTTTCACCATAGGCTAATGCGATGATCCGCGCTCTGGACCTTACCCTGCGACTTATCCGCCCTTGGGCGTGAAGCAAGGCGGCCGCCCGGCGCGCCTTTAGCGCCCAAGGGTCACCTGCCACAAAGTCGCAACTTCCAGATCCGAAAGCCATTCCATGTCCATGCTGAAGAATCCCTCGGTCAAGTACCGCCCCTTCCCGCAGGTTCCGCTGGAAAACCGCCAGTGGCCGAGCCGCACGATCACCAAGGCCCCGCGCTGGCTCTCCACCGATATGCGCGATGGCAACCAGTCGCTGATCGATCCGATGGATGCGGACAAGAAGTCGCGCTTCTTCGATCTGCTGCTCAGCCTCGGCCTCAAGGAAATCGAAGTCGGCTTCCCCAGCGCGGGCGCCACCGAGTATGATTTCATCCGCGGCCTCGTCGACAGCGGGCGCATTCCGGACGATGTCTTCGTCCAGATCCTCACCCAGTCGCGCGAGGATCTGATCAAGACCTCGTTCGAAAGCCTCGCCGGCGCCAGGCAGGCCATCGTCCACGTCTACAACGCGGTCTCGCCGCTGTGGCGCAAGGTCGTGTTCGGCATGGAACCCGCCGAAATCAAGGAAATCGCCCGCGCCGGCGCCACGTACCTGCGCGATCAGGCGGCCCGCTTCCCGCAGACGGACTGGCACTTCGAGTATAGCCCCGAAACCTTCTCCACCGCCGAACTCGATTTCTCGATCGAGTGCTGCGAGGCGGTGATGGACGTGCTCCAGCCGACAACCGACAAGCCGATCATCCTCAACCTCCCCGCGACGGTCGAGGCCTCGACGGCGAACATTTACGCCGACCAGATCGAATACTTCTGTCGCAACCTGCCCGGCCGCGACCGCGCGGTGATCAGCCTGCACACCCACAACGACCGCGGCACCGGCGTCGCTGCTGCCGAGCTTGGCCTGATGGCCGGCGCGGACCGCGTCGAGGGCTGCCTGTTCGGCAACGGCGAGCGCACCGGCAACTGCTGCCTCGTCACCGTCGCGCTCAACATGTACACGCAGGGCGTCGATCCCGGCCTCGATTTCTCGGATATCGACAAGGTCATCCAGACGGTCGAGTACTGCAACCAGCTCCCCGTCCACCCGCGCCACCCCTATGGCGGCGAACTCGTGTTCACCGCCTTCTCCGGCAGCCATCAGGACGCGATCAAGAAGGGCTTCGCCGCGCGCGAGACCCAGAACGACGAGCTCTGGGCCGTCCCCTACCTGCCCATCGACCCCGCCGATCTCGGCCGCAGCTACGAAGCGGTGATCCGCGTCAACTCGCAAAGCGGCAAGGGCGGCTTTGCCTGGGTGCTCGAACAGGATCAGGGCCTCAAACTCCCCAAGAAGATGCAGGCGCACTTCTCGCGCCACGTGCAGGAACTCGCCGACGAACTGGGGCGCGAACTGCATGCCGGCGATATCTGGGCCGTGTTCCAGAAGACCTACCACCTCGAAGGCGAGCAGCGCTTCACCCTCGTCGACTACGAGGAAGCCCGCGCGCCTGATGGCACCCGCGTCTTCGCCGGCAAGATCGCGGTCGACGGCGAAGTCCGCTCGGTCTCCGGCCGCGGCAACGGCCTGATTTCCTCGGTCGTCGCCACCCTCCGCGACGGCTTTGGCATCAGCATCGACGTGCGCGACTACGCCGAACACGCCCTGCAAGCCGGCAGCGACGCCCGCGCCGCCGCCTACGTCGAATGCACCGGCCCCGATGGCAAGGTCATCTGGGGCGTCGGCATCGACGAAGACGTTGCCACCGCTAGCGTCCGCGCGATCCTGAGCGCGGCGAACGCGGCGGGGTGACCCTCAAGCCCCTCCCCATTTTCGTCGCAGACGCAAATGGGGAGGTGGCCCGCCGAAGGCGGGTCGGAGGGATAAAAACCTTTCCGTCATCCAAATCGCTTTCCTACACAGCTCTGGAGCGAGCATAGTTGGCAGCGCTCTTTGAACCGTCGTTTTGCTTAATCTCCCGGCCCCTTCTTCCACTCTTCGAGCCGGGAGGCCGATCCCGCCTGCGCGCCAAGTTCATAACAGACACGCGCGTCAGTTATTCTGGCAGCCTGCTGGACGCCTTTTTCCCAATTTTTTCATAAAATCAGTATTTTGGAAGCCAAACCTCTGGACGATCCAAATTCCCTCTGGACAGTGTCAACTGTGTCAACCCCTCCCGCTCCCAGACCCCACCTTCGTCATTCCCGCGCAGGCGGGAATCCAGAGCCGCCAACGCAGCGTCTGCTGCGCTGGATTCCCGCCTTCGCGGGAATGATGAGGGAGTAGGCCCCCTTCCCTTTCCCACCCCAACCTGCATACTCCTCCCGCGCGCCCGCTAGAGGCCGACCAAAAGAGAGAGCCATGTCTGAAGAGATCATCGAACCCGATCTGCCGATCATCGACCCGCACCACCACCTCTGGGATCTGCGCCCGCTGGTCGCCTCGTTCCCCCAGCCGCTGCATCCCTTCGTCGAGACGCTGGTTCCGGCGGCCTATTACACCTTCGACACGCTCCACGCCGATACGCACAGCGGGCACAACGTGGTCGGCACCGTGTTCATGGAATGCGGCGCGTTTTACAGGAACGGCGCCGAGCACGCGCTGAAGCCGGTCGGTGAAGTCGAGTTCGTCAACGGCGTCGCCGCACAGGGCGCCAGCGGGCTCTACGGCGCCTACCGCCCCTGCGCCGCGATCATCGGCCATGCCGACATGACCCTCGGCGACGGCGCGGTGCCCGTCCTCGAAGCCTTGATTGCCGCAGGAAATGGCCGCTTCAAGGGCATCCGCCATCAGGCCGCATGGGATGCCGATCCCGAAGTACTCGGCCCCCCGTTCCACGCGCCCGCCGGTCTCTATACCAGCGACGCCTTCCGCGCCGGCTTCAAGCACCTTGGCGCGATGGGCCTCACTTTCGATGCATGGCTGCTCGAACCGCAGCTTCCCGACGTCATCAGCCTCGCCCGCGCCTTCCCCGATCAGCCCATCGTGCTCGATCACTGCGGCACCCCGCTCGGTACCGCGAGCTACAAGGGCAAGCTCCACGAGCGCTTCGACGTGTGGCGCGAAAATATCCGCGAGCTGGCGAAGTGCCCCAACGTCTCGGTCAAGCTGGGCGGCCTCGCCATGGCCTTCTGCGGCATGCCCGAACAGGGCCCCGCCGCCGGGATCGGGTCCGAAACGCTCGCCGCCATGTGGCGCCCCTATATCGAGACCTGCATCGACGCCTTCGGGCCAGAGCGCGGGATGTTCGAAAGCAACTACCCGGTCGACCGCTGGGGCGCGACCTATGCCGTCCTGTGGAACACCTTCAAGCGCCTCGCCCACGGCGCTTCGCCGGAAGAGAAGCACGCGCTCTTCGCGGGCAATGCGGCGCGGGTCTACGGCATTGAGCAACTGCTCGCGGCCTAACCTTAAAGGGAGCGGCGCTGTGGTTTGACAGCGCCGCTTCTCCTGCTAAAGCCGATTTAACCGCCCGCTTAAACCGGAGCCTTCAGGATGCCGCTTCCCCCGCTGTTCAAGAACCTGCGCCTCCCCGTCATCGGTTCGCCGCTGTTCATCATTTCCGGCCCCGAACTCGTCATCGCGCAGTGCAAGGCGGGCATCGTCGGCAGCTTCCCAAGCCTGAATGCGCGTCCGATCAGCCAGCTCGACGAGTGGCTGCACGAAATCACCGAGACGCTCGCCGCGCACAACCGCGATCATCCGGAAAGCCCGGCCGCGCCCTTCGCGGTCAACCAGATCGTGCACAAGACCAACAACCGCCTCGATGAGGACATGGCGCTCTGCGAAAAGTGGCAGGTGCCCATGCTGATCACCTCGCTCGGCGCGCGCGAGGATATCAACGAGGCCGCGCACCGCTGGGGCGGCATCGTGCTGCATGACGTGATCAACGATCGCTTCGCCCGCAAGGCGATCGAAAAGGGCGCAGACGGCCTGATCCCCGTCGCCGCCGGCGCGGGCGGCCATGCCGGTGCGCTCTCGCCCTTCGCGCTGATGCAGGAAATCCGCCAGTGGTTCGATGGCCTCGTGGCGCTTTCGGGCGCCATCGCGCATGGCCGCTCGATCCTCGCCGCCCAAGCCCTCGGTGCCGACTTTGCCTATATCGGCTCGGCCTGGATCGCCACGGCCGAAGCCCGCGCGGCGGAGGGCTACAAGCAGGAGATCGTCGAAAGCCGCGCGCAGGATATCGTCTATTCGAACCTCTTCACCGGCGTTCACGGCAACTATCTGCGCGGCTCGATCGTCAAGGCCGGGCTTGATCCCGATAACCTGCCGGTCAGCGACCCCTCCAAGATGAACTTCGGCTCGGGCGGCAACACCGAAGCCAAGGCGTGGAAGGACATCTGGGGTTCGGGCCAGGGCATCGGCGCGGTCGACAAAGTCGAGACCGTGGCCGAGCGTGTCGCCAAGCTCACCGCGCAGTACCGCGAGGCCGCCGCCAGTCTCACGGCAGACAGCGCGCCTTTCCGGGGCTGACACCTAAAGCCTGCTCTCCGTCGCTTCCCACAGCATCTCGGCCATGCGGTCGAGGTGGCTGTAATCGAGGGCGGGGTCATGCTTGTTGAGCACGATTTCCTCGCCCTTGGGCGGGCTCAGCAGGCGGCGGCGCAATGCTCTTTGCAGAAGATCGAGCCGCATCAGCGCCTCCATCCCCGCCAGTTCGGGATCGTAGCGCCGCGTGCGGCTCCACCCCAGTTCGATCTGGCCGACCCGTTCGGTAACCATCTCCGAATAGGTTCCATGCGGCCCGCGATGTAAAGGCAGGCCGATCCGCTGCGCGCCGCTCTCGGTTGCCGGCAGCAACAACCCATTGGCGCGAAAGTCGTGGAAGCCGATGCGCTCCGGCGTAAGCGCGCCGATCATCCGATTGAATGCCCGGCGATGGAGCAGCGCCCGGGGCAGCAGGTGATGGCGCTGCAAACCGGGCGTATATCCGGCTTTGCCCGGTACATTCACCGAGCGGAAGGGGATCCGTCCCCGGGCCAAGTGTCCAGCAGGAGCCATGCCGCAATGTTCGCGCAGGCAACTTAATGCCGCGCTTGTAAGCATGCTTCAATTTCTGCTTGCAACACTGCTTTAATTGCCGCGAGCAACTATCGTTTAGTTGCCGCTTGTAAGCGTGCTTTACCTAGCGCGGTTCCACATTAAGCCTGTTCTGGCCGTCCGGTTCGATCCAGACAGCCCCCACGCCGGTGAGTACCACTTCGCGCGCGGTCTCCACCCGTCCATGCGTCACCAGCCAATCGGTGAGGCGAACCGCAATGCGGCTGTGCTCCCGGTTCGGCCCGCCGCTGCGTGCGTGGAGCGTGAATTCCTGCCCTGTCAGGAAACCAAGCCCCTCACTTTCGATCCCGCTCTGGCTGCGTGCCAGCGCCGTAAGGGCAAGCGCCGGAAACGGCCCGTCGGCAAGCCAGACACCGACCGCCTCGGCAAACCAGGCGGGCGACATCACGATCCGGGCCGGCCGCCAGACAATCGCCTGCAAGCCGGGCAACTGGGTCAACTGGCGCAAGATGGCCGCCGCGACCCGCAGGACCGGCAGAAGGTGTTCCGCCCCTGCGAGGTGCGGCCCCACCATGAACCAGGCCGCCTCCAGCGTATGGATATTGAAATCATTGGACAAAGCCACACGGTGCACCGCATTGGGCACTTCCCGCGCGGGCGCAGGGGCGAGCCCGGCGAGGTCGAATGTCAGCCCGTCTCGCAGCAGCTCAGCTTCGCCCTGCGGTGCCTCGCTGGCATTGAGAAGCGAGAAGCCCTCCGGCCCGGCAGCAAGGGTGGCGACAGCATCTGCAGCCGGCCGATCATCCCGACCGAACAGCAGCGCGGCAAGAGGCTCACGCCCTGCGGCACGCTCGATTACCACCAGTTATGCTCCCTCACTCTGGTATCAGCAGAGACACCAATGTTAGGCAATCGTCGAGTCCCGTCCGGCCAAACCGGCACGGAATCGGATAGTTCGGCCGCACCTGCACCCTAGAACAGCCCCATCGCGAGTCCGGCCGCGAAAGACTGTCCCAAATCGTGGCATTCTTGCAGCGCTGCCGGTGGCACTGTCTTGGGTGCGAGAATGGCCTCCGGCGTCTGGGCTTCGAGGTTGACGATCAGCCCTTCGGCGATTCGGCGCAGTCGCCAGCCAGTGACAATCCGCTCGATCTGGCGTTCGGCACCCGTTCCATCGGATCCGGCAGCAATCGCAGTGGCAAAGGGGCGGCCTTCGATCCGCCCCAGCATCGGGTAGTAGCATCGATCGAAGAATTCCTTCATCGCCCCGCTCATTGTGCCAAGATTCTCAGGGCAGATGAAGAGATAGCCCCGCGCCGTGAACAGCGCGTCGGGGGTGGCTTCATCGGCTTGCAGCGAACGCGCATCGCCCTCACCTGCTGCTCCCCGCAGCGCAGCCTCGGCCATCGCGCGGGCGCCGCCGGTGCGGCTGTGCCAGATGATCAGCAGCATAGCCGGTTCAGCAGCCATCTCCGTTGCCGCCGGCACCGCTCACTGCGCCGCCCAGCGCGCCGCCGATCAGCCCGCCAAGCCCGCCAAGCCCGCGCTTCTTGGGCTTGGGCTGGCATTGCTGCTGCTGCCGCTGGTTGCGACCATTCTCTGCGCCAGCCTCCTCCATCCCCGGCATGCCAAGCAGGAAGCCGGTCATCGAGCGGTGGCGGACGGCAGCCGTCCATTCCGGCTTCCACGGCGTCTTGGGATTGGCCGGCCGCGGCGGATAGACGAAGCTCTCCTCCGGCCCATAGGCATAGAGCGAGACCATCTGGAAATCAGGCGCCGCAGCCTTGACCTCGGCGGGCACGATGCAAGTCGTCGTGGCAGGGGCCAGCACTGTCCTGCTCGTCACGAGCCGCGCCACGGTTGCGGGCGAAAGCCAGTCCGAGAGCCCGCCGCCGAACTCGCGGGTCATGCTCGAAGACCACCACACCATGTCGCGCATGTCACTGCCCCGATCCATCTTCCCGCCCATCAGCGAGGCGTGATAACCCGTCGCTTCGGGGAGAGCATTCCAGCGCAACAGGGTCGCCCCGCTCGGCATGCCCGCGCTCGAGGTCCTGAGCGCGCCCATGAAATCCTTCGTCAGCGTGAAGGTCATCTCGGGCGAGTAGTTGCCCGCCACCTTGTGCGCGCCGATCAGCGAGCTGTCCGTCCTGACCGAGGTCTTGCCTTCGTCGTTGGGCCACGAACCATAGGTCTTGCTGCTCGAATAGGAGACCCGCCGCTCCATCGGTACGCTGCTAGACCAGAGGCCCGGTGGCATCTGCCCCGCGGCGATCTTGGCAAAGTCGATCACCACCGGCTGCCCGGCGGGGGCATGCTCGCCGCAGCCCCAGAAGATCAGGATGCGCCCCTTGGGCCGCTGGAAGTCGCGCTTCTCGGCTGGTTCTTCGGGGCCAACCGGTCCCTTCACCGGCGTCTTGAGCGGCACCGAAAGGCCAAGCTTGGCGCCGGCAGGCATGAAGTGATCGGCCTTGGGCGGACCGCCGGCCGGAACCCTGCTCGAACCCAGATCGAGCCACAGTTCGTGCTGCGGCGCATTGCGATTGCCACCGCCGAAAGCCATGCCCATCGCCGCGCCCATGCCGCCGCCCCGCATACCTCCCATCCCGCCCATGATGCCCGACATGGTGCCGGCGCGCATTTCATAGCGGGCAACGGGTGCGGACGTCTGCGCCATGCCGAAGCCGACGAGCACGGCACTTGCGCTCCCTGCGGCAACGATCAGACGGATGCTGTTCCTGGTCATCGGCTCAAACCCCTCTCGCAAGAGCGGCGCCTTTGCCCCTCTCTGCCTGTTCGTATCGCGCGACCGGATTTCTCTTTTGCGGGATGCGACCATATCCGTGGGCCTCCTGTCAATCGCGCTGCGACAGGGCGATGATCCGGCACACAGGTATGCAGGCGAGTGTGGGCAGGATTTGCCCCACCCTTCCCCGCGCCGCCGCGATGGTTTAGCGCCTTGGGCATGATCCCGGTCACTGCCATCACCCATTCGCTGTCCGGCCTCGCCTGGCGCTGGCGCGGCGGCAATATGGACCTTACCGGCGGCGGCCTCGGCCAGCTCGACAGCCTCGTCGATCAGCTGCTCATGGCGCGCGGCGTGGAACGCCATGATCTGGAGCGCCACCGCCGCCCGACCTTGCGCGATTTCCTGCCCGACCCTTCAATCTTCAACGACATGGATGCGGCGGCGAAGCGGCTGGCCCACGCGATTGCGAAGGGCGAAGCGATTGCCGTCTACGGCGATTACGACGTCGATGGAGCCACCAGCGCGGCGCTGCTGATCCGTTTCCTCGCCAGCCTCGGCGTGCCAGCCCGGCCCTATATCCCCGACCGCCTGCTCGAAGGCTACGGCCCATCGGCAGAGGGTCTGGTCAAGCTTGCGCGTGAAGGCGCGCAGCTGATTGTCACGGTCGATTGCGGGGCCATGGCCTACGAGGCGCTTTCGGCCGCCCGCGCCGAAGGCGTCGATGTGATCGTCGTCGATCACCACAAGTGCAACCCGGAGCTTCCCTCCGCCACCGCGCTCGTCAATCCCAACCGGCTCGACGAAAGCGACGAGGCCGCCAGCCATGGCCACATGGCCGCAGTGGGTGTCGCTTTCCTCCTCGCCGTCGCCACGCTCAGGGAGCTGCGCACACGCGGCGTCGTCGGCGCTTCGGCGGCGCCCGATCTCATGGGCCTGCTTGATCTCGTCGCGCTCGGCACGGTGGCCGATGTCGCGCAGATCCGCGGTGTGAACCGGGCCTTCGTGGCGCAGGGTCTCAAGATCATGGCGCGCCGGGCGAATATCGGCCTTGCCGCGCTGATTGACGCCAGCCGCCTCACCCGCGCGCCCACGTGCAGCGATCTCGGCTTCGCGCTCGGCCCGCGCATCAATGCAGCCGGGCGTGTCGGCGATTCGAGCCTCGGCGTGCGGCTGCTGACCACGTCCGATCCGGAGGAGGCCCGCACCATCGCCGCGCGGCTTTCACAGCTCAACGACGAGCGCCGGGCCATCGAACAGGCGGTGCAGGAAGCCGCCGAGGCGCAAGTCCAATCGCAGCACAACCGCAGCGTCGTGGTCGTCCACGGCGCGGGCTGGCATCCGGGCGTGATCGGCATTGTTGCCGGGCGGATCAAGGAAAAGACCGGCCGGCCGGCACTGGTCATCGCCGAAGACGGTGATGCGGAAGGCAACGGCAAGGGCTCGGGCCGCTCGATCCCGGGCGTTGATCTGGGGGCGGCGATCATTGCGGCGCGGGCGGCAGGGCTGCTCATCGCGGGCGGCGGACATGCCATGGCCTGCGGGCTGACGGTGGCACCGGGCGGGACCGAACGTCTCGCCGACTGGCTTGACGAGCGCCTCGCCCGCGATGTCGCGGCGGCGCGGCAAAGCCAGTCGCTGCTGCTCGATCTCAGCCTCGCGCCCGGCGGGCTGACCCCCGATCTGGTCGAGCGGCTCGAGGCGGCAGGCCCCTTCGGCATGGGCTGGCCCGGCCCGCGCGTGGCGGTGGGGCCGGTGCGCCTGATCAAGTGCGATATCGTCGGCGCCGATCACGTGCGCATGATTGCGGGCGGGCCGGATGGCCGATCCTTCAAGGCCATGGCCTTCCGCGCGGGCGAGACCGAGATGGGCCAGGCCCTGCTCCACGGCGCGCGCGGCCGCCAGTTCTGGCTCGCGGGCCGTGCGAAGATCGATGATTGGGGCAGCCGTCCCGCCGCTGAACTTCATGTCGAAGATGCGGCATTTGCAGACTGATGGCTTCCCCTTGGGACAGGCCTTTCCGCACCCGCAGTCAGGGGGTTGACCTGACCCGCTTCTCGCCCTAGTTGCGCGGTCCTGCCACGCAGCTCAAGCCCGTGGCCCCTTCGTCTAGCGGTCAGGACGCGGCCCTTTCACGGCTGAAACACGGGTTCGATTCCCGTAGGGGTCACCAGCTTGGAAACCGGGCACCCAGCCTGTTCAAGGGGGTGCCGGGCAGAAACGGAACAGCCGGGGCGAAACCGCCGACCCGGCCCTTGGCAAGGCCCCTTCGTCTAGCGGTCAGGACGCGGCCCTCTCACGGCTGAAACACGGGTTCGATTCCCGTAGGGGTCACCAGCCGGCGCAGGCTCAGGTCTGCGCGCATGGCGCAGACCCTTCTCTCCCCATCCCTGGCAACTCCATCAGCAGCTTATGGCTTGCACTGCGGGTCCGTCGATCCCGGCTCGCAGGACGCGGCATTGCCGGCAAATCCGATCACATCGACCGAGATGATCGAACGCCGATTCGAAGTATCGTTGCTGCCGCTCGAGCTGCTGCTTTGCGATGTCACTGCCGAAGCGGCGGAAGCGGGAACCACGGCCGCGGGCGTCGCCGCAAGGCTGGGGACACCCGAGATCGAGCCGCCAGCGCTGAAGCCTTCGGAGTTCGCGACTCGCGCTGCCGCCACAAGCACGTTTCCGGTGGCGCGCACGCCTGCATCGCCAGCGTCCACCTCGCCCACCGGCGCAAGCAGGATGATCGACGAGGCCGGATCGGTCGGGCGGCGCTGGAAGGCACCGATGCCCGCCCCGGACACGCTTCCCGCGCTATCGACCTGGCTGAAGCCGTCGAGATTGAAACGCACGGTCACCGGCGGGAAGTTCGAAGCGCTGCGCGGCCCCTGCCCGGCGTTGAGGTCCCCGTTCGAGGACCACATCGTGATGTCGCCGCCGGCCTGCGTGAACACGCGGCTCTGATTGACGAGGAAGTTGCCGTCGGTGAACGAGCTGATCGCACCGCCGTTCAGGGTCAGCACACCTTCGAACCCGATCGGGATCGAACTGATCCGGTTCGCGTTCTGGTTGTTCAGCTGCCCATAGGCGAGGCTCGAGGCCGGATCGACGCCGAAGCGCGTGACGCGCTGGGCAGCCTGTTCCGATGTTCGCACGACCGAGCCGGCGATGAAGTTGCCGCCCGGCCCGATGATCGCCAGATCGCCGCCATTCAGGGTCTGCAAGGTGGCGAGGCGCAAGTCCGCGTTGCCGGTTGCCTTGACGTCCGCCTTCTGGGGCTGGCCGTCCACGAGGTTGCGCGTCGGGATGCCCTGCGGCGTGTCGGCCGTGATCGTGGACGGATCCGTGGTGTAGACGGCAAGGTTGTCGGTATAGCCCTTGCTGACCGGGAACAGCGTCTGGATCGCACGGTAGCCGCGATAGTACTGCAGATAGGAAGGACCATCCGGCAGCGCCGGCTGCTGCAGTTCGTTGAACAGCACCTCCGAGCGGAGGAACTGGTTCTGCAGCAAGGGATCGAGCTTCGCGAAAGTGCTGTAGAGCTTCTCGGCCTGCGGATAGGCGGCATTGGCCAGCGCCGCCCTGCCCGCTTCGGTATCGGGGAAGTCTGCCGACCCGAAGATCGCGGCAAATCCGGCGGGATCGTTGGTCCTGAGCCACTGCGCGAGGATCGGCGCGTAGATCGGCTTCGACCGGTCCGGGCGGCGGATGCCGAGGCTGTCGGCGTTCTGCACGAACAGCGCCTTGTCGAGATCGGCGGCATTGGCCGGATTGAGATAGGTCTCGCGCATCGCCGCGTAGTCGATGCCTCCGGCCACGCCGAACAGCACCGCCAGATTGGCACCGCCATCGCTGAGCCAGGGATTGAAGAAATTGCCGACGGTCTGGATGCCGCCCGCGTAGCTCACATTGTTGACGACCGCCGAATTGATGAACGGACCGATGTCGCGCCCGGCCTGGATCACCAGATTGCCGGCACCGCCGAGCACGAAACTGTTGCCCACGATATAGGGCAGGTTGTCGATGGTCGAGGTGGCGGTGGTCGAGGTGATATCGCGCCCGGCGCTGATCAGCGTGGTATCCTGCGCATTGGCATTCTGGCCGGTGAAGATCAGATTGGTAATGTCGCGCCCGGCGGTGATCTGCGCCGCCTTGGGCAGGTTGATCAGCGACTGGCTTATGTCTCTGCCCGCGAAGATCCTGACCGGGTCGGTATCCCCGGCATGGGTCAGGTTCTCGTTGTGATAGAGCCGCAGCAGATATTCGCTGGTGGTTTGCTGGATGCCGGGGATCCCGAAACCGAGCCCGACAGGCGCGGACACGATACCACCGCCGGTGGCGTTGATCGAATTCAGGCTGATCCTCGCCGCAGAGAACGCGCCCGCCAGAAGCGAAGGGTCGCTATCGCTCATTGCGATCACGAGCGAGGAAAGGTCGCCCGCGCTGAACAGCTGCAGGTTCCCGGTTTTGGAGGGATAAAGCAGCAAGGGTATGCTGGGCGCCACCAGCGTGTCGGTCAGCGCTCCGAGCGTGAGCGAGGGCGGCAGCACCGCTCCGGCAAAAATGCCGGCCCCGCCTTCACCGACCTGGAACGGAACCGTTTGGTCAAAGCGGTTGTTGACGTAGCGCAGCGAGCCGGTTGCAATCCCGCTGAACGAGGCGGAGGGCGCAAAGAAGCCAGCCTCGTTGTAGCGATCCAGGGCTTCGCCGCTGCGCGAGGCCCCCAATGCGGAGACGCCTGCGATGGCAATCGAGCCTTGCGCCGACAGCGCCACATTAGCGCCGGCCAGCCTCACGCGCAGATATTGCGTGGTCTCGCCGGTCGACGATCGGGGCTCGCGGCCGAAGCCGACCACGCTGCCGGTCACGTTGATCCGGCCCTGACCCGCCGCAATATCGATCTGACCGCCGCCGATGTTGCCGCCGATCGTCGCGTTAAGGTCGCCCTGACCGAGCGTCAGAAGGACATCGCCGATCCCGCCGGTGGTCGTGGTGGTCGTTACCGCCGCATCAAGCGCGACCGTGAGGTCGTTCACCGATCCGCCCGTGACGAGGTTCACATCGCCGCCCGCCAGCGCACCGATGCCGCTGGTGAAGTATTTGGGCGCAATGGCGATTTCGGTATCCTGGCCGACCACACCCGGCCGCCAGCGCTGTGCGGCATCGCCGATCGCGGTCTTGCTGAAGCTGGTGACGATATTGCCCGGTGCCGTGGCGCCCGAGCCCAGGAATTGCTCCGACCATTCGTCGCGTCGGCCCAGCACCGAGCCGCCGGCAAACACCGAGAGCGAACCGCCCCCTTCAGCCAGTACCGCCGCCTGATCATCAAGGCCCTTTGGCGAAGGCTGGAAGGTCACATCCTGCTTCGGCATCCCGATATAGATGCTGTCCGGGGTGATCGAGGCGATTGTCCCGGTATCGACCATCCTTGCCGAGACAGCCGTGGAGGCAACCCGCACGCCGGCCGTGTAGATGGCCGTACCACCAACCTGCGAGCCCGCGCTGGACGAGACCGTCCTGCCGTTCTCGTTGCGATAGGTTGCGGTCTCGCCATTGCGCAGGTCGATGTTGCCGGAAGCCGCGACCGCGATGGCACCATCGCCGGTGCGAACGACCGAGCGGGCAAAGGCTGCCCGATCGCCGAAATTGATCGGCCTCGGCGCGGTCGGCCGGCCAACCGGATAACCGATCGCCGTGCCGCTCCGCTGCTTGGCAAGAAAGTCGGGCGTGATCGACTCCATGAACGCCAGCATGTCGCCGAGCGGCGCGGCGACGCCGGTGACGAGGCCGCGCGCATTGGTCTGGAACCTGACCCGGCCCGGCTGGAAGAACGCCTGCGATGCGACGCGGAAGTCCTCTGCCTGGCCAACTTCCAGCGTGCCCCAGGTGATCGAAGCGTAGGAATCCTCGTCAAGCGCGTTGACGTTGGAGCGGTCGTCGCTCGTCCGCAGAAGATCCGCGAACGAGAAGGCGGGCAGCGCCGCACTGCTGACCCCGGCAACTGCCAGCTTGAGGTCGATCGAATCGCCGAGGAAAGCAAACCCCTGCGCCGCGGTCAGCAGGTAGCCGGTTTCGCCCTCGACAGTCAGGTTTCTGACATTTGCGCGATCGACCTGCAGCGGATTTACCGAGGGGGCCGCCCCGGCAACCAGCCGCAGGTCGCTGGAACGAATGACGCTGCCATCGGCCAAGCGGGGGAAGAGCTGCGCAAAGCCCAGCGTATCGCCGCTGAAGTCACCGGTCAGGGGATCGGTGTTGTTGCCCAGCGCGATCGCCGAGTTCGCGTCCGGATTGTACGGTGCCAGAACATTGGCCGCGCCGACCTGGTTGCCGGTCAGGAAGCGCGAGATGTTGATCGTCAGCGTGTTCGCCGCGCTCGCCGTCACCGTACCGGCGTCGACCGCCGAATAAGACGTCACTTCGCGGCAGTCGAACGCGGTGCCGCAACTGGTAAGCAAGCCGAGATTGAACGTGCGGTCGCCGCCGCCAAGCTGATAGCTGACATAATTGGTATCGGACTTGTCGGCGAAGTTGAAGAAGCCGTCGCTGATCGAGCGAGTGATGGTGAGATTGCCCGCGGCATTGAAGTTGACCACGGCAGCCTCGCCGCTGGCCTTGCCGCCCACTCGGTAGAGGAACGAAACGTAATCGGACAGAATGCGGCTTTCCGACCCCGGCTTCAGGGCAAAGTAGGGCTGCGCATCGGTCACGCGCCGCCCCAGTTCGGGCAGATCGACAATCAGCCCTGCCGCGCGGGCGCCGGCTTCATCCAGCGTTCCAGCCGCAAGGTTCCACGCCGTCAGCGTGTAGATCGAACGGCTCGAGACCAGATCGACACCCGGGCGCAGCCGCATCCCGCCCAGATTGCTGCCATCGGCGGCGCGGACGGAGAAGTTCTGGATGAAGTAGGGAAGCGACTGGACGCCGGTCAGGTCGTCGACAAACGTGTCGCTGAAGATGTTGAACCCGGTCGGCGTGAAATCGAGGAACTGGAAGACGCCGTTGTTCGATGGCGTGATACCGTCATAGAAGCCCGCCAGCTCATCAAGGTCATAGCGGCGGTAGGCCTCGATCTGCTGCGCGCCGGCGCCGATCACGGTTCCCTTGAGCCGCACGTCGATCTCGTCCATGCCGCTGCCGATGATCGGCGCGCGCAGGGAGAGCGTGCCGCCCTTGTCGGCAGCCACGAACTGGAAGACGTCCTTGTTGACCAGCGTCAGCGGGTCCTTGACGGTCGTCCTGATCAACCGGTTGGCGGTCGTGTTCGCAGCGAGCGCGGCCTGGGTGCGGCGCGCGCCGAGATCGATCGTGGCGCCGGCATCGATGGAGATGGCGCCGCCGGTGTTGCCGATGCCGATGCGCACATCGCCGGCGCTGGCCTGACGCAGATCGGTATCGGCATACCCGCTGGTGTGGGTGTCGATCAGCGAACCGGCCTGCAGTGTGACCCCGTCCCTGCCCCACAGCGAAACGTCGCCGCCGCTGATCCGCGCCGCCGCAAGCTGGCCTGGCGTGAGCCCTGCGACCGAAACACCCGAGGTGTCGATCTTGCCGCCGATGATGATCGAGCCGCCATCGGCTGTCAGGCTGGCACTGGCCGCCCTGATGGTGCGGCCGCTGCTCAGCACAAGATTGCCCGCGCCCGAACGGATCGAGATATCGCCCTGGAACTTCAGGGCATTGCCGCTGGCGAACCCGTCGAGATCGAACGCCGAGGTCCCCGAATCGAAGGCAAGCGATGCGGTCCGCACGCCCGTGACTTGCGGGTTCAGCGCGGCGTTGAACGCGATTGCCCCGCGCCCCGCGAGAAGATTGAGCCGCCCGGCATTGCCGATCCCGTTGTCCACCGAAAGCGTGCTCGTCGATGGCAGCACGATATCGCCGTTAAGCGAAACGAGATTGATGGTGCCAGCCCCGGCGGAGATCGTCGTCGTGCTTTGCGCATCGCCGAAGCTGCGCGAGAAGCCCGGCGTCGCCAGCGAGGCAGCGCCGGCCAAAGTGACCGTTCCGGCCGACTGGATATCGAGCACGCCGGCTGTTGCAGTGAGCGCGGTTCCATCGATGGTGATCGCGGCGACCGGTGCCGCCGCCGAACCGAAGCTGATCCGCGCACCCGGCGCCCGCAGCCCGGTGGGCGTGCTGCTCGCCGTGCCTGCGGCCGTCACATTCACCGCCCCCGTGGTCGCGAACCGGTAATCGGGCGTGACCGGGATGGTATAGTTGCCCCTGGGCGTGATCTGGTCGCTGGCTGCCCCGGTGATGCTGGCAAGATCGACCACCGCCGCGCGGTCGATCAGGAACGGCGTGTTGAGCTTCAGCGCCGCGCCATTGGCGCGAAGCGTGCCATTGCCGGTGATGTAGGTGCCCTTGGTCGCCGCGAGATTGATACTGCCGTCGAAGCTGAAGGTGTTGAACGTGCCCGATCCCAGCGTCAGCGTCGCCGCGTTGAGATTGAACACATTTCCTGTCGTCCCGCAGGCCAGAACGCCAGTCAGCGTGCATCCGGTGCCCGCAGCCTGACGGCTGTTCGAAATCCGCGTGTCGCCAGCGTTGATCGTCAGCGTATCGGTTCCCGCTGTCCGCCCCGAGAGCGCAATCCCGGACGCATCGATCGTCAGCCCCTTGAAGGTATGGACCGTATTGGCATCGAAGAAGATCGCCCCGGCAGAGCTCAGGATCAATTCCGAAGCATTCGCCAGCTGGCTTTCAAGCGATGCGCTGATCGTTCCGGTGGCGCCGAACGCGATGTTGGAGGCACTGATCCCGATCAACGGCGCCGACAGCTGCGCACCATCATCGATCGAGAACCGGAAGTTTGTATCCAGCAGCAAGCTGTTCCCGGTCAGCGCGGCCTTGCCCACATTCAGCTGGGAACTGCGTCCGGCATTGCTCGCAGCAAACGAACCCAGCCGGGAAACAGTGCGCTGAACTCCGCTGGACAGGCGCAGCACCGAGCCGATGCCGGTCTGGTCAAACGGATCGCTTGGCAAGGCGGCGGAGTTCGACGGGATCAGGTAGCTGCCTGCACGGTCGTCCGCGAGAGTTCCACTCGCCGTGAGCGAGGCACCATCGACGATGTTGATGGCCGAACCCGCGCCCGCCACCGCGAGGATGAGCTCCGGCACCGTGATGTCGGCTGCGGATGTCACGACAATGCGACTGGCCGTGATCCCCAGCCTGGTCGTGCCATCGGTGTTCTCGATCCGCTCGCCGCCGATCATGAGGCTATTGGCGTTCAGATTGGCAATCGTGGCGTTGGACAGGAACAGCCTGCCCGGCTGTTCGGTGGCCGAAATGCCGACGACGATCGAACTGCCGAGGATATCGACCGCGGAACCCCGGCCCCCTGCGGCCGGGGCCATGTCGAATGCACCGGCCACATTCAGCGCCCTGAGCGGATCAAGCACCACGCGCGCCGCATCGAGCGGCAGGCGGGGAACAATCTTGCCGCTGCTGACAGCGGCGGCTCTGATGGTGGTGGTACCGCCCGTGGTCCGGATCGATGAATACCGGAGGAAGCTCGCCTGCGATTGCACCGTGAACGAGCGCCGCAGCGAGGATGACAGCTCCGTCCCGGCGGTCGAATAGACCCCGCCGAGCACGATGCTGCCATCAAGCAGGGTTTGCGCGCTGCCGCTGGCCGGAGCGACCGCGCCGACATTCTCGACGATCCGGTATGCCCCCGGCAGCAGCGCATAGTGCGCGGGCATCAGCACATACTGGCCTGCCGCTACGCCGCCGCCGCCATCCAGCGTCACCGCAAGCCCGGCGCTCGTACCATAAAGCTCGCTCGGGCTGCCGATGCCATAATCCGCCGAATAGACCGGATCGTGCAGCGCGATCTTCGCCGCAACCTCGCTCGGAACCAGCGCATAGACCTGGCGCCGGTCGGCATACTGGTAGCCTTGCCCGGTCAAGGGGTCGAAATCGTTGCTGCTGAAGACGTCGGTATTGAACCGGCTCAGCACATCGCGCGAACCGCCCGTGCCCGACACGAATTCATATGCAAAGACATCGCCGCCGCCGCTGCCCAGGACTTTCGCGCCTTCGGCAAAATCGATCTCTTCGCCGCTGACCCGCAGATTGCCGCTCGGCAATTGCGTCAGCGGTGCTGCCGAACCGGGCGTGAAGAAATACTGCGAAAGGTCGGTCGTGGTTCCGTAGGGAATGTTAAGGCCAGCGCCCGAGACCTGCGTCACGCTGCCGGCGCCAAACTTGATCGTCCCGACCGGATTTTCGGACGTGCCGAAGGCGATCCGGCCAAGCGGAGCGGCCAGATAGCCGTTCTGGACGATGTTCTTCGCATTGATCTGCAGGAAAGAACCGGCCGACAAGGGTGCGCGGGTATCGATATGGCTGCCGAGGAACGTGATCGTTGCGTTGCCAAGCGCAGAGATCTGGAACGGCAAGGGTGCCCGCGCGTCGCTCGCACTCGCGGCGATCTCGAGATTGCGCTGCAGGTTGCCGGTGCCGGTCGTCGCGTAGACCCGCGCCGCGTCGAACGTCAGGTTGCCGGCGGCGGTCAGGCTTCCGTTCAGTACGGGGGCCGAGGTCAGGTCCGTCCGGTCGTCCACCCCGATAAGCCGCACATCGGCACGGCTGAACAGATTGGTCTTGCCGATCGAGCTGTCGAACAGGGTGGTTCCGAAGAAGTCCATCCCCAGCGCTCCGGCCGAGAAGGTGACAGACGCATCCCCCGTCGCAGCCGCGGAATTGCGCACCGCACCGGAACGGCTGGCAAAGGCGATGTAGGGCGCCTCGATCGTCGCGTTCGTGCCTTGCGTCGCCGAGATCGTGACGGAGGCATTCGGACCGATCGGCGTCCCGTCGAGCGACGTGGGCGAACGGACAAGCAGGCCCTTGTCCAGCTTGAGGTTGAACACTCCGTCCAGCGTCAAGCCGCCATAGGCGATCAGGCTGTCAAACCCGGCCTTCGTGATGCCGTCCGCAAAGGCCACATTGTCTGCGCCCAGGCCATTGTCCACCGCTTGCAGCGTGGGCAGCAGCCACTCAAGTGTACCGCCTGTTGCCTTTGCCGCCCCACCGTTTGCCTTGATGGTTGCGCCGGACAGCGTGCCCCCTGACCGCAGCGCAACGGTTCCCGCATCGCTCCACTGCAGGCTTGGCGCGTAGACACCGTCCTGCACCGGAATATCGAACGTGGCGCTTGCCCCGCTGATGTCGATCAGCGAACCAGGCATTGCCACAAACCGTCGCCCGGCCGTCAGTGCCAGCAGCGGAGGCGGCGTCGGCGAGTTGCTCGACGGATCGGGATACGTGACGAACCCGTAGGAGGGATTGGGAAACAGCGCCTGGGTCACATCGCTCTGCGGACGGAACGCGGCAGCGGAGGTGATGCTGCCCCCGCCGATCATCCGTCCGAAGCTATAGCGCGTTCCATCGGCGCGCAGCGGAGCCGCCGGATTGAACAGCGCGGTGCCGGCCAGATTGGTCGTGCTGCCTTGCGCCAGCACGATGCCGTCATTGGCCCCTACCCGGCCCAGGAAATAGAAGAACCGTTCGCTCCCCGGCACGGTGAACAACTGGTTGTTGGTCTTGACCGAGCCATCGGCATTGGTGAACCCGCCGGTGTTGAGCCCGTTCTCGGCATAGCGGCCCAGAGCATCCTGCGCCCCGAACACGACCGCGAAATCGCGTGCATCGCCCGTAATGTCGAACAGCCCCGTGCCGTTCAGATCGAGGGCAAGCGGCAGGGTCGCGATCTGCTGGATCCTGCCGCCCGGCAGATCGATCACGCCTGCATTGTAGAGCTTTGGCGCCACGATCGACGCTTCCGGAGCGCCGATGATCCGGCCGCCCGCTTCGACATCAAGCTCGGCCAGGCCGCGCAGCACGAGGCTGGCCGGCTTGCGATACCACAGATCGCTGGCCACCTGCGGTGTCAGCACGGTGCCGATATCGCCGCCGCTGGCAAGGCCGAGCAAGCGCGACTGCGTTGCTGCATCGAGGATATCGGGCAGGGTGACTTGCGTCAGATCGAGCGTCTGGCCGGCGCCGATCGTGAAGCGCGTTGTCTCGAAGAAACTGGAAAGCCGGGCGCTGCCATTGTCGAACAGATCGCGCACGGTGCGCGCGCGGTAGCTGGTCATGTCCAGCGTGCCAAAGCCGGTCCGCTGCAGGAAATCGAGCGGCACGATGGTGGCATTGCTCTCGCCCGCAGCGGGGTCCGCCCCGGCAAAGGCGATATTGGGCGAAACCAGCTTGAAGGTGCCGCCACCGGAGAAGCCGAAGCCCCGGATGTTCTCGGCCGCAAAGCTTACTTCGGCCTTCTGGCTTGTCGGGACGAGCGAGGGAACCACCCCGATCTGGGTCGACAGCCCCGGCGTCGGCGTAAACGCGACGGTCTGGCCGCGCACTTGCGTACCGATGAAATCGGCATTGTTCTGCACGGCCGCAACCGTGGCATAAGTCGTCTCGTTGATGAGGCTGACATTGCCGCCGCGTGCGGTAAGATCGATCGCGCGCGCGCTCGACACGAACGCACCGGCGGAAACATCGAGCAGAGCATCCGGTCTGATCCGGATGCTGCCGCTCAGATCGCCCGCGACGGACGCGGTGAAGATATCACCGTCCAGCGGCACGAACACCCGGGGCGCGACCGTCAGACTGATCGACCCGCCGTTGATCCAGCCCGCACCTTGCGGGTTGGCGGCCCCCCGGTAATCGTTCACCCACTTGCCCGCGACCGAGAGCGTCCCGTTCACTGTCACATCGAAGCGGCCAACGGGCAGGGTATCGCCGCTCGCATAGCTGAGTGCGATGTCGTCATCGTCGCGGAACGGGTTGCCGATGGTCGTGAGCCCGGGCGCAATAAGGTCGCTGAGCTGGTAGGTCCTCGCCGCGATCGTCCCGCCCGCAATGCGGACGCTGCCGCCAAACCGGATCGCCCGGCCTGCATCGACTTCGAGCACGCCCCCATCGGCCAGCGTGAGCGCCGAATTGCCCGTCAGCGTCAATGCCGAGCTGTCTGTCAGCAATTGATCCGAGACCGACGCAAAGGTCACCGCGCCGCTGGTCTGCAGCATGAGCCCCGAAAGACCTGCCTGCGAGAGCATCCGGTCATCAAGCAGCAGTTCCGCCTGGTTCGCAGGCCCCGTCTTGGTGCCGCGATAGACCACGATATCCTGGCCGAAGCCGGTCCCGGACGAGCCGCTGAACGAGCCGATCCGCAGCAGCCCGCCCGAGGGCAGCTGGTTCTTGGAATACTGGAGCTTGCGCGGATCGCCGCTGATCGAGGACCTGGCCGTCGGTTCGCTGGCTTCCGCCAACTGGCGGGCTCCGGCAAAGGCATCGCCATGCACCGTGCCTTCGAAGGAGATCAGGCTTCCGCCGATCTGCAAGGCGCCGGCATCGCGCCCTTCGTCGTAGGCGTCTTCGAAGCGCTGCGCCTGCAAGGCGCCGGTCCTGAAGGTCTCCGAGATACCCAGCCGGGTCTGGCTTGCGGTGAAGCCGTCGACGAAATCAACAAACACATCGTTGGGATCGGCCTGATCGATGCTGACGACCCGGCCATCGTTGGTGAGCAGCTGGGTGGTCTGCACATACCCGGCAGAATAGGTGGTCCAGCCACCCGAAACATCGAACAGCGCGCCCTTGGCGATCTTCACCTTCGCCAAGGCGTCGATCTGTGCGGCGGTCAGGTTGGTTGCCGTGATGGCCGTGCCGACATCTATGCTGATGCTGCCGCCCTTGGTCATCAGTTCGGCCGCCGTCACCGGAATCTGGCTGACCGCACTGCCCGCTTCAAGCAGCGGCGAGCCGATCCAGGCCACCCCGTCCGATCGCACCCCGGACGCGCGGGCATCGACGTAAAGCGTCGCACCGTTCAGCGTGAAGCCACCGTCGGTCCGCACGGCGCGATAGGTCGGCGTGTCGCGCAATTCGTTCTGTTTGGCCGGGCTGATCTTTACGGTGTTGTCCGAAACCTTGCGCGCCACGCCCTTCATGCCGCTGACGTCGATGATCGCGCCATCGGCGATCGTCACCGATCCGGCGATACCGGGATTGGGCTGAAACACACCTGTCGAAAGATCATGCCCGATCACGACTTTAGCGTTCGGGGCGAGAACGAAAGCGTTCTGCTGCATCTCGAACAGCGTCGGAAGCAGTGCGGTATCGCCGCTGCCGTCTGCACTGAGATAGGAATTGATCGTGTTGCCGATGACGATCTGCGAACTCTTGAACGCCGGCGGGCTGTTTGGGCTGCCCTGCGGAATGGTTTCGCCATTGTCGTCCGGCAGGATCGAGATGCCGCTGGCCTTGGCCGGATCGACATTGCCTGCCAGGGTGACGGAACCGCCCGTCAGCGCGATCTTGCCGTTGCGCGAAACGCTGGTCGTGGCGCTGAGCAAGCCATCGTTGGTGACCTGGCCATAGATCGATGTGCCCATCGAGATATAGCCCCGGCGGGACACGATCAGGCCGGAGTTGACCACCACGCCCTGGTCCGGCGTCGGCGCCTGCGGCTGCAGCGGCACGTTGGGAATCTGGCTCGAAAGGATCAGGCCGCGCACGTTCTCGTCGGCGCTGCCGCTGGCACCGGTGGATGTGGTCGCACCGATGAAGCGCCCGCCCTGCAGGCTTACCTGGCCTTCGCTGGCCGTCAGCGTCCCGGCATTGTGCACGGTCGGACCGGCCAGAATGATGTAGCCGCCGCTGTCGGAAGTGATCGATGCGCCCTGATGGACCAGCACGTCCCCTTCAAGGCCGCCCGCCACGGGCAGCGGCTGGTTGACGTCGTACTGGGAACCGCCGGGCAGCAGCGCGGACAGCAGCTGGCTCTTGATGCCGGGCGCGCCCTGCACCAGCAAGCCGTTCTGCAGATAGGCGGTGATCCGGTCCTTGACCGTGGTCGGATTGAAGAACGATGTCGCGCCGACGGTCGTGACCGACGAGGCAAAGTTGCCAAGCTCAAGGCTGCTCGCCACCAGCGAATGCAGGTTGATCTGCGCGGTCGGACCAAACAGCACGCCGGCGCGATTGAGCACGAGCACGGTGCCGTCGGCCTTGATCGCACCCAGGATCGTGCTCGGCGCGACCGGATTGGCCACCCGGTTGACGACAGTCCAGCTCTTCTGGGCGACACCGCCCTGCTTCTGATTGAACACCAGTTCGGTGTTCGCCCCGACATCGAAGTTCTGCCACGTGAGCAGCGCGCGCTGCTGTGTCTGGTCGATGCGGACGGTGAGCTTGCCGTTGCTTCCCGAGCTCTGGACCGGCGCATGGGCACCTTCCCAGGTATTGTTGCCGGTCGGATCGTTCGCGGCGGCAACCGAAAGGGGCGCGCTGTTGCCCTTAACGGTGGCGGCATCGACCCCGGCCGCAACATAGATCGTCGCATTGCGGATCGCCTGGATCGGGTTGAGCCCGGTATCGGCGATGCCGTCGGCAGGCTTTGCCTTGATCGCGGCCAGCGCGGCAGACTTCGCGGACGTGACGTAAGTGGCCAGCGCCTGCGCGCGCGATTGCAGGCGGACCTGCCGCGCCAGCGCATCCTGCATGGTCTGCGAGCGCTGGGGGCCGCCCTGCCCGGCCGGCACCGAGACCGGCGGAACCACTGTCCCCGCCGCCGCGCGCATCGCGGCCAGCTGCGCCTGTGCCGGGCTTACGGAAAGCCCGAGCATGATCGCCGCGAGACTGGTCCCGCCAAGCAGCTTCTGCGCACCTGATCGCCGCAACGCCATGATCAGTCAGCCTTTTCCGGTTCGCCAGTAATCGCGGTGCCACCTGGCAAGGTGCGCAGCGGAACATCGACCTTGTTATCGTAGACAGCGTCGGACAGCGCCTGCAGTTCGAACTCGAACTTGCGCCGACCGAGCTGGAACGGATCGCGGCGATGGAGCTGGCCGTAGCGGCGGGCATAGGCATCGATGAGCTGCCGCGTGATCGAGACAAGCCGGCCGTTGCGCAGGCGGGCCTGCTCGAGCGCGCCGCTCCGGCTCTTGGCCTCCGCCAGTTCGCGCTGCAACGTGGCGATCACCTGCTGCGAGGCCAGCAGCCGCTGCTGCAGCGCATCGACGTCGGCCGCGGAGGGCGCCGCCGGCCCGGATGGCGCCGCTTGCGCCGGGGCTGGCGGCGGCGGGACGACCGGCTGCGCCACGGCCACCGGAGCGGCCAACACTACCGCGAACAGGACAGGCAGGGCGCGCATCAGAATTCCACGTTCAGATCGAGTTGCAGGACGTCGATGGCCAGGGGTTCACCACTGATCTCGTTGGCGCTCAGCCAGCGCCCGCCGAAGGTGACATTCTTGTAGAGGCCCACCGTGGCGCCGATGACGTAGCCCTTGGTGTTGGTCCCGCCGAGCCGCCAGTAGTCGTTGGTGAAGGCATCGAGGACGGCATCGGTTTCAAGATAGCGATAGCCGACATAGGCCCGCCACTGGCCAGGGCGATTGGGATGCGCCCAGCCGGCGCCGATCTGCAGATCGAAACCCTGGTTCCCGCCGACATAGGGCGTGCGATTGGCCGCGACCGGATCGCAGATATTGCCGTTGCCGCCCGAACCACCATTGTTGACGGGTTGTCCGGCGAGCCCGTACCGGCAGGCATTGTTGCGATCGAAGCCGAGGTTGCGCAGGTATTCGCCGCTGAACGTGATGTCGGTGTTCTCGCCCATCGGCACTTTGACCGAAAGCATGGCATCAAGGATGCGGTAGGGCTGGACCAGACCGAGCAGCTGCGGCTGCGGCTGCACCGCAGTTGCCGGCAACGTGGGATCGAACACGATGCGCCGGATGAAGGAGAGCGTATTGCCCTTCTGCACGAAAGTCGCCGCCGTGCCATCGGTCGAGCACTCGGTCACGCCGAGGTAGAGCGCGCAAGGCGCCGAGGGGCGGCCTTGCATGTTAATGTAGTGGTGATAGCCGACCGCCGACCTCACGAAAATGTTTTCGCCAAGGTGGAAGTCGGTCTCGGCCTGAGCGGAGAACAGCCAGCGCTGCGGCACGGTTGACTTGACGTTCGAGGTATTGGGGAAGTTCAGATCGCCGAAATTGAGCGGGAACGCCCCCAGCACGAGCTTGCTGTCAAACATTCCGCCATTTTCGGGCAGACGGAATTCACCAGCAAATCCGTCGAAGGTCAGATCGTTGTCGAACAGCGCTTCAGTCGTCCAGAACGGATTGGCCATCCGTCCCGCGGTGATCGTCGCCCATTCGGTTGGCTTGGCCTCGATGAAGGCCTTGTGGATCATGAAGTTGCGATCGGTGAAGTTGCCCGCCAGATTGACGTTCGAACCGACCGGCGACACGTCGTTGCCGCCACCGAGCATGAACCCGACCTTGACCTTCGAGCCGATCTTGAAATCGACGCCCACGCGCAAGCGGTAGCGCAGCAGGTTGTACTGGTTCTGGCGCGTGTTGAGCAGCGGGATCGGATCGTTGATCAGATCGAGCGGCACCGGCCCTTGATTGCGGTCGCCAGAGACGATCTGCTGGAAATTCGGCACGAAGTCCGAGTTGTCCTTGCTGTAGAAATGCGATTGCGAGCGCAGACGCATGTCGCCGTAGATGTTCAGGTTGTGCACCCACTCGGGCGCAGCCTTGCCCGGCGAAGCCCAGCCCTGTGCGCTGGCCTGTTTCAGCACTTCTTCCCGAAGCTCGTCACGGATCTGATCACGCACCACTTGCGGAATGTACGGCACGCGGATCGTGCCCTGCGGGGGCGGGGGCAGATTGCCGACCGCATATTGCGCCGCCGGGGGTGCCGCGGGGCTTCCGGTTGCGCTCTGGGCGGCTGCCGCCGGCGCCTGTGCGGCCGCAAGCCGCGCCTCGGCCGCCTCGCGTTCCGCCTCGAGGATCAGCTTGTCACCGTTCTCGCGAGTGATCGTGCCCTGCGCGACGAGCAGCCGGACGAGATTGATCATCGCGTTGCTGGATGGCGCAGGCTTTGCCGCCGGCGGAGCGTCAAGAGCCGATCCGGCCTGCTGTTCGGCATACGCCGGCGTTGCCGCCAGCACCGCGCAGATCGACGCTGCGAGCAGCGGCGCCGATGCATAAGAAGACCTCAACCGTCTCATCAAACTTCCCCTGGAATGCGTAGAGGCGCGGCTCATAGCGAACGCCTTCCTCGAACCGTGATCCGCTGCGGAAAACGGACCGCACTGGGCGGCGGATCGAGATTGGAAATGGCAAGCAGGATCGCCTTGAGCGAGGCATCACGGTCTTCGCGTCCGCTCGTCTTGATCACGCTCACCGAAGTCACCCGGCCCGAAGGCGAAATGGTGATCGCAAAATCGGCGCTGAAAACGAGCCGGTTGACCCGGTCGTCGCGCTGAACCTTCTCCTGCAGGACCGCGCTCAGGTAGCGGCGATAGAACACCTCGCTCATGCCGTTGCCGCCGCCCCCGCAATTGGGGCCAACGCAGCCGCCAGAGCCGCCGAGCCCGCCTCCATTGCCCGCTTGCAGGCCGAAGGCGTCGCTGCCGGCCTGCGCCGGACCGTTGATCGAGACGGCCGCCGGGGCCGCCGCGGCCTTGGGCGGCTCGACGTTGGGCACGGGCGCAGCCTTCTCCTGCGGCTCGGGCGGCTTGGGCTGCGGCGGCGGGGGTGGCGGTGGCGGAGGCGGCGGCGGCAGCATCGAGATGACAGCCGGCGGCGGCGCCTCGACCTTCACGCCCTTGGTTGCGGTCAGCGCCTGATAGGCAAACCACAGCAGCGCAAGCACGACCACCGCGCCGACCGCGATCAGCAGTGCGCGACGCGACCCCTGCTCTTCAGGTTCCGGAAGGGATGGTTGTCTGGCCACGGCGCAGTCTGCTCTGGATCCGGTCGGGTGATCAGGCGGCGGTCGGCTTGCCGGTGACCAGGCCGACCTTGTTCAGATCGAGCTGGCGGCACAGGTCGAGCACTTCGGTGATCTTGCCATACTGCGCGGTCTGGTCGCCCTTCAGCACGATCGGCACGTCGGGGTTCGAGGCCTTGGCATTGCGCAGGCGCGTCTCCAGATCGGCCAGCGTGACCGGGAACGCGTCCATGAAGATCTGGCCCTGATTGTTCACCGTTATGGCGATGGTCTTGGGCTGGACAAGGCTCTTGGCCGAGCTGGCCTTGGGAAGATCCACCTTGATGCCCTGCACCGAAGCGGTGGCCATCAGGATGAAGATCACCAGCAGCACATAGGCCAGGTCCAGCATCGGGGTGATATTGATGTCGTCATAGGCCTTGCGGCCGCCACCTACCTGCATCGGACGGTTTCCTTAATTCTGGTCGTTGAAGGCTTGCGCGGCATTGGCCTGAACTTCGGCCATGCGGGTGATCAGCTGTTCGATGAACACGCGCATCTGATCCGCCAGTGCGCTGATGCGCCCGTTCAGATAGTTGTATCCGAACAGCGACGGAATGGCGCAGGCCAGACCCGCAATCGTGGCCAGCAGCGCCGCGGCGATACCCGGCGCGATGGCGTTCACGTTCACGTCGCCGGCCATCGCCACGCCGCCGAACACGGTCATGACGCCGACCACCGTGCCCAGCAGACCGATGAACGGACCGCCCGAAATCGCGATGGTGAGGATCACGACCAGATGATCGAGCTTCTGGTTTTCCTTGACGAACTGCGAGTCCACCGCCGCCCGCATCGAGTTCACTGCCTGGCTCGAGAGCGGCCGGGCACCGGCCGCGACCACGCGCTCATAGAGCTCTTCAAAGCCCACGCCGTAGAGCCGTGCCAGCGGCGAAGCGCGGTTGAGTTGCGCCGCTTCCTCGGGCGATACGCCCTCGGCCTGATCCAGCGGCCGGAAGTCGTCACGCATGGCGTCAAAATAGCGAAGGAAGCGCTTGTTCGCCTTGTCGGCCGCGTTCAGGTAGCGGATCTTCGCGGTCATGAGCGCGATCGCGGCTATCAGCAGCAGCATGCACAGCCCGATGATGACCGTGTCGATCGGCTCGAGTTTGCTGACGATGAACGAAAGGACGCCGCTGCCCGAGCTCTGCTTCTCCGCGGTCTCCGAAACCGACACCAGCTTGCCGCCGGGACCTTCGGCCTGCGCCATCGCGAGGATCATGGCTGCCGGCCGCGCCGACTTCGAAAGCCGCACTTCATCAAGCGCGCCGGTATAGGGCTGGCTGGTCGCGCCACCGATGCTGATCGGACCGTCCAGCGCCGGCATCGCGCCCGCGGCGGTGCCCTGCTCGGTCCCGTTCACGTAAATGAAGAAGGCCTTGCCGTCGGAAACGAACGCGATGTGGCTCCACTCACCCTGCTTCACAGCGGTGTTGCCGGAAACGGAGATGCCGGGACCCGAAGCGTAGGGAACCCCGGCGTTCAGCCCGATCGCCAGCCCGCCGCGCGCAAAGATGGCCTGCTGGCCGCCGAGTTGCTGCGGCTTGATCCATGCGGTGAACGTGAACGGCGCGCCCGCTGTCATCGCCAGCGAACCGCTGCCATCGATCGTCAGCGCGCCCTGCCCCGGAAACTGCGCCGCGCGGCCTACGATCCCGCTTTCGTCCACACCCGGGGGAGCCACCTTGGCCGAATTCGCATTGGCGGTGGAATCGGTGGCCGGCTGGCCCGGTTTTTCGCTGAAATGATAGACGGCGGTGTAATCCGGATCGAACGTGCCGGGCACATCAGCCCCGACCGGTGCCGACTTGTTGCCGAAATAGACCCAGATCTTCTTCTTCTCGCCGCCGGTCAGATTGGGAACCGAAACCCACACCGTGGCGATGCCCGTCGCCGCATCGTACTGCTCGATATGATAGGGCAGCGGGGTCTTGTCGTCGCTGTCGACGAAGCGGATGTCCGCACCGTTGTCCATCGCGTCGGTGAAGGTGAAGTTGCCGCTGTGAAGCCGCACAAGCACCACCGTGCGGCCGATCGCGCCACTGACGTTGACACCGCTTGGCGAGGTATCGACCGTCACGGCCTTGCGATAGCTCCACTCCTTGTTCCACCAGCCGGCGGTCTCACCCTCTGCAGCGGCCGGAGTGGCCAGCCCCAGCGACAGGACGAGCACCAGCAACAGGCGCAGGATCGCTGTTTTCACGGTTGCCTGAAACACTCAGAATTCCCCCTTCACGTCGAAGCTTACGCGGGGCGATCCCCGCTTGGTCGCCGGGCCACCGGTCATCGCGACCGCACCCAGCACCTCACCGGAAATCCGGTCGAATATCCGCACTCTGAGGCCGCCGCCGATGCCGACGAGCGTGAAGCTCGAAGTCTGCTCGGGCAGCGGATTGAGCACGCGCAGGAAAGACGCATCGCCGAACGCGAAGAAGCGCGCCTCGGTCAGCCACTTGCCGAAGCGTCCCGCCAGCGAGGGCGAGCGCAGCTCGAGGCTCGGCCCGATCCCGTTGTCGCCCACGGCTTCGGACGAATAATACCCGCGCACGCTGCGCAGGCCGCCGGCAGAAAACTGCTCGTTGGTGATGAGATGCGAATCCGCCAGCTGCCCGTTCAGCCGGAACGCGGCGACGATATCGTTCTTGAAAGCATAGGACAGATCGACCGCGAGAACGCCGCGCACGAAATTCTCGTTGCTGAACTGCTCCCGGTTGCGAAACGCATCGACCAGCACGCAGGGCCCCGTGAGGCTCGCGCAGACCTTCGGCCTGATGGCGCGGAGGCCGATCGTCGTTCCCAGCGTTACCGCGTAGTTGACCCGCTCGCTGCCACCGGAAATCATGTATTCCAGTTCGATCGGCAGATAGCGGATGGGCGCGGTGCTGGTCTGGACGCCCGCGACCTGGATGTTCTGCTTGAAGTTCTTGTAGTCCAGACCGAAGCTGAACTGCTGCTGGCTACCGGCCGAGGCAAGATGATAGATGGCGCGTGCGCCGATCTGATACCCGTTGCCGAGGACGTTGGTCCCGCCCAGTGCCGCAATGTTGCTGTTGGAGTAGTACCCCGAAATCGCGATGCTCCAGGGCGTCCGCAAGAGCGGAAACGAGTAGGAGCCCGAAAAGACCTCGGTTTCCTGGCGCTTGAGCGGCGAGACGATGTACGTGAAGGACGCCGACTGCCCCGTCTGGAACAGATTGGAGTAATTGACCGTGGCAATGGTGCGCAGCTGCGTCGTGGCAGGGCTGGCATCATTGTTGACATTGACACTGGCGTGTAGCGGCCGCTGGTCATCGACATTGAGATCGACGTCGATCGTGCCGGGAGCCCTGCCCGGTTTGAAGATCGGATTGATCGTGCGATCGGGAAACCGGTTCGCCATGGTCATGTCCGCCTGCAAGGCGGGAATGTTGAGCGGCTTCCCTTCCACCAGCGAGGGCACCTGCCGCCGCGCAACCCACAAGGAGTGATAGCGGCTGTCGGTGACCCGCACCTGCCCGACCGGCACCTCGTTCACCGCAATCCGGATCACGCCTTGCGCGAAGGATTCCCGCTCCTGCACCGGAACTTCGACCACCACCGCGCCATAGCCGCGCGCGGCATAGGCATCCTGCAAGGCCTTGCGCGCCGCTTCGACATCCGCATCGGTGCGATCAGGACCGGAATGGGCATAGACCAGACGCTCGATCTCGCTGGTTGGAAGCGCGGTCACGCCGGTAATGTCATAGGCCTGAATAAAGAACTTCTCTGGCGCGCGCTCCGCTCCGGCAGGGGTCGCGGCAACGGCCGGGGCGGCTTGTTGAGTCGGGGACGATTGCTCGGCCTGAGTCGCTTGAATGGGCTGAGTCGCTTGTTCGGCCCACGCCGCCGAACCGGACAGCAGCAGCCACGTGAACGGCAAGCTCGCACGTAAAACAGGTGCCTTAAGCCCGCCCATCGAAATCTGATTCCCCGCACACCTGTGTAAGCGGTCTGTGACCGGCCAGTGTTTAATCTGTGTGACAGTGTAGTGATGCGCCGACTGGCGAATCTCCGGGCCGGCAATTGGTTAACAAAAAGGGCTCCGGATCGCTCCGGAGCCCTTCTCGTTCAGCTTACGCCGTGATCAGAAGATCAGGCGCCCGTACGACCCGTGCAGGTCGGGTTCGGGGTGGTCGCGATGCGGATGTTCGGACGGGCAGCGCGCCAAACGGTGCCAGCCGGACGCGTCGCGGTCGGAGCCGGAGCACCCGGATCGCCATAGAGGATGGCTGCGGTTGCCGTCTGATAGGCCGGGATGGTCCGGCTCTGGATCCACAGGTTCTGTGCACCAAGAGTGGGCTCGGCAGTCGGGTTCGAAAGGAAGGTGTTGACGATCGCGCGCGTCCAGTTCGCCGGAACAACAGCGATGTTGTTCTGGAAGAGCACGCCCGGGGTGGCGGCAACGACACCGCTCAGCACGGTGTTCGTAGCCGGCTGACCGCTACCCGTCGTCCTGTACTGACCGAGCGTCCAGCCGAGGTAGGACACCATGGCTTCACGGTTCGTGTCATTGTAGCAGGTGTAGAGCATGATCTGGGTCGTACCCGTCATCGGATAGCCGAGGTTCGGCGCAGCCAGCGTCTGGGCGGTGTCCGCATAGAGAACGTCGGCCCAGGCGATCGGGTTCGCACGAGTCGCGGCCACAGCGGTGGTGCCGGTGGTCGGGCGGACGAGACGGGTGTCGTTGGGCGAGTACAGACCCGCGGTATCCGACTGCGGCGGCAGGATGGTGCCGAGCGCCGTCCTGGCGGCCGTGGCCGTCGGGTTGGCATAGAGGGTCGTCGAAACGCCAACCTGCAGCGTGGCAGCCGAAAGACCCGGGAGAGCGTCAACCGAAGGATTGACGAAGTCCGCCGAGATGTAGCCGACCTTGCCGTTGAGCAGGACGCCGTTCAGCGGGTAGTCCGGCGCAAACGTGATCGCCTGGGCAACGCGCGAGCTGCCGTCGGCAAGCAGGAAGTAGCCGCTGCCAACATTGCCGGTGGGCATCGAGGTCGGGCCGGCCGCGCTCGTCGGCGAGGTCGCGGTCCCGATGTTCAGGATCGCGGTGCCATTGAAGTAATCGCCCGAGATCGAGTTGGTGGTGCCGGCAAAGGCGGTGGAGCTGGTGTTGTTGACGCGGTAGCCGGTGTCGGAACGAACACTGCGGAAATCGATACCGGTCGAGACGTTGTAGGGCAGCGATTCGGCAGCCTGGAGGAAGCGGTTTTCACCGGTGAAGGCCGGCACCGCAGCGGCAAGCAGCCTGCCACCGGCCGAACGAAGCTCGGGAATGCCGGGCGCGCTCGTGGGATTGCAGACCGCCGCGAGGTGGCGCGTGAAAATGTCGGTCGTGCCCGAACGGTCGAGACGCCCGACGAGACGGATCGGCGCACCGTCCGTATTCCAGCGGGTCGCAGTATCGTTGACCGGATCGAACAGCGGCGTGCGGAGGTTCAGCGTGGTGAACGCCGGATCGTTCCAGTTCGTCAGCGTGCCGTTGAAGATGCCGCAATAGGCCGCCTTCGAGAGCCTGATCGCCGCCGCCGGCGTGCCACCAGCCGGCGCGATGCCGCGGCCGCGTGCGTTGAACACCATCGGCTGGCCGGCGGCATTGGTGCCGTAGGTCGCGCTGTAGGCGATCGCGACGGGGAGCAGGTAGAGCGGGAACGAGATCGCCGCGCCGCCGTTGGTGGCCGCAGTCGCGTTGTATGAGGTCAGGTCCGACGTCGAGATCCCGGCGTCGGAGAACGCGAACTGGACGCGGTCCCAGGTGCCGAACGGATTGAACACGCCCGCCGTCGCGGTCGCGCCGCCGACGAAATCGTTGCGGAAGTTGCGCCAGATCTGGCGGCCGAAGCCCGAACCGGTCGCGACGTACTTGCCCTGGACGTTGGTCTGAAGCGCATCGGCCGACAGCGCGCAGTTGGTCGGGATCGCGCCGTTGAAAACGCCCTGGGTCAGGGTGGTCAGCGAGGTCGCGCTCGACGAGGTACCGCGCTGGTTGTCGACCGCGCTGAGGCAGTTGAAGCTGCGCGTAACGACGTTCTGGACCGACGAAGCGCCCGCACCGCGCAGCGCGCCGTCCGAAGTCGCAGGGGCGGGCAGCGGAGTCTGCTGCGCGAAGGCTGGCGATGCAACCGAGCCGGCGACAACTGTCGCGGCCAGAAGCAGTGACTTCATGTTAACCATTTGATAATTCCTCCTGAAGGATATCGTAATCAATACCGACGCGGCATCAGAGCGAGTAGGCCGATCCAAAATCAAAGAAATCTGCATTACTGTAAGAGAATTCACCGAATACTTAAACCTCTGCCTGCGAATCGCCAGTGGCTCTCCATGTATTGGTGATAAATTGCCGCCGATCAGAGTTCCGACCAGGCAGAAATTTCTGCAGATTTATAGAAATCGTTCTCAGCGCCCCCATTTCCCAACCCAATCCATGGCTGGCGCATGGGGCATTAGACTCGGCAAATGACAACCACGTGATTCTTTTGTTGCAGTTGCCCGATATCACCCCGGCGCAGGCTTCGACCCGGCGCGCGGCAGGCTCACAGACCTGCTAGTCCTGACGCCGAAACGGTTGGAACCGGGCAGAGACGCGGTGATACTCGCTGAGGGCACTTTGCGCGGCGGAAGTGGCCTGAAGCCTGCCTCCGTGCATGGCGGCATTGCCGCAGCTCCCGTCAAACGGTCGTAACACAAATGACGCATTGGACCCATAAGGCGGTCGAAACGGTGCTGGTTGGCCTGCCGCGGGCAATTTTTTTGAGCCAACATGAATAATAGCCATGCAGCATCTGGTCTGACCGCGAGGGTTAACGTGCTCGGTAAAGCAAAACTCTCGGCAGTTGCAGGCGGATCGCCCGAGGCCACGCTGACGGGCTCTGCCCTCAGCGCTGCGCAAGATGGCGCAAACTCCATTGATTCCGTGCTCGAAGCGCGCGCCCTGCTTTCGCGCGAAGCCCTGTCCCGCGCCCGTCTGGTGCAGCAGGAAAGCGGTGAGCGCATCGAGTCGGTTGTCACCCGCCTCGGCCTGATGTCGGAACAATCGCTTTGCGAGCATCTCGCCGACGCCAGCGGGATGCCCATGGCGCCGGCCGAAATGCTGCGCGAGCCGGTTGCGCTTGAACAGCCGGTCGCGGCCGACTTCCTGCGCGATATCCGCGCTGTTCCCATTGCGATCGATGATGCGCGGGTCTGCGTTGCGGTCGTCGACCCCTTCGACCTTTTCGTCGAGAACGCATTCCGCTTCCTGTTCAAGCGCCGGGTGGATCGGGTCATCGCCCGCGCCAGCGATATCGACGCCGCGATCGAGCGTCTCTGCCATGATGGCACCGATGCGGCGGTGATCGAGGATACCGTCGAATCCGGCGACATCGACCGGATGCGCGATCTGACGAGCGACGCGCCGGCCATCCGCACGGTGAACCGTCTGATCGCCGAGGCGGTCGATGCCAATGCCTCGGACATTCACGTCGAGCCGAGCGATGACAGCCTGACCGTGCGGTTCCGCATCGATGGCATGCTGCGCCTCGTCACCCGCTTGCCCCAGGCCATGCGCTCGTCCGTCGTGGCGCGCATCAAGGTCATGGCCGGGCTCGACATCGCCGAGCGCCGCATCCCGCAGGATGGCCGTCTCAGGCTGGCCGTCCGCGGCCACGAAATCGACCTGCGCGTCGCCACCGCGCCGTCGATCCATGGCGAAAGCGCGGTCCTGCGCATTCTCGACAGGTCCAACCTCAAGCTCGAATTCGCGGCACTCGGCCTTGATGACCGGCTGGTGAAGCAGTTCCGCGAGGCGATCCACCTGCCCTATGGAATCGTGCTCGTGACCGGCCCCACCGGCAGCGGCAAGACCACCACGCTTTATGCCGCGCTTGCCGAGCTCAACCAGATCGAACGCAAGCTGCTGACGGTGGAAGATCCGATCGAGTACCGCCTGCCCGGCATTGTGCAGACGCAGGTGCAGCCCGGGATCGGTTTCACGTTCGCCACCGCCCTGCGTTCGTTTCTACGGCAGGATCCCGATGCGATCATGGTCGGCGAGATCCGCGACGTCGAAACCGCGCAGATCGCGGTGCAAGCCGCGCTCACGGGCCACATGATCCTCTCGACCCTCCACACCAACACCGCGGCAGGTGCGATCACCCGGCTGATCGACATGGAAGTGGAGCCGTTCCTCCTGAGCTCGGTGCTCGCCGGGGTGCTGGCACAGCGGCTCGTCCGGCGCCTGTGCATGCACTGCCGCGTGCCGTTCGCGCCGGATGAAGCGCTGCTGGCATCGCTCGGTATCGATGCTACCGTCGGCGGAGAGAACCATTTCCACCGCGCTGCCGGCTGCACCGCCTGCCATGGCACAGGCTACAGCGGACGCATCGCGCTGTTCGATTTCCTGCCGGTGGATGATGCGATCGCGCGGCTGATCCTGAAGCGTGTCGATGCCCGCCAGATCGAGGAATGCGCCAGCGCCGCAGGTCACCGCTCGCTGCTGCAGGAAGGCTATGCCAAGGCCGCGCAAGGGCTCACGACCATCGAGGAAGTTCTCAGGGTTGCGAGCGGCGAATGAGCGCAGCGCCCGCCTTTCGCTATCGCGCGCTGCGCGGTGATGGCCGGATCATTGCCGGGCAGCTTGATGCGGCCAGCGAAAGCGATGCCCTCGCCCAGATCCGGCGCAGCGGCAACACGCCGGTCGAACTGCGCCTGATCACCGGCGCCGCCGCAACCGCGCCCCCCGGCGAGGGCATATCACGGCGCAACAGCGCGATCAGCCGCGCCGTGATTGCCGAACTCGCCGTCCTCCTCAAAGCGGGCCTCCCGCTCGACCGGGCGCTGGCGCTGGCGGTCGGCAACATCGACGATCCCGCCACGGCCGAGGCCATGGGCATGCTGCTGAGCGCCGTCCGTGAGGGTGCACCGATTTCTCGAGCCATGCTCGACAATCCGGCGCTGTTCAGCCCCGGCGAGGCGGCAATGGCCGAAGCCGGCGAGGCGAACGGCAAACTGGGCGAAGCGATGGAGCGTCTGTCGAAGATGCTCGAACAGGCCGCCGAACTGCGGCGGCTGGTCATCACCTCGATGATCTATCCCATCGCGCTGTCGGTGATCTCGGTCGGCGTGATCCTCATGATGCTGCTGTTTGTCGTGCCGCAGTTCGAGCGGCTTCTCGACAACAGCCAGGCCGAACTGCCCTTCGCCTCGATGGCGGTGATTGCAGCAAGCCAGTTCCTGCGCGCCTACGGGCTCTGGCTTCTGGCGGGGCTGGTGGTGATCGGCCTTGCCTTGCGCAACGTGCTCGCCCGGCCTTCCAGCCGGATCCGGTTCGATCAGACCATGCTGCGCCTGCCGCTTGTCGGTGACCTTGTGCGGCGCATCGAGACCGCGCGGTTTTCCCATACGCTGGGCGCATTGCTCGAAGGCGGGGTTCCGCTGCCAAACGCGCTCGCCCTGGCCCAACGCACCGTCGGCAACACCGCAATTGCCGCCGCAATTGCCACGATTGCCGAAGGCGTGCGCGAAGGCGGCGGTCTCTCCGCGCCGCTCGCCGCAACCGGCATGCTGCCGCACCTCGCCATCGGTTTCATCCGGACCGGCGAGGAAACCTCGCAGCTCGCCCTCATGCTGTCGCGCCTTGCCGTGGTGCTTGATCGCGACGTGCGCACCCGGCTGGAGCGGCTTGTCGCCATTCTCACGCCGACCATCACGATCGTGCTGGGCACCGCGGTGGCGGTGATCATCGCCGCGGTGATGTCGGCGATCCTCGGCTTCAATGAACTGGCGGTATCGCAATGAAAAAGAATGACCGGAATGAGCGGGGCTTTACCCTGATCGAGCTGCTGGTGGTGCTGGCCGTGCTCGGCCTGCTGGCCGCCATCGTCGGACCGCAGGTGATCAAGTATCTCGGCAGCTCGCGCACACAGACCGCCCAGATCCAGACCAAGAACATTGCAGCCGCGCTCGAGCTGTTCAAGCTCGACGCCGGGCGCTACCCAACCAGTGCAGAGGGCCTGACCGCTCTCGTCAAGGCGCCCACCAGCGATCCGAACTGGAACGGGCCCTACATCGCCGATGCTGCCGCCCTGAACGACCCCTGGGGCAAGCCCTACCTCTACAAGGTGCCGGGCGATCACGGCGAGGTCGATGTCTACAGCTTCGGCTCGGATGGTGCCGCCGGCGGCACCAAAGAGGCCAAAGATGTCGGCAACTGGTGAGCGGCCGCGCGGATTGCGCCGCGATGCCGGATTTACCCTGATCGAACTGCTGGTGGCACTGGCCATCGCGGCCTTGCTGACCGGTATCGCCTTTCCGGCGCTGCAGCATCAGCTGCAGCAAAGCGCCCGGACCGAAGCCCGGATGACCGTGGCGCTCGTGCTTACCGAGGCCCGCGCGGATGCCATTGCCGGGGCGGCGCCCGTCCGGGTGTCGTGGTCCGCTGCCCGCCGGACGCTGCAATCCTCATCCGGGCGCCCGGCCCGCACCCTGCCGGCCGCGGCAAAGCTCGAATGGCCCGCCGGGGGGCTTGCCTTCTTCCCCGATGGCACCGCCATCGGCGGGGACGGCGCGATTCAATCCGCTGGCCGGGCCGACCACTTCGCGGTGGACCCGGCCACTTCGCGCCTCGTGTTCTCGCCGTGATCTCCGCCGCCGCCCGCCCGCAGGGGGCACCGCGCGGCCCCGGTGAAGCGGGGTTCTCGCTGATCGAGATGCTGATCGCGCTGGCCATCGTGACCGCGATGACCGGCGCGCTGGTCGGCACCGTGGGGCAGGATGCGCGGGCACGGCTCGCGGTCCAGCAGCGCCGCGAAGCCCTTCTCGTGGCCCAATCGGTGCTCGACCAGATGGCCGACGCCAATGCCCCGCTCGAGGGCCGCTGGCGGGGCTATGGCTGGCGCGTCCTGCGTCAGCCCTACCAGCTTGCCGATCCGCTTGATCGCCATCCGCTTGAACAGATCACGGTTTCCGTCGGTGCTATTGGCGGTGTTGCCGGATCGAAACGCGGCGAGATCATCCGGCTCAGCACGGTGCGGATCAAGCCATGAAACGCCCGCAAACGTCCGCCGGATTCACGCTCGTCGAAATGCTGGTCTGTCTGGCGATTATCGCCATGGTTTCGCTCGTCCTCGTCACGGGGATCGGCCGGATGGATCTGCGCCAGCGGCTCATCGGGCAGAAGGATGCGCAGATCGACGAGATCGCGCAGGCGCAGTTCACGCTGCGCCACCTGATTGCCAACATTCATCCCTCGATCAGCCCCCTGACGGGCAGTACCGTGGATTTCACGGGCAATCAGTTCGGCCTCGAATTCGATGGCCAGCCGCCCGGCAATGCCGGGCCGGACGCTTTCCAGCGCTATCGGCTGCGGCTCGAGCGCGGCGGCGATCTCATGCTCTACCGCATCAGCACGCTCAACGAGACGGTCGACCGGCGCCAGCAAGAGGAGACCGGCTGGACCGCGACGCGGTTGCTTTCGGGCGTATCGACCATGTCCGTCCGCTACTTCGGCCCCCAGGCCAGCCGTTTTGCGGGCGCGGGCATGCCGCCGCCATGGCAGCTGCAGTGGACGGGCCGGGATGTACTCCCCTCGCTCATCAGCCTGCGGGTCGAGTTTCCTCCCGGCGACAAGCGGTCATGGCCTGATCTGGTAGTGCGGCTGCGTGCCGCCAATGGCGATACCTGCGCACGCGATCTGCGCACGGACGAGTGCAAGGGCACACAATGAGCGGACGCAGCATCCTTCAGGCAGACATGCACACCGTCGGGCAGTGGATCGCCGACGGCGTGCGCTGGTGGCTGGATCAGCTCGCCGCGATGGCGCCGAAGCCGCTGCAGGAATGGCGCGATGGCCGGCGGATACTGGCGGACTATGACCCCGGTACCGCCGCCTTCCAGCCCCGACCCGATTCCTCCGGTGCCTATCCCGCGCGCTCCGGCCCGGTCACGATCATCCTGCCCCCCGGCTTCTGCCTGACCCGGACAATCGAACGGCCGGTCATGAGCCCCCGCGACATGGAAAGCATGGTCCAGCTCGATGCCGCGCGGATCATGCCGATGGGAGACGCGGGCATGATCCTCGCCGCCCGGATCGCCACGCGCGCCGAAGGCAATGGCCGGATGCAGATCGAGGTGGCCGCGATGCCGCGCGCCGCGGCGGAGGGTCTGGGCTCCGCGCTGACGCAGCTCGATCAGCCCTGTCACGCCATCCTCGCCTCCGCGCCGACGCCGCATTCGGCCCCGCCGATCGACTTTCTCCCCGCGTTCCGAAAGTCCGGTCTGGTGCGAGACCCGAGCCGGGGCGCCCTGCCGCTGTGGATCGCGGTCGCCGCCCTGTTTGCGCTCAACCTCGGCTTGCTGGTCTGGCGCGATACGGCGGCCACCGCCGTGCTCGAGGCGCGGATCGCGGAGCAGCAACCGGCGGTGAACGCCGTGCGCCGGATCAATGCGCTGATCGCAAAGTCGGACCAGTTTGCAGCCGCCACGGTGGAGGCCCGCCGGACCGGCGAGCCGCTGACGATGCTGTCGCGCGTCGCTTCGGCTTTGCCGCAAGGAGCCTGGGTGCAGCGCTATACATGGCAGGGCGATGCGCTGCGGATCAGCGGCTATCGCCCGCAGCAGGCCGACATTGCGGGCGGCCTGCGCCGCGCCGGGCTCAGTGTGCAGCGCTATAGCGATGCCTCGTCGGCTGCGCAGAGCCCCCTCGGACAGCCCTTCGAAGTCACCGTGCGGATGGCAAGGCCATGAGCGCGCGCGGCCTCTCCCCCCGGCAGTCGCAGGCGGCGGCCCTGCTCATCCTGCTCGCCTTGCTGGCCTTTCTGGCCTTTCTGGCCTTCGTGATTGTCGGGCCGCTGATCGCCGGCTTTCAGGAACGCGCGGCGCAGCGCGAGCAGCTCGCCCTGCAATACAGCGCCAACGTGCGCAACGTCGCCGCCATCCCGCGGCTGCGCAGGCTGGCCGGCACGCACGAGCAGCTGCTGGGCGACTTCCTGCTCGAAGCGCCCGATGAAGCCGGCGCCGGCGAAGCGCTGCGGCAGCGCTTGCAGGCAGCCATCAGTGCGCTGGGCGGCGAGTTCCGCGGCGCTGAGGACATTGCCGCACCGGCTCCAGGCCAGGCCGCGGTGCGGGTCACCGCGCGCCTGTCGGAAAGCCAGCTCAGCCAGTTTCTCGCAAGTGCCCAGAATTCCAAACCCTATCTCACCATCACGGCTCTGGTCATTGGCGCTGATGAAGCCCTCGTGACCGGACAGGCTTCCGCATTGGATGTTCAGCTTGAAGCATCGATTCCCTTTCGCCCTTCCGCCAAGCGGTAGCAGCGCGCGCCTCCCGGCGCTGCTCCTGCCGGTGCTGGCGGCTGCGGCCCTGCTGCAGCTGCTGCTGCCCTATGGCGAAGAGCTGCCGGCCGCCGGTGTACCCGCGCGCCAGAAGCACATCGCCGCGCCGCCCGAGGTGCCGCGGGTCATGGTCCCCGCAGCGCTCCAGGGGCGCGGGCTGTTCTCGCCCGCCGCCGCCCCCGCTGCCGGTGTCGCGGCGCCCAGCGATGTTCTTGGCGGCGCGGTCATCGCCGGCACTGTCATGCACGGACGAAGGCTCTATGCGGTCGTCCAGGAGCGCGGCGGCAGGATCCGCCATGTCGCCCCCGGCGGCATGGTCGCCGGCTGGCGCATTGCCGGGCTGACCCCCAGCGGCGCCCGCCTGCAGCGCGGCCAGGAACAATTCAACGCAGCCTATGGCGCCATCCCCACCGGACCCGCCGCACCCGCCCCTGAAGACCCGGAAGACGGCCAATGATCTCTCGCCAAGTGCGTCTCAAGCCCAGCCTCCTCATTGCCCTCACCGGCACCACGGCGTTTGCCGCGGCTCCGCCCCAGCTCCCGATTCCGGCAACCCCGGAACTGGCGCAGATAGAGGATCCCGGCGCCGTCAGCAGCGCCGCAGCCCCCGCGCAGCCCCCTGCCCTGCCGCTGCCCCCGGCCTCGAACGATCCCGACTACAAAGTGCGCTCGACGCTCGTTCCGGGCACCGAACCGCCGCCAGTCATCCCGAAGACCGCCGATGCGAAGACGAAGCCGGGCGACATTGCGGTCAACTTCCCCGATGCAGACGTTGCGGTCGTCGCCCAGGCGGTGCTGCGCGACATCCTCGGGCGTAACTACGTCATCGCGCGCGGTGTCAGCGGCCGCGTCAGCCTGGTCACGCCGGGTCCTGTGGCGAAGTCGTCGCTGCTCGAACTGTTCGAGCGGGCCCTGCGGCAGAGCAATCTGGCGCTGGTGCCGGTTGCCGGCGGCTTCGAGATCCAGAACGCCGCCGCAGCGCGCGGGCTCATCGGCGCCAACGCGACAGGCTTCGGCACTGAAGTGCTCTCGCTGCGTTTCATCAATGCCGATGAAGTGCGCAAGGTGGTCGATTCGATCCTGCCAGGTGTGGTCACCGCGACCGACCCGGCGACGGGCGCCATCACCATTGCCGGCACCACCGGCCAGCGCGCCAGTGCGCGCGATCTCTTGAAGCAGTTCGATGTCGATTGGCTGCGCAACACCAGTTTCGCGCTGTTCGTGCCCAATCGCACCGACGCGCGGCTGATCGTACCGTCGATCGACAAGCTCATCAACGCTGCGGATTCGCCGACACGCGGATTGGTGCGGCTGATCACCATGGAAGACCTCAACGGCATTCTGGCGATCAGCATGCAGCCGCAATACCTCACCGATGTGAAGCGCTGGATCGAGATCCTCGATCGCGAGGGCGAAAGCAACGAGCGCAGGCTTTTCGTCTATCAGGTGCAGAACGGCCGCACCCGCGATCTGGTGCGCACGATCAATGCCGCCTTCGGGACAGGCAACAACGAGGCCGGCGGCCAGAACGGCAATGGCAACGATGCCTTCGCCGATCCGCGCGATACGTCGCAAGGCGGAATGCCTCGCGGCGGCGGGGTCGGGCCGGTTCCGGGCGCAAACCTCCCCCGCCCCGCGTTCGGGCAGGCTCCGGGCAACGGCGCGGCAGCGCAGGACGGCTCTGCACAGGGCAACGGTAACGGCGCCGCCATGGGTCTGCGCATCACCGCCGATGAGGTCAACAGCGCGATCATCGTGCTGGGCACCCAGCGCGAGTATGCCACGATTGAGGATGCCTTGCGCAAGCTCGATGTCGCCCCTCGGCAGGTGCTGATCGAAGCGGCCATCACCGAGGTGAGCCTGAACGACGATCTGCGCTACGGGGTGCAGTGGAACTACCTCAGCGGATCGAGCCAGGTCGGCTATTCCGAAGGCACGACGGCGGTGCCGGTCCAGACTTATCCCGGCTTCTCCTATTTCTATGGCGGCAACAGCATCACCGCCACGCTCAACGCGCTGCAGGAACGCACCAACGTCAAGGTCGTCTCGGCGCCGAAGCTGCTCGTGCTCAACAACCAGAGCGCGGCGCTGCAGGTGGGCGATCAGGTGCCGATTTCGACCGGGTCGGCCACCAATCTGGTCGGCAACACCAACGCCGTGATCAACACGATCGAATACAAGGACACCGGCGTGATCCTCAAGATCACCCCGCGCATCAACGCCAGCGGGCTGGTTCAGCTCGATGTGTCACAGGAAGTCAGCCAGATCAGCACATCGGCGGCCGGAAGCTCGGCCACCCAGCGCCAGTCGCCGACGATCTCGACCCGCCGCATCGCCTCGACCGTCTCCGTGCGCGACGGCGAAGTGATCGCGCTGGGCGGCCTGTTCAGCGATACCAGAAGCTTCGGCAAGAACGGCATTCCGCTGCTCTCGCAGATCCCGGTTGTCGGGGGGCTGTTCGGAACCCAGCGCAACACCGACCGGCGCACCGAATTGATCGTTCTGCTCAAGCTCAAGGTCATCGAGAATGCCGACGATGCCAGGGCTGCGACGGATTCCCTGCGGAAGAAGATCCGCATGCTCGAACCGTTCAAGGGCTCCGGCACGATGCCATGAAGGCCCTGCCACCAGACGCTGACGAGCGCGGCTTTGCGCTGATTGCCGCGGTGGCTAGCCTTGCCGTGTTCGCCGCGATCGCGCTCGTCGTGATCAGCGCGACCCGCATCGATCTGGCCAAGGCGCAAGGCGAGCTGGCGAGTGCGCAGACGCGGCTTGCAGCGGAGGGCGGTCTCGCCATCGCCCTGCACGGGCTGATGAACCGTGATGCGGCCACCCTGGCGCTGCTCGATGGCCGCACGCAGGAGCTCGATTTCGCTGGTTCGCACCTCACCATCACCTTGATCGACGAGCGCGGCAAAGTGAACATCAACGCGATCGAGGCGCCGGTGATCGAGCGCATGCTGAGCGAGGCCGGTCTCGAGGGTCAGGCGATGGCGATTGCCCGCGATTCGCTGCTGGATTGGCAGGATTCCGACGATGAGGCCCTCCCGAACGGCGCCGAGGCCCCGTACTATGCAAGGCAGGGGATCACCCCGCGCAACGGCGGCGTGCAGAGCATCGATGAACTGGGCACGATCCGGGGCTTCACGCCAGCAGTCGTTGCTCGCCTGCGCCCCTTCGTCACGGTGGAGCGCAGCGCCGTGCCGTTTTCTTCACGCTATGCCGGCCCGCAAGCGCTGGCGGCAATCGGCGACGGCCGCGGCGCCATCGCGGGGATCGAGCGCCAGCGCGAACTGAGCGGGCAGCGCACCGCGATCGGCTTTACGGACCCGGCTTCCTGGACCGGCCGCCCGATCACTGTCCACGTCGAGGCGGCGGCGCCCGGTCGGGGGCGGTACCGGCTTGAAGCGATCGTCGAACTGACCGGAAAGCCCGCCCATCCCTATGTCGTGCGGCGGATCAGCTAGCGCATCTTCCGCCATTCGCCGGGCGGCCAGCGGTCCGATGAGAGACTAGTTCTGTCCGCCGGGAATGAGGCCGGCAGTCCCCGCGGCCGCCATAGGAACGCCCCACGGCGCGAACATCTGCTGTGTCGCGCCGGGTGCCGCACGCACGGGCGCCCGCGGCGCCGAGCGCCCTTTCACGCGCGAAGCCGCCAATGCGGCCAGGGCGGGCGCCTCGCCAGACAGCGACGCGGGAGAGGACCCGGCCGCATCTCCGGGCATGCGGTAGAAGATATGGGCGCCGATCTGCGCCACGCGGGTACCGGTGTCGGCCCAATAGGGATTGACGTAACTCGCGTGATAATGGGTCGCCCCGTTCACGCGATCCGGCGCCTGCCCGGTCAGTACCGACAATGCCGCCATCCGGGCGGTGAGCAGCGTGGTATCGCGCAAGCGGCGGCGGATCGAACCATCGCAGGTGAACGTGAACTGGCAGCCCGTCGTCCGCTGGGACCCTTCGAACACCACCCCGCAGACCGAGCTCGGAAAGCGGGCCACGCGGGTGCGGTTGAGAATGACCTGCGCCACCGCCTGCTGGCCGGCAATCGGCTCCTGACCTGCCTCATAAGCGATGGCCATGGTCAGGCAATCGAGCGCGCGGCCTTCCGTAGTCGAAGCGGCAGAAAGGCTGTCGACATCAGGCGAGCTCCCCACAACCGGAGGATAGGCGGCGAGTGGATTGTAGGCGGGTGTGGCCTCGGGCTGCGGAGCGCTGCGCACGAACAGTGGTGTGCTCGCCGGCCCGATCCGCGCCGGGGTGGCAGCGCCGAGTACTGCAAGCCCCCCCTGCTGCCCTGGCAGGTCTTCGGCGAGCGCGGCTTGCGGCAGAGCAGCCACCACGAGGAGCGCCATCGTGGCCCACCCACGTACCGCGCCAGCATAAGGAACAATCGAGGGAATCTCACAAACCATTATTAGCCGCCCTGAACGGATTTTGTTTCATTTGATTGACACATTTTGCCGTGAAGGGAAGGTCGGTCCGTCTCTGGCAGGAATCGTTGCAGCTTCATCATGACGCAAGCACCATCACCGCTCATCAAGACCGTGTTTCTCGCCGCCATATTTGGCTGTGGCCCGGCTCTGTCGCCGGTAGTGGCTGCACCCGGACAGGCGGCCGCCGCAGAGCGTGCCTGGAAGCCGACGCACTTGCCCGAACGGCAGCTGACCTGTTCAATCCGGCACATCACCAACTTCGATCCGGGCAAGCTCCAGACTGCCGCCGAACTCCAGTACGATGCCGTTCATCCGCTGACGCTGGTACTCCCCGGCATCCCGGTGCGAACGACGCCGCCGCCCGAGCCGCAGGACGACCCGGAACCCGTCGATCCGCGCACCCGGATCACCGTGGATCCCGGCAACATTGCTCCCACAAGGAACGGCACTTTCGACCGGGTGATCGACTACTGGCCAGAGCGAACCGAACTCTCGGCGGTCATTTCCGGAGACCTGCTCAACGTCATCGTGATCAACAACTATGATCCGGCAACCCAGACCGCGAACTTCTTCATGACGCGAGCAACCGAACTCACCCACTTTCAGCCAAATCATATCTATCAGGGGGCATGCCAAGTCCGGTTCGGTGCCTCTGCAGACGGCAAATCGAAGGCCTAGCCGGTTGCCCCCATGCTCGCGGCGCGCCGATCCTTCGTGCCCTTGTCCGGGATCATCGCCCGCATCCTCTTGAGGGCCAAGCGGCAGATAACGTCATTCTGCCATTTTGCGGCAGTCGAAACACGCGGTGTTCAAGGCGCTTGCCGCGAGCCATGTTATGGGTCTTGAACTGATGGCTATGCGAAGACCTCGCCTCATGAGCATGGCCGCACTGGCCTGTGCCGGGTTGGCCCTGGGGATCATGTCCCAGACCGGCAGCGCCGCACCCGCTGCCGATTGTTTCTCTGCCACCGACAATACCCGGTTGCGGTTTGAAGCCTACCAACAGGCCCCACCGCCGCGGGACGGCGCGCCATATCCTCATTATCCGTTGTCTGACGCGGTTTCGGGGCAGTTGGGCCGCCTGGCCTCGGCCCCGAAGGGCATTCGGACGTGGTATTACCACTGGGCCAATCGCGCGGCGACACCGCTGATTGGCGCCGGCGGGCGGCAGATCATCCGGAAATTGAACCTCGAACCGTCGATGACGGGCAATCGTCGCCACCGCTCGGCGTTCAGCTCGATCGACCGGGCCAACGCCTGCACGCTGGCGCAGGCTTCAAGTCTGCTGGGACAGGATAAGCGCGCACGGCGCTATGCCCGGGAAGCAGGGATCGTGCTCATCAGCGAGAAGGCGTTGCCCGACACGGCTTCGCCATCACCGGCCGATACCTGCGTGCTGGCATCGGGCAAACTGCCTCCCCGCGCCAGCGGGATCATGCTGGACTACGAAGTGCAGGATGGGCGCGACCCGCAGATGACCGAAAGGTTTCTGACGTCTTACGCAAAGCTGGTCCACGCGGCAGGCAAACAGGTCATCCTGCTGGTCAATCCGCTCGATTCTCCTGGCCAACAGCGCTTCACCGGCGTCACCGCCGAGAACGCGCATCGGATCGTCGCGCTGTTTGACCGGACGACGCTGGTGCTGTGGAGCCGCAATGCCCAAAAGTCGCTGCCCGCCAGTTACGCTGCCCAGATGGCGATCGTGAAAGCCGGCGGACCGGTGGACCCCGGTCGGCTGCTTATCGATTTCGAACTGGCGGGAACAACGCTCGAGGATGCGCGCTTCGTGCATCAAATGATCATTCGCGACAGGCTGGCCGGAGTCCTGTTCTGGCGCAATTATGCCAGCCAGGGCGGCTCTTGCTCCGCGCCGGTCAACCAGCGGATCGCGGCAATCGCCTTTGGCGACGTTGCCGGTGACGGGAACTGACCAAATTCAGCGTCAGGCTGACGCGATGAGCGACAGGATCTGTTCGCGCCGACGCCGGAAGTACGGCTGAACCGGCTCCAGGCCCCGCACCAGATCCTGCGCCGCTGCCACACGGCCGGTGCGGGCAAAATGATCCGCGCATTCGATGATGACCGGCGGCTGATCGTCTCCGCGCTGCAAAGCCTGTTCGTAATAGCCCTCAGCCGTGACCGGATCGGTTTCGGCCAGCGCACGCGCCAGCAGCAGATAGGGCTGCGGCGTGCTGCGATCTGCGGCAATCCAGTCGTTTGCGGCAGCCTTCGCGGCGTCGATCTGCGAAAGCGCGAGGAACGCACGGAGCTTGGTGCCGTAGAAATGCGACCGCGCGGTTGCCCGGGGAGGCACATCGCCCAGCAGGGCCAGCGCGGCTGAAGCATCGCCGCGCGCAAGGCAGATCCTTGCTGCCAGCACCGGTTCCAGCAAGCCACCTTCCATCACATGCACGGCGTCGTCCAGCCGTCCGGCCAGCAAGGCTGCATCGGCATAAGCATTGGCGAGTTCCGGATCGTCGAGCAGATCCAGCCGCCCTTCCATCAACCCCAGGATCCCGGTGCGGTTGCCGCGCAGCTCGCGCAAGGCGTCGCGGATGCTTTCGCGATCAAGTCCTGCTGTGCCGGCCCCGACATAGGCGGCAACCATCCGGCCGACGTTGGTTTCGACCGCGCGCGGCGTCACATGGACGTTGTCCTCGGTCCAGACATGATCGCGCTCCGACAGCGTGATGCTCTCATAGCTGGGGAAGTAGTCGACGAAATCGAACTCGGCCGCGGCCTGCTCGGCAGCAACCCGCAACACCGACTTGGAATAGCTGTTGGCCACCATCACATCGACCGGCCGATAGGTCGCCGACAGCGGCACGGGGGATACCGTCAGCACGACCTTGATGCCCGGGGTCCCGTGCTCCCGGATCAGCAGCAGCGCCCGGCGCAAGTAGTCGTAGGATTCCTCCGGCGAGAGCACGTGCAGATCGAACCGGCCCGGGTTGTCGCGCAGAATCGAGCGGCGCGGAGCAACATTGAGGTAGTGACCATGCTGGTTGTCGAACCAAACCTCAGCCAGACCCAGCGTGATGATCACCGCTCGGCAATGGGTGATCGAGCGATAGGCCGAAGCAATGGCCCGCCGCCGCGTGCGCAGCACTTCCAGCGTGGTGGGGCGGATACTGGCATGAAGATGCATGTCGACCCAGTTTTCCCGAACCGGCTCGAAACAGCGCATCGGATCGAAACTGTCGTCAAACGCCCAGGACAATTCGTTCCAGATCGAGGGCGTGCCGTAGTTGTTGAGCACATCGAGCCCGACCGCACCGAAGTCTTCATCGCTTTCAAACAGATGTCTCGTCGGCAGGGCAAATCCCCGAAACGCCAATTCGCGTTCGACATGGCGGGCAAAGCACGACCCGATCGTGAAGATGGTCTCGCCGGGCGCGAACTGAAAGGTCGGCTTGAACTGCGGTTTCGCGATCGGCGACAGCCGCCCCGGCTCCCCTCGCCGAGGCCAGCGCCCAACCGTGTTGTCCTTGATGTTCGAAAGCGCCTCTTCGGTGCTGACCTTGATCAGTGGCATCAACCTCGTCCCCTGGTCAGGTCCGTGCGGCCCGGATCGGCCGCGTCAGATGCCGCAGCATACATCCCGGATCAATCATCGCCATCCCAGCAAACGCGTTCGATCGCGGCCAGGGCGTCTTTCAGGCGCGGCAAGGGCGATGCCACCTGATCGGGAAACTCGTTCTTGACGAACCGCAGATAATCCTGCGCGCTTTCGCTGCCATAGAGCTGCTTGATCAGCCGCACCTTGGAGATCGCCATCATGTACCGGCGCGCAGGATCGCATGAACGTTGCATCGCCCGACTGGCCAGACGTTCCTGCTCACGCGCGGGCAGGCCTTGTTCAAGCTGGTCGATCGCGGATTCCGGAATGGGCTTGGTGCACAGAAACAGCGCGGTCGAGCAAACCTCACCGATGAATGTGAAGTATTCCGAAAAGAATTCCTGATCGGTCTTGATGAACGGCAACCGTTCATAAAAATAATCCTGCTGCACCACGATCGAGACACCGGGGATCAGCCGCGGAAAGTAATTTCGCATAACGAAGCGGCTGATTTCCGGCAGCTTCAGAACATCGAGGAACAGAATTTCAATCGGATCCTCGATGCCTTGTCCCGTCTCCAGAATGTCGCCCAGTCGAAGATCGACCAGATCCGCGACCGGCTCGATCATGGCTTCGACAGCGTCGGCAAACGATTCACCCGGCTCTGCCATGCCTTCGACGTTGTTGCGCTTGAAGAACGCCGGCATGCCCGGATTGATGATGGCGCGCTCGAACGAGATGATCGGCTTCGTCCAGCGCTTGGTCGCCGTCTTGAACGACCGGTTCTGCCGAAGGCCCTCGCCGAAGCACACTGTCGAGGCGCCAAGGAATATGCCCGCATCGATGATCAAGCCGCTCCCCGTGTAACGCTCCCGCGCCAGCGTAAACAACACACGCTTCTCAAGCATCGACATCATCGAGGGAACCTTGACCGCCGACTGGCTGATGCTCCCGAGCAAACGCGAAAACGCGGGGTTGAACCGCACCATGCGCATCGGTTCGGCGTCAGGCTGCGGCTCCGCCGTGGCCAGCCCCGTCGCAGGCAGCACCGTCGCCGCTGGACCATGCTTGACCATCACCAAGTTCCTTTTCACAATATCATGCATTGCCGCGTGCTATACCCATTGTGCCGCATGTGCCGAGAAATTTTGACGTTGCCGCCGAGAGCATGACGGGGAAATCGGCGTCGGACGCCCCGCAGCGCTTCATGCGACCAATACATTCATCGATCGACCCGGTTGGCAGTGCCCCGTGTTTATAGAGCGGGCACTGCCGACCAGACATTGATCAGTACGTAAAGCGCTGGGTTGTCCGGCTTTTGCCGATGCTGGTGATCTCGTTGAAGAGCTGCGCCAGCTTGCTCACCTGAACCGACTGCGAAGTCGCGACATAAACGACGTCACGGTCACGCATCGCGAAGTTCTGCGCCAGAAGCAGGCCGTCGGCCGACTTGAGGTTGACCTGATACACAACCGGCACCGTCGCATTCGCCGCCAGATAGTCAGGCAGTGGATCGGTCCGCAAAGACTTTGCGACATCGACAGGTTCGTACCGCAGCACATAGACACCGAAAGGATCGGCAAGGCTGTCATTCAGCCCGCCACCATTGCCCAGTGCCTCCGCGAGATTCACCTTCGACTTGGCAAACGTCACTTCCTGATTGCGGTTGGTTGCGCCAAGCACAACCAAGGTCTGGGGCTCCTGCGACAAGGTGACAAGATCACCCGGAACCAGATAAATGTTTTCATTGGGGTTCGCCTGCAGGTCGACAAGCCGCACGGACCGCACGACGCCGCCGCGCGTCAGCTGCACGATCATGTCCCGCGCCTTGCCGGTCGTTCCCCCGGCCTGCGAAAGCGCATCGAGCAGGCGCGTGCCTGCACCGAAGAGCGGAACCCGGCCAGGGCGGTTGACATCGCCGCCGATGGTCACCGCATTGTCGGTCGTCTGCACCACCTGGACAAGCGCCTGCGTCTGGCTGGCTTTCCCGCGCAGCGCCGCGATGATCGCCTGTTGCACCTGGCGCGTGGTCAGCCCGGCAGCACGGATCTCGCCGGCAAACGGCACCATGATCGTACCGGACTGATCGACCGTCTGGACCGGGACCGTTGCGCTTTGCGCGCCGACCAGACCCGGCTGGGTCGCAGTCGCGGCGTTGACCGGTCCAAGCAGACCAGACCCGAACTCCCAAAGCGTCACCGAAACCGCGTCGCCGACATGAACCGTGACGACCGGCGGCGGCGCCGGGGTAGCCAGCGGACTGAACCCGTCAGGGGCCGCACGCGACAGCGCAGTCAAGGTAATCCGATCAACCGGAACCAGCAGGAACGGCGGCGCCTCGCTGCCCGCTTCCTCCGAGATCTGCTTCGAAAGCGGACCCGTAATCGGCATCGAGGCACAACCCGCAAGCGAGAACATCAGGACGCCGGGCAGAAGTGCTCGTGCAAGACCTGCACGCGAGAGTCTGCTCATTACAGCGACGGTCGGCAAGAATTCATGATCTGTCACGGCGTGCCCCAGGTTCTTTGGCAGGGATGGAAGGAATGCAAGACATCAGGTCACTCGGCGATCCTGGCCATGGCTTGAGTTCCGGCTCTGCCTTCTTCGAGTGACGGCGCTTCGACCGCCCGATGGTCTTGGCTGACGGCGCTGGCCGCCTGTCCGGCCGCGGCATCCGCTTCGAACAAGGCAATCGCGTCGCGCAGGTTCTCAAAGAACAGCGGGGAGGCATCGCGTCGCAGCACGAGGGCGCAATCGCAATAGGCCTCCGCCACGCGGGGCTGGCGGGTGGCCACTACTGCCCCTGCCGTCGCCGTACGCGCCTCGTAGAGCTGACGCCAGAGATCGCGCGTTGCCGGATCGCCGGGACCGATGATGTTGTCGAACAGATAGGTATCGAACGGAAGCGCATAAGTCAGCGCATAGGCGACCGACAGGCGGGTCCGCACAGGCAGGTCGCGCATCGGACGATCGATCCAATCCCTCAGATCGAGGATCCCGCAAATGAAATCGACAACCTCGCCGGGATCGGCATCATAGATCCGGGCAGCAAAGACGATGTTCTGCCTGACCGAGCTGGCAAACCGGAAAGCCCGGTTGTAGCCCGCCGGGAACGACAGATGAGCCCGCCGTTCGATGCGTCCGCCGGTTGGATCGAGGATGCCGGCAAGAAGCCCCACGAGCGTGGTCTTGCCGGTCTCAGGTCCGCCAAGGATCGCCATCCGGCGGTGCGACGGCAGATCGATCGTGACGCCATCGATTTCGTTCCGGCCACGCTGATAGGCGAAACTGACATTGTCCAGCCTGATCATGGCTCAATCCTTCTCTTCAAGAAAGCGGCGCGTACCCGCTTCGAGCAGCAGCCCAAAGAACAGCAACACCACCGTAAAGGTCACGATGTAGCCGTAGTCAGTCAACTGATTGGGATAAAAGGGATAAAACGCGTGGCGGAACCAGTTCACACCATGAATGACGGGATTGAGCGCGAAGTACCAACGGCTGTCAGGTGGAAGATAAGCGGCAACAAAGTAAGGCCCGGAGAAATGCAGTGATGCGCGGGCGATTGCCGGCCAGAGCAAATCCCACGCCGGGATGATCCGCGCGATCACCGAGTTCAGTATGCCGGTCGCGATCCCCAGCATGAGCACAACCAGCAAAGCGGCAATCGCTGTCACCGGATCGCCGGGAATTGCCGCATTGACCCCGAAAAACAGGTAAAGGCTGGCGAAGAAGCCGATCGCAACCACTGCGCTGCTGACCAGGTGCAGCAAGGCATGCACCAGTATGTGGTCGAACGGCCGCTCGATGGGAAACCGCTGGCGCTGCGCCACAGCATTCAAGGGTTGGCGCAGGCGCAGCGAGGTATGGATGAAGAGATAGATCGGAAAGACGCCCGTGCCGATAAACAGCAACAGGCTCGAACCATAGGGCGGCGTCCGTGACAGCGCGGAGAACAGCAATCCAATCGTGGCAACAATGACCAGCGGCTCGATCCCCGAGGCCAGATACCCGAGCGTGAAATTCTGCCCATGCCGCATGCCCGCTTCGCGGAACAGCAAGGCGGAAAGCACGTTGTACTGATTGCGAAGTGCCAGCCGCCGCGGCCCCGCAGCGTAGATACGGCCACTCGGGTAGGTCTGGGTCAAAGCCTATGCTCCAGGATCGAGTTGCGCACCAGCAAACCGACCACCCAGACCATGCCGGCCCCTGCGATCAGAAGAAGGAACGCCATCCAGCGATCGGGCGCAACCGGGCTTTCCGGCAGCGACGGGCGCACATAGGTGGTCAGATAGAGCCGCTGCGCCGCGGCAGCAGATTGCGCGTTGCTGAGCGCAGCCTGCGTGGCCGAGAGTACGCTGTTGGCATTGGCCAGCTGCGTGCTGAGAACCTGGAAATTGTTCGTCGAGACCGTGTTCGCGGTGCTGACAGCGCCTGCGAGGGCGCGCTCGTTGGCCGCAAGCTGCTGGCGCAGGAGCACAATCTGAGGAGCCTTGGGATTGTGCAGCTGCCCTTCCAGAACTTCGATCTGCGACTGGATCAGCGCGATGTTGGCCCGCGTGGTCGTGGCGACCTGCGTGTTGGCCTGGATAACCCCGAGCGAGGGGCTGTCCGCACCGCCGCGCGCCAGATTCGCAATCTGCCGCTGCAAATCGGTCACCTGCTGGTTCGCCCGCTCAAACTGCTCCTTGGCAAATCGGACCGTATCCGCCTGGGACTGGTTGCCGATGTCGTTGACGAGCTGGTTGGACAGGCCGAGAAGCGCGTTGGCAATGTTGAGGCTGTCCTGCGCGGCATACGCCTTGACCCGAACGAGCGCGAGACCGGTCGTCACGTCATAATCGGACGAGACCATGCCCTTCCAGTAGCGACCGAGTGCCTCCTGGCTCGCCGTGTCGGACAAGCGCGTGAACGGATCGGACGGCTTGCTGTACATCGCCTTGAGGTTGACCTTGGCGTGAACATCGTTCGCGGCCTGCGGGCTGCGGGCATAGTCGGCAACCGTGAAGTTATCGAGCAAGTCACTGCCCGGCGTCGGATTGCCGCCGAACAAGGCAGAAAGGGAGGCACCGCTGTTGGACTTCCCCATCGCTGCCGGGTTGCCCACCGGCACACGCACCGAAAAACGAAACTCGGTGACATACTGATCGGGCAGTACGAAGAAGATGTACAACGCCCCCAGCACGATCGGGGCAACGAACGAGAGCGCGAACCAGATCAGCCCGCCCTTCGACATCATGCGCGTGCGACCGGGCAACGACGGTCCGGATACGCTGGAATCGGGCTGCTTGTCCGATGAAGGACGCAGCATGAAGGGGCCTTCCGTCTCCGGAGCGACCGGTGTTTCGGTTTGGGTTCCTGCGGACGCAGCGTGGGCCGACGACAGGTCAGGATCGAGGCTGTTGTATTCGCGGGTGGTGCGCAGCGGCGCCTCCACCAGTCTCGCTTCGTTCGTGCCAGACCTGCCCTCCGCGCGAGCGGCAGGCAAACGGGTCATAAGGTCCCGCAACGAGCGCGTGGCAGCCGGCAACGTGCCGTCTCCGGCCTGCCCCTGCCCCTCGTCGTGCTTCTGCTCGTCCCCAGTTTCGCCGCCAGCGACCATCACTTGTATCCCCTGTTACCTTCCGACCCGGTTGCTAGCCGTTACCGCATCAATTTCATTGCCGGTCACGATGTCCCGGCCCCGATCACATCGCCGTTGTCAGCCGTGCATAGACGTCGTTGCCAACCAGCATCATGTTGATGGCCGGCGACTGCGCTTCACAGCGGGCCATACTCGGTGCCTCCGCGCGCGGCTCGACAGGGCTTTCCGGATGGGGCCCGGTCCACTGCGAGACACAAGGTATCTTCTCGAGGTTGCAGCGATCAGCATAGCGCCGCGCGATGTCGGTGACTTCCACAGCCAACCCCTCATGCAACTGCGTCGGACGCAGGCCCAGCTTCAGGAAGCGCTCGTTGCAGACCGTCAGATCATTTTCGGAGGCCTCTACGCGCGGATTGGGCACAAGCTCGTAGGGCGCGCCGGTCATCTTTTCGATCATCCGCGCGAGATCGATGAGCCGATGCGTTTCGGTCATCTGGTTCATGATGGCGACGCGCTCGCCGCGCTGCGGCGGATTGGCGATAGCCAGTTCGATGCATCGGACAGTGTCGCGGATATGGATGAAGGCGCGTGTCTGACCACCGGTTCCGTGCACGGTCATGGGGTGCCCGATCGCGGCCTGCATCAGGAACCGGTTGAGCACCGTGCCGTAATCGCCGTCGTAATCGAAGCGGTTGATCAGCCTTTCATCAAGGCTGGTCTCTTCAGTCTGCGTGCCCCACACAATACCCTGGTGCAGATCGGTGATGCGGGTCTTGAAATTGCGGTTGTAGTACCAGAAAAACAGCGCATCCTGCGACTTGGTCATGTGGTAGATGCTGCCCGGATGAGCCGGATACAGGATCTCGATTTCCTTGGCGCCCTCGGGCGTATTGACCGTGACCGGCAGATAGCCTTCCGGAATCTGCATCCCGGCAGTGCCATAACCATAGACCCCCATCGTTCCGAGATGGACGAGGTGGATGTCGAGACCGCTGTCAACAATCGCCGACAACACGTCATGCGTGGCATTGAGGTTGTTGTTGACAGTGTAACGCCGCTCGCGCGTCCCCTTCATGGAATAGGGCGCAGCGCGCTGCTCGGCAAAGTGCACGATCGCGCGCGGGCGCTCGCGCTGGATCAGATCGAGCAACTGGTCATAGTCCGAACCGACAGTCAGTTTGACGAACCGGATGGTCCGCCCGGTCACTTCGCGCCACGCAGCGAGCCGCACGCTGATCGAACTGATCGGGGTCAGCGAGTCGGCTTCGAGATCGATGTCGATCTTCCGGCGCGAGAGATTGTCGACGATAACGACGTCGTAACCGAGCTTCGACAGGTGCAATGCCGTCGGCCAGCCACAAAATCCATCGCCACCAAGCACGATGACTGTTTCCAAGTTCTTACCCCCCAAATCGTGGCTGGCGTCGAGACTTGTCCGCAAGGACGACCTCGCCCAGCAAAAGCCGGTTCAGATGCCGGTTTCGCGATCATGGCGCCGGATCAGGCGCAGACCTTCAAGCAGAGCCCCCAGAATCCAGCGCTGTTCCATGGCGCTGGCGCCGTCCTTGTAATAGCCCAGAACCTCTCGGATGGTGCTCGGGAAGGCTGCGATGGCTGCCTTGATGCGGGCCGTTTCGCCTTCGGCAAGAAGGTTGAAAGCGGCTTCGATTTCAACGAGTTCTTCGTCCTTCAGCTGGCCGGCCACTTCATCCGAGATCGCCAGCTGCTGCTTCTTCACCTTGCACAGCGGTTCGCGAATCCCGCCTTCGGGAGGCTGGCGCACAATCTTGATATTGCGCGGTTCATCAATGAAAAGGAGCATGGTTTACCCTTGAGAAACGGTTACTCGTCATCGAGGCTGCTAAATGGTCAATATGACACGGTTGCGACATGGCCCGGCGCCGCCTGTTGCAAAATGGCGCACCCGGAAAGGCGTCGGAAGGAACGCTTGGAAGCGCACTTTCGCGCGCTTCATTCAATCCCGCTTCGAGCGCAAAACCATGCCCAGGTCTGTGCCAAACCAGCTGCCAGCGAGGTATCCGGAGAATAGCCCAACGCCGCCCTCGCACGCGAGACATCGCACCAGGTCCGTTCGATCTCACCGAGCCGCGCGGGACGATATTCGACTTCGATGGTCCGTGGCGCAACGACCTGGCGCATCTCGGCAATCAGCGCATTGACCGAGACCGGTACCCCGGAACCCAGTTGCAGGACACCCGACCGTTCATGTTCGATGCCACGCATGATGCCGTCGCACAGATCATCGACGAACACGAAATCGCGCACCTGTTCGCCATCGCCGTGGACGATCAGCGGAAGCCGCTCCGCAATGCGCCGGAAGAACGCCGCGACAACGCTGCCCTTGTGGTAGGAACGCGGGCCGTAAACGTTGGCGAAACGAAGCGACAGCGCCGAAAAGCCGTAGCTGCCCGACCATGCCGAACAAAGCCCCTCCACCGCCAGCTTGGTCGCGCCGTAAGGAGCGATCGGGTTGGGTACCATGCCTTCGTGAACGGGAGGCATGGCATCCCCGATGATCGCGCCACCGGTCGAAGCATTGACCAGACGCCGGACACCATGCGCGCGCATCGCCTCGATCAGACGAAAGCTGCCGACCACGTTGACATCGAAATTGAAAGCCGGATCGGCGATGGATTCGATCACCCGCGTGTCCGCCGCGAGATGCACCACCGCGTCAACGCCTTCGAGCGCGACGTCGAGCGCGGCGGGATCGCGAATGTCGCCGTGGATGAATTCCCCGGCAAAGTTGTCAAGATGGTCGCGCCGCCCGAGAATTTCATTGTCGAGCACACGGACCTGATAACCTGCAGCAGCAAGCCGCGGAACCAGATTGGCGCCGATGAAGCCGCAGCCACCGGTAACGAGGACCTTCATCATCCGGACATCGTCATGATGCCGGAACGCAGGCGGACAACCTGCCCTTCCGTCACGGTCAACGGCCCACCCGGTACGATGACGCCGCTCTCTGCCAGAACCGCCACAATTTCATGCGCTGCACCATTTCGAATGATCTCCGGCACCGGCACCGAGAAGACCCCGTCGCTTTGGCCGGGGACGGAAGCACGGGCAAAAAAGTCGCCGTCAGCGAACAGTGCGACATCGCAGCGACGGGCGGGGTCAAGACGATGGCGGATAGTCCCGCGGATGGTTCCGCCGCTATCCACATCAACCAGCCCGTCAAATCCCATGGCGGCAAACGATACATTGCGCGGCATGATCAAACCGTCGTTCAACACGATATCGCTGCCGGCCACCATCACGCGAAAGGCAATTCCGGCCTTTCGCCGGGTTCCCCGCGCCGGCAGGTCGATCACGAAGCCGGCGCGTCGTGCTTCATCCGGAACTGCAGCAAACGGCGCGAAATGTCGGTCCGCAGTGGCGCGCAACACTGTGCCGTCGACAATGATCTCGACGCTGGCCGGCGGCGCATCCTTGCGCAGCCGGGCAACCCATCCGTAGATCCGGTTTTGGTAAACGCCGAGCAGCTGGCCTACGACATCGCCTTCACGGGCCACTTCACCGCGCGCCACCAGTTCCTTGAGCAGCGGAGATAGCGTCGGTGCACGCGGTGCGCGCGGCACCGCTGCCGGCATGGCAAGGTCATCACCCGCGATCATGTTGAGCAAGGCAGCGAAGTTACCACGCCCCTCGTTGCCAGCGCGGTTCGCATTTGATTTGGCCTTCTTGATGCGGGTCGCCGGTTTGGCAAGCGCAGAAACCGGGACGACAGGCCCTGCCTGACCGGGATCGGGTCTCAGCCCGGCCATGATGCGCATCAGCACGCCTTCCGGATTGGCTGTCGCAGCAAGCTTGGCCTTGCCTGCCCCGCGCGACGCCATCCCGCGCGCGAGGAGCAGGGTATCGCGCACAGCCAGTGGTGCTGCCGCGAGCATGGGGCGCATCACCCGGAAGCCCGTGGCCGACAGATCATAGCCGCGCGCGCGCAGCCATTCGGCCGGCTGCGCGACCGTGCTGCCCAGCCGCATCGGCACGGTTTCGCAGGCGTATCCGGCAAGCTGGGCACGCGCCACAAACTCGTGATCATGGCCGAGCAGCCGGTAGTCGGCGGTGAACCCGCCCAGTTCCAGAAAGGCTTCCCGCCGCACGTAAAGCGGGTTCTCGGTCTCGTCGTCGCGAAAAAAGGCATCGGACACACCGACAATGAACTGCGCCTTGAGATCGGGTGGGCCTTCGGCACCCAGTTCCCGCGATTCGACCAGATAGTTTATGACCTGTGCATCGGTGCGCCGGGCAATCCGCTGGAGCTCGCCGAGTGCGCCGGTTTCCAGCGTCGCCCCCTCCCACAGGAAGAGCGCGAATTCGCTGTTCGCCGCATTGGCCAGGCGGTTGAACGCGGCTCCGGCGTCAAGATCGAAGCATTCGATCGCATGCGGCGCAAAGCCGTGCCGGGCCAATGCCGCCGCCGCGATGGCCAGATCCTCCTGGCTGTCGCCATCCACCCCCACCAGCACCTCGTGCGGCTGAACGTCCTGCACCGACAGACTGGCGAGTGTCGCCTCCAGCGCGGCAGCATGCCCGAGGAAATAAATGCAAACGGCAGTGGCTGAAAGGTCCGGTCCGGGGCTTGTATCCCCGCGCGCCCGATCGAGGAGCTGCTGATGCAGCGGGCCTTCGAGCTGCCGGTGGAACGCGCTCCATATCTCCAGATTTGTGTCGTTGCTGAAGCTTGGGCGCGGCACCATCCCGCCGACCGTCAGCGCTTCTTCCAGCTTGTCAGCCAGCGACACCGGGTGCGGCTGGCACAGGACTGCCGCATGATCACGCGCATCGATCAACTCGGAATTGCCGCCGACATCGGTCGCCACCGTCGGAATGGCGCAGATCGCCGCCTCGTAGATCGCCATCGAGCTGTTCTCGATGATCGACGGCATGACCGCCAGACGCTTTCCGCCCAGCAGGTATTCGATCGCTTCATACTGCTGGAAGCCCGTCAGGATCTGCACCTCGCACGGCCACCCTTCGGACACTTCGCGAATGTAGTCGGGCGTGTCGAGCTCGGGATGACTGGGCAAGCGCCCCCCCGGCTTGCCCATGAAGGTGATGCGGCGCGGCAAGGGCACACCCTTGCGCAACAGTCGGCGGATCGCCTGGCAGAAGATGAACAGCCCCTTGCGCACTTCCAGACGGCCAAAGAACACCAGTTCATCGATCGGTGTACGCGTTCCGGGGGTCAGCGTGCGGGCACGCCTCAAGGGTTCCAGCGAGGTGAAAGTGGCGACATTGGGCTGCACGAACGCGCGCCTCTCAGGCAGGGCATAGCCTTGGCTGGCCATCCAGCGCAGCAAGTGCAGGCTGCCGCCGATCACCACATCGCCCAATTCCACGCTGCGACGCTCCGCGTGATTCTTGACGAGATCGTCGGCACGGTCGAGCATGTGGCCGCCATAGAGCCGGTTCCACATCCATGGGCTTGACGTCTTCACCACGAACAAGGTGCGCGCGAAAGCCCAGCCCTGCCGTTTGGCCAGCAAGCACAGATACCCGGTGCCCCGCCATTCCGACACGTGCACGACATCCATCGGATTGTCGATTAGCCAGCGCATCATGTTGTAGGGCACACGCATCCAGCGGTCGGCGTTGGACGCGAAGCGCTCCGCGCTCGCATAGTCGGGCGCAGGCACCAGCCTCACCCCCTTCCTCGCGTAATGGCTCACCCAATGCCCGATCGTTTGGGTTTCGACCTGTTCGCCGCGCAGATAGAGCACGGTGACATCAAAACCCTGCTCTGCCAGCATCAACGCAAGGTTGGCATATGTGCTCCCGATGCCGCCGTTGCGCACCGGGCCGGTGATCTGTTCGGTGGCGATGCAGATTCGCAGCGATTGGCCTGCACCGGGCCGCACGGAATTCGTGTCGAGCAGGCTATCAAGCCCGGGCAAATCCAGCTGCCAGGCATCGGGGCGGCGCAATTGCAATTGGTCGATGCGGCCTTCTGCCGCCGGCCCGCACAGATAACGCTCAATGTCGGATACGACGTGTTCGCGAGAACGCTCAGCGCTATCACCTTGATCGCGAAGGCCCTGCCCGTTTGCGTCTGTCTCTTCGCCCGTAACGCGCAATGCCATTCCTGCTCCTCGCAGGAGCGGCGTTATCTGCCGAGTTTGTCAATTTGATGTCATCTTGAACTGCATTTCACAAAGGCCGGAACCAGCGTGCGCAGCGGTTCGGCGATCTGCGCGGGCCCAGCGGCACCGACTCGCAGCTCCGGGACGCCGGCAGTTGCTTTCGTGATCGAATGGGGGAGCTGCCTGCACGATCCTGTCTTGCCGATCAGGCCGCGAAATGCTTGGGGAGCGTGATGGATCCTGACACATTGACGACATTCGGCGCATTTGCCGGAGCCGGAGGGATCGCGCTGGTTGTCGCGGTATTTGCCGCCCTGCGCGAGCGCCGCCACCAGCGGCGCGCCAATCTCGATCAGGTCAGCTTCATCTCGTGGAGCATGTTGTCAGCGATTTTCTCGATGCTGGCCATCATCCTGCTGGCGACCGCCGCAAAGCTTCACTTCGCTCCGGTCCGCTGACCATGGCCCTTTGCGCACCGGGTATGTTACATAACCATGGCTGATCATGGCAGCAATCTGACAGGCATCACAGGGGTCTGGTCGCGAGGAAAAAACTGCTTCAGAAACCGGTGCGCAACGGGCGTTACCTGATGCAGAAGACGCGGCAGAACAAGCCCTGTCGGCTGAACCTATCGCAAGAGGCGGATCGCATGAGCAAGGTCGAGTTTCGGGCCGATGCGCGCGCCGGATGAAACAAGTCAGACATCAAGGTCCAAGTCGACGGCTGCGTCATGAACGGAAACAAGACTGACATGGTGGGTTCGTCGTTCCCATGGTCGAGTGTGCTGGTGGCTATGGGCACCTGCGCCGTGATGCTGGTCATCGGGGTTTACCCGGTGCTGGCCATCGCGGTGCTGATCGTGTGGGTGGGAACGTTGTGGCTGTCCCGGCCCGAACCCGTTGTCGAAGTGCGCGTGCCCGATGAGGGTTCGGTTTCGCGTCAGGCCATGGTCGACCTGGTCGAACCGTTCAGTGTGCCGGTGCTGATGCTCGACAGCCAGCGCATCGCCGCCGCCAACGCCGCCGCGCGCGAGGCGCTGGGGCCGCACATCGTCGGGCAGGACGCTCGCGTCGCCTTGCGCCACCCCGAGGCGATCACCTTGCTCGACAAGCCGCAGGGCACCGTCATGGTCCGCGGGCTCACCGGCGCAAGAAGCATCTGGCAGGTCCGCCGCGTCGCGATCGACCAGCGCTTTTCGCTGATCGAGATGGTCAACCGCACCGCTGAGGCCGACATCAGCCGTTCGCACACCGATTTCGTCGCCAATGCCAGCCACGAGCTGCGCACCCCGCTTGCCTCGATCATCGGCTATATCGAAACGCTCGCCGATCCCGATGCCAAGGTCGATGCCGCCACCGCGGCGCGGTTCCATAACACGGTGCTGCGCGAATCGCGGCGTTTGCAGAGCCTTGTCGAAGATCTCATGTCGCTCTCGCGCATCGAAGCCGAGAAGCACGATCTCCCGCGCGAACAGATCGACCTCGGCCTGCTTGCTGCGAGCATCGGCTCGGAAGTGGCCTGCACGGCCGGCGAAGAGCGGATAGCCGTTCAGGTAACCGATGCCGTGGTCACCGGCGACCGCCAGCAACTCGATCAGGTCATCCGCAATCTGATCGACAATGCCCTCAAGTATGGCGATGCGGGTCAGCCAGTCAGCGTCGAAGTCGCACGCGATGGCCATGAAGCCGTGTTCTCGGTGACCGATCGCGGTGAAGGCATTCACCCCGATCACATCCCCTACCTTACCCGCCGTTTCTATCGCACCGATCCCGGTCGCAGCCGCGCGGCCGGCGGCACCGGGCTCGGCCTTGCGATCGTCAAGCACATCGTCGAAAGACATCGCGGCAAACTCGACATTTCGAGCAAGGTGGGTGAGGGAACCTCCGTGACCGTGCGTCTGGCGCTTACCGCATCACCATCGAAAGAACTGTCATAGACCTGTCATACGCTGGTCGCATTGCCGACGGGCACAGGGTGCAAGGGAATACTGGAATGGGCTCGAATCGTCTTATAGCCGGATCAGTGCTGGTGCTTGCCACACTTGGACTCTCGGCCTGCGGTGGCCAGCAGAGTGCAACGCGCGATCAGGTCCGTGCGGTCGGGTCTTCCACCGTCTACCCCTTCGCCAAGGCCGTCGCGGAATCGCTCGCCAAGTCCGATGCGACCATCAAGGCGCCGATCATCGAATCCACCGGCACGGGCGCGGGCATGAAGCTGTTCTGCGCCGGCATCGGTCCGCAGCACCCCGATATCGAAGACGCCTCGCGCCGGATGAAGAAGTCCGAGTTCGACGATTGCGTGAAGAACGGCGTCAAGGAAATCGTCGAGATCCAGATCGGTCTCGACGGCGTCGCGTTTGCCGAGGGCAGCCAGGGCCCCGGCATCGCGCTGACGCCGGAGGACGTCTATAAGGCGCTCGCCAAGAACCCGTTCGGCAAGCCCAATGCGGCAAAGACCTGGAAGGACGTGAACGCCGCCCTCCCGGACGAGCCAATCCTTGTCTATGGGCCGCCCTCCACCTCGGGCACGCGCGATGCGCTCAAGGAACTGATCCTGACCCGCGGCTGCGAGAGCGATCCCGCGATGAAGGCGCTCAAGGACAGCGACAAGTCCAAGCACGATGCGATCTGCGGCGAAGTGCGCGAAGACGGCGCCTATGTCGACGCGGGCGAGAACGACAACCTCATCGTCCAGAAGATCGAGGCCAACCCCAAGGCCATCGGCATTTTCGGCTTCTCCTATCTCGAAGAGAACCGCGACCGGCTCAAGGGTCTGACCATGAGCGGCGTGCAGCCGACCTACGAGACGATCACCGACTTCTCCTATCCCGGTGCCCGCCCGCTCTACATCTATGTGAAGAAGGCCCACCTCAAGGCGATCCCGGGGCTCCAGGCCTATGTCAACGAATGGGCCAAGCTGTGGAGCAAGGGTGGCGTGCTGGCCAAGGCCGGCATGGTGATCGCGCCTGACGATGTCCTCGCCGCCAGCGCGAAGGCTGCCAGCGAGCTGCCCGTGCTCGATGGCGCGCAGCTGAAGTAAGGACCGAGCAAACGGCCATGTCGCCAGGTATTCTGTTCCTTCTGGCTTTCGGGCTGGGTCTCGTGGGTTGGCTCGCGGGGCGGTCGCGCGCCTGGGCCTTCCGCAAGGCCGCACCGGGTGGTCGCATCCATTCGCTCCCCGATTTCCACGCCTGGTATGTCGGCCTGTGGGTGGCTGTCCCCGCCGCGCTGTTCGGCCTCCTGTGGGATGCAATCAGCCCCGCCCTGGTGCTGCAGCATGTCCTCGCCGACCCGGCCGCCGCCGCCCTGCCCGCCTTCGGTTTCGAGCGCGAGGCGATAATGGGCGAGGCCCGCGCCGTCGCCACCGGTGCCGCGCGCGCCGTGTTCAACAGCGAGGCGGAAGGCCTCGTCGAACCCTACCGGACGGCGCTCACGCGCTACAACGCGATCGGTCTTGTCCTCACCGTGGTGATCGCCTTTGCCGGCGGCGCCTACTCGTTCCTGCGCCTGCGCCCCGATTTCACCGCGCGCACGCGGGTCGAGCGCGCGGTCATGGGGCTTCTGCTGCTCGCCTCGATGGTCGCGATCCTCACCACGATCGGCATCGTGGCCAGCCTTGTGGTCGAGACGGTGCGCTTCTTCGGCATGGTTTCGCCGGTCGATTTTCTGCTCGGCACACATTGGGCGCCGGATCCGATGAGCGCCGGCACGCCCGATGGCAGCGCCTTCGGGGCCATTCCGCTGTTCTGGGGCACGATCTACATCGGCGCGATCATCGCCATGGCGGTGGCCATCCCGCTCGGACTGATGAGCGCGATCTACCTGACGCAATACGCCGACAATTCGGTGCGCCGGATCGTCAAGCCCCTGCTCGAGATTCTCGCCGGCGTGCCGACCGTGGTCTATGGCTACTTCGCGGCGCTCACCGTCGCCCCCGCCGTGCGTGATGCGGCGCAGGCGATCGGCATGGCGAATGCCTCGACCGAAAGCGCGATAGCGGCCGGCCTTGTCATGGGCGTGATGATCATTCCCTTCGTCTCCTCGATGGCCGACGACAGCATTGCCGCGGTCCCCCAGGCCATGCGCGACGGCAGCCTCGCGATGGGCGCCACCCGCGCGGAAACCATTCGCAAGGTCCTGATCCCGGCGGCGCTTCCCGGCATTGTTGCGGGCATCATGCTCGCCATCAGCCGCGCGATCGGCGAAACGATGATCGTGGTGATGGCGGCGGGTGCATCCGCGAACCTCACCGCCAATCCGTTCGAATCGATGACGACGGTCACCTTCCAGATCGTCGCCATGCTCACTGGTGAAGGCAGCTTCGATCACCCCGCAACGCTGTCAGCCTTCGCGCTCGGCATGGTGCTGTTTCTGGTGACCCTCACCCTCAATTTCATCGCGCTGCGCGTGGTCAAGCGCTACCGCGAAGCCTATGAGTAACCGGCAATGAGCAAGACCAGAGATCCTGCCGCGCTCGAAGCGCTTCGCGCAGCGCGTCAGGCCCGGATGCAGGCCGGCCTTGCGAGGCGCTACCGCTCCGACACGCTGTTCCGCTGGGCGGGCTTCGGTGCAGTGAGCTTCTCCGCGCTGATCCTCGTCCTGCTGCTGGTCTCGATGGCCTCGAGCGGCTGGGCCGGCTTCCAGCGCAGCGAGATCCGCATGTCCGTGCCGATCCGCGGTCACATCCAGATCGATCCCGCGCGCCTCGCGCAGCCCGATCCCTTGGGCGGGCTGGAAGTGGCGGGCCTCCCCGCATTGGTCAAATCGGCGGCAACCCAGGCCTTCGGACCAGACGGCGATGCCCTGATCGCGGATGGCGCCTGGCGCGAAGTCGGCCAGAAGCTGATTGACGATCCCTCGCTGCTGATGTCGGGCGAACTCAAGGTTTCGCTTCCCGCCAGCGACGATCTCGCCAATGCGCAGCGCGGCGGCGGCGTTCCCGAATTGCGGCAGCGCGCCGCCAGACTCGCGCGTGAAGGCGCTCTTGTCCGCGCCTTCGATACCGGCTTCCTCGTCCGCGCCGATGCCACCAATCCGCAGAGCGTGGGCATCTGGGGCGCGCTAAAGGGCTCGATGATGACTATGTTCATCACCCTCGTCCTCGCCTTCCCGGTCGGCGTGCTCTCGGCGCTCTACCTCGAGGAATATGCCGGGCGGAACCGCTGGACGGACATCATCGAAATCTCGATCAACAACCTTGCCGCCGTGCCGTCGATCATCTTCGGTCTGCTCGGTCTCGCGGTCTTTCTGGCCGCGTTTCCGAACTACCGCTCGGCCCCGCTGATCGGCGGCATGACGCTGGCGCTGATGACCATGCCGGTCATCGTGATCTCGGGCCGCAACGCGATCAAGGCGGTGCCCCCCTCGATCCGCGATGCCGCGCTTGCCATGGGCGCCAGCCCGGTGCAGGTCGTGTTCCACCACGTCCTCCCGCTCGCGCTCCCCGGCATTCTCACCGGCACGATCATCGGCATGGCTCGCGCGCTCGGTGAAACCGCGCCATTGCTGATGATCGGCATGCGTGCGTTCGTCGCCAGCCCGCCGAGCGACTTCACCTCGCCCGCCACTGTGCTGCCGGTGCAGATCTTCCTGTGGTCTGACGAGATCGACCGCGGCTTTATCGAGCGCACGAGCGCGGCGATTGTCGTGCTCCTGATCTTCCTGCTCGTGATGAACGGCATCGCGATCTACCTGCGCAATCGCTTCGAGAAACGGTGGTAACATGAACGCTCCTGTCCCGGCTGCGGAAGCGGCAAACCAGTCTGCGCCCCCCGTGTTCCCCGAACCGGTCGGGTCCTCCAAGATCAGCGCGCGCAGCGTGTCGGTTTTCTATGGCCAGAAGCGCGCGATCGACGATGTCTCGATCGAGATCCCGCAGAACTACGTGACCGCGTTCATCGGCCCCTCGGGCTGCGGCAAATCGACGTTCCTGCGCAGCCTCAACCGCATGAACGACACGATCCCGAGTGCGCGCGTCGAAGGCGAGATCCTGCTCGACGGGGCGGATATCTACCGCTCCGGCATGGACGTCGTGCAGCTGCGCGCGCGTGTGGGGATGGTGTTCCAGAAGCCGAACCCCTTCCCCAAGTCGATTTACGAGAACATCGCCTACGGGCCCCGCATCCATGGCATCACGTCCAGCAAGGGCGAGCTTGACGGCATTGTCGAACAGTCGCTCCAGCGCGCCGGCCTGTGGGACGAAGTCAAGGACCGCCTGACCGACAGCGGCACCGCGCTTTCGGGCGGCCAGCAGCAGCGCCTGTGCATCGCGCGCGCGATCGCGGTCGATCCCGAGGTGATCCTGATGGACGAGCCGTGCTCGGCGCTCGATCCGATCGCCACTGCGCGCATCGAGGAACTGATCGACGAACTGCGCGGCCGCTATGCCATCGTGATCGTGACCCACTCGATGCAACAGGCCGCGCGTGTTTCGCAGCGCACCGCGTTTTTCCATCTCGGCAAGATCGTCGAATACGGTACAACTTCCGATATATTCACCAATCCGCGTGAGGAAAAGACCAAGGATTATATCACTGGTCGGTACGGGTAAGGAACGATGATGGCCGAGCACACCGTCAAGGCGTTCGACGAAGACATCACCCGCCTGCGCGGCCTTGTCGCGGAGATGGGCGGCCTGGCCGAGCTTTCCGTGGCCGAGGCCATGGACGCGCTCGTCAGCGGCAACCAGGAACTCGCTGATGGCGTGATCGCGCGCGACAAGCGGATCGACCATCTGGAGGGCGAGGTCGACCGGCTCTCGGTCCGCGTGCTCGCCTTGCGCGCGCCGATGGCGGATGATCTGCGCGAAGTGATCGCGGCGCTGAAAATCGCCGGCGTGATCGAGCGCATCGGCGATTATGCCAAGAACATCGCCAAGCGCGTCGGCCATATCGAGGGCCGCAAACGCTTCGAACCGCTCACCCTGCTGCCGGTGATGAACGAACTCGCGGGCGACATGGTGCACGATGTGCTCACCGCCTATGCCGCGCGCGATCCGGTCGCCGCAGCCGAAATCGTCAAGCGCGACGCCAAGGTCGATGCCTTCTACGACAGCGTGTTCCGCAATTTCGTCTCCTATATGGTCGAAAACCCGGCGACGATCAGCTCGGTCGCGCAGCTCATGTTCGTCGCCCGCAATATCGAGCGGATCGGCGATCATGCCACCAACATTGCCGAAATGGTCCACTACGCCGCGACGGGAACCTACCTGCCCGAACGGGACGAGGTCATCCCGCCGGTCTGAGCGGCACGTCCGGCGTCACGACTGCGTAACAAATGGCGTGTTTGCGCAATGTGACTGTCATGCCTGACGGTCAGTGATTGCATCCGGGGGTTATCGATGTCCGCGCCGAAACTGCTTCTGGTTGAGGATGATACCGCGCTGGCCGAACTGGTGGAATACCGGTTCCGCGGCGAGGGGTACGACGTGCGCACGACCGATGATGGTGACGAGGCCCTGCTCCTCGCCGCCGAGGACACCCCAGACCTCGTTCTGCTTGACTGGATGATCGGCGGCACCAGCGGCATCGAAGTCTGCCGCCGCCTGCGCCGCAACAAGTCAACCGCCCATGTTCCGATCATCATCCTCACCGCGCGCAGCGACGAGGACGACCGCGTGCGCGGCCTTGAAACGGGCGCGGACGACTATGTCACCAAGCCCTTCTCCCCGCGCGAGCTGATCGCCCGCGTCGGTGCCGTGCTGCGCCGCGTCCGCCCCGCGCTGGCTGGCGAGACGATCACCGTGGGCGATCTCGCGCTTGATCCCACCGCGCATCGCGTCACCCGCTGCGGTCAGGCGATCAAGATCGGGCCGACCGAGTTCCGTCTGCTACGCCATTTCATGGAGCATCCGGGCCGCGTCTTCTCGCGCGGGCAACTGCTCGATGCGGTGTGGGGCAGCGGCAGCGATATCGAGCTACGCACGGTGGACGTCCACATCCGCCGCCTGCGTCAGGCCATTGCCATCCCCGGCGCCGCCGATCCGGTGCGTACCGTCCGCTCCGCCGGCTACGCGCTCGAAGGCGTCTGAGATAGCCCTCTCCCCTTCAGGGGAGAGGGTTGGGAGAGGGGAACCTCAGATCCCCAAGAGCGGCGCGATGTCGAGGTCCTGGATCGTGATCCAGCGGTTCACGTAGTTGGCATAGTAGAGCCAGAACAGCACCGCCGAAAGCACCGTCGCGCGCAGCAGAATGCGGCGCGGATTGAAGTTCGCGGGTGCACTTGGCGCCTGCCCCGGCACTTTCTTAATGCCCAGCTCATCCGCCGTCCGCACGCCGAAGGGCATGACGAGGAACGCCGAGAGCACCCAGAACAGCGCCCAGATCGCGGCAATCGAAGTCCACTTCATCTGCCTCAGCCTTCCCGCAGCATGACCTGCACGACGGGCTTCTTGCCCGACCAGCGCTGCGCCGCACGCCGCACCGTCAGCCGCACCGTCTCGGCAATCGCCGCCCGGTCGCGCTTCTTGTCGCCCTTGATCGCGGTCACGGCCTTTTCGACATCCCCCTGCGCTTCGGCGATGAACGCGTCCATGTCCTCTTCGAGCGGCAGGCCGACCGCGGCGATCTCGACCTCAGACGTCAGCCTGCCCACCGCCGAGACCGCCAGCGCCGCCACTACCAGCCCACTTTCCGCCAGCTTGCGCCGCTGCGACATCGCGCTGCCGTCCGCCGGCGCAATGATGTCGCCATCCAGCACCAGCCGGCCATTGCGCACTTCCGAGAGCTTCACCGGCCCGTCCGGCGCCAGCCGCACCACATCACCGTTCTTCTGGACGATCGTGCGGGGGATGCCGCAAGCCTTGCCCAGCCGCGCCTGCTCGGCCATGTGGCGCATCTCGCCGTGCACCGGCACAAGCATCTCCGGCCTGATCCAGCTGTAGAGCGCTTCCAGCTCTGGCCGCCCCGGATGGCCCGAAACGTGGATCATCCCCTGCCGGTCGGTCAGGATTTCCACGCCCTTGGCGGCCAGCTGGTTCTGCACCCGCCCGATGGCGAGCTCGTTCCCGGGGATCTGGCGGCTCGAGAAGATCACCGCATCGCCCTTCTCGAGCTTCACGGGATGCGAGTCCGAAGCGATCCGCGCCAATGCCGCCCGTGCCTCGCCCTGCCCACCTGTGGCGAGCACGAGCACCTGCCCACGCGGCAGGTCCATCGCCTCGTCCATGCTGACCGTCTCGGGAAAGTGTTCGAGATAGCCGCTCGCCTGCGCCACGCCGATGATCCTGTCGAGCGAGCGCCCCGCCACGCAAAGCTTGCGCCCGGTCGCCTCGGCTACTTCGCCCAGCGTCTGCAGCCGCGCGACGTTGGAGGCGAAGGTCGTCACCACCACGCGCTTGCCCTTGAGGCCGGCCACCATGTCCATCAACCCGCTGCGCACCGCGCCTTCGGAGCCCGAAGGTTTCGGATTGAACACGTTGGTCGAATCGCAAACGAGCGCCAGCACGCCCTGGTCGCCGAGCGCGGTGAGCTCGCCCTCGGTCGCCGGCACGCCGATCAGCGGCTCGTCATCCAGCTTCCAGTCACCGGTGTGGAACACCCGGCCATACGGCGTCTCGATCACCAGGGCATTGCCCTCGGCAATCGAGTGCGCCAGCGGCACATAGCGCACGTCGAACGGTCCGAGGCTCAGCGACGAATCGTTGGGAATCGTATTCAGCGTCACCTGCTTCGAGATGCCCGCCTCGGCCAGCTTCTCCGCCACCAGCCGCGCGGTGAACGGAGTCGCATAGAGCGGCACGCCGAGATCGAGCGCGAAATAGGGCACTGCGCCGATGTGGTCCTCGTGCGCATGGGTCAGCACGACGCCGACCAGATCGTCCAGCCGCTCCTCGATGAACGACAGATCGGCGAACACCAGATCGACGCCCGGATAGTAGGGATCGGCAAAGGTCATGCCGAGGTCGACCATCAGCCACTTGCCATTGCAGCCGTAGAGATTGACGTTCATGCCGATCTCGCCCGATCCGCCGAGCGCGAGAAACAGCAATTCCTTACCGGGTTTCACAGAATTTCCAGTTCACTTGGGGCCCTGGGGCCCGAAAAATCAGGACTTTCCGACGCGCTCGGCCAGGATGGCAATGCCATCCAGCGTCAGGTCGGTGTCGACGTGGTCGAAGATCGTCGTGTGCTCGTCAAACAGAACGGCAAGCCCGCCGGTGGCGACCACTTTGGCGGGGCGTCCGATTTCGGCGCGCAGACGGGATATCAGGCCTTCCATCATGGCCACATAGCCCCAGAACACGCCGATCTGCATCTGATCTTCAGTGTTACGGCCGATCACGCTGCGATTGTTGCCTTGCGGCGGCGCAATCGCGATGCGCGGCAGCTTGGCCGCCGCCGTCACCAGCGCATCGAGCGACAGGTTGATGCCCGGCGCGATGATCCCGCCCTTGTAGGCCCCGCTTGCATCCACCACGTCGAACGTCGTCGCCGTGCCGAAATCGACGACGATCAGGTCGCCCTCATACTTCGCATGCGCCGCCACGGTGTTGACCGCGCGGTCCGCCCCCAGCGAGCGCGGCTGCTCGACATCGGCGACAAAACCCCACTCCACCGGCGGCTGCCCGGCGATCAGCGGATCGATGCCGAAATACTTCTGTCCCAGCACCTGCAGGTTGTGCAGCGCGCGCGGCACCACCGTGGAAATCAGGATCTGCCGCACGCGTTCGGGATCGAAGCCCTGCAGCTTCATCAGTTGCAGCAGCCACACCGCATATTCGTCCGCCGTGCGCCGCGGATCGGTCGCCACCCGCCAGCGCGAGCGGATTTCCCGCCCGTCAAACAGCGCGAAGACAACGTTGGTGTTGCCAACGTCAACCGCCAGAAGCATCGCTCGTTCCTCCTGCGCCGATAAGCTCGACGTCTCCGGCGTGGATGGCACGGACGGACCCGTCCGCCAAGCGCAGAAGGACTGCGCCATCGGGCTCCAGCCCCGCAAAACCGCCGATCACGTAGCCTTCCTCGGTGAGGTTCACGCCCAGCAGCGTGCCCTTGGGCAAGGTCCGCGCCAGCCAGTCCTCGCGCAGCATGGGCCAGGCACCGGCATGCCAGGCCGTGAGGTCTTCCGCCCAGCTGGCCGCCAGCGCCGAGGCAAAAGCATCGCGGCTCACGGCGTAGCCAAGCGCTGCCAGCGACACCGTCTTGCGGCCCGGTACTTCAGGCGCCTCGGCCAGATTGACCCCGATGCCGACGATCACCGCATCGCGCTGCCGCTCGAGCAGGATGCCGCCGAGCTTCGCCTCGCCCACCAGCAAGTCGTTCGGCCATTTGAGCGCGAGGCCAGCCAGCTCCGGCACCACCGCCATCAGCGCCCGGTGGACGCTCACGCCCGCAACCAGCGCCAGCGTCTGAGGCAGCGCGTCGGAGTCGCGCAGAGCGACCGCCGTCGATCCCATGAAGTTGCCAAGCCCGCCGGTCCAGACCCGCCCGGCGCGCCCGCGCCCGGAGGTCTGCCTGTCGGCCACGAGCCAGTGGCCTTCCGCCGGGGCCTCGCCTTGGGCAAGCCGCGTGAGCAGCGCCGAATTGGTCGAGGCGATTTCCGCAACGACCTTGATCAGCGGGTCCGGCACCGCCCGCTCAGCGCATCATGCAATGTGAAACAGCGCGGCGGCCGCATGGCCGGCCAGCACGCCCAGCGACTTTGTCAGCAGGTAGCCCAGCGGCGAGATCGCCACGACTGACACGAACAGCAGCACGCGCTGCGCCATGTCGCTCTGGCCCGTCACCACGTCCGCCGCTTCGTCGAAGTACATCACCTTGACGACCTTGATGTAGTAGAACGCGCCGATCACCGAAGCCGCGATGCCGATGGCCGCGAGCGAAAGCAGGTTTGCCTGCACTGCCGCCTGGAACACCACGAACTTGCCCCAGAACCCGAACAGCGGCGGAATGCCAGCCAGGCTGAACATGACCGCAGCAAGCGCCAGCGCCAGCATCGGCCGGGTCTTGGAAAGGCCCGCCATCGCCGCGATGGACTCGACCGGCGCCCCGTCCGCATCGCGCAGCATCAGCACCGCGACAAAGCCTGCGACCGACATCGCGACATAGATCGCAAGGTAGACCAGCATCGCCGCCGCGCCCGCCTGATTGGCGCAGGCAAGGCCGATCAGCATGAAGCCGACGTTGTTGATCGAGGAATAGGCGAGCAGACGCTTGATATTGTCCTGCCCGATCGCCCCCAGCGCACCGATCACGATCGAGAGCAGCGCCACGAAAATCACAATCTGCTGCCACGCCCCCGGCTGCGCGCCGAAAGCAAACAGGCTGACCCGCATCAGCAGTGCCAGTGCCGCCACCTTGGGCGCGGTCGCGAAGAAAGTCGTCACCGGGGTCGGCGCGCCTTCATAAACGTCGGGCGTCCACATGTGGAACGGCGCCGCGCTCACCTTGAAAGCAAGGCCCGCCAGTACGAACACGATCCCGAAGGTCGCGCCCATCGAAAGCGGCCCGGCGAGCGCGCCGTGAATGCCGGCAAAGCTCGTGCTGCCGGTGAAGCCGTAGGTCAGGCTGATGCCATAAAGCAGAATGCCCGAGGCGAGCGAGCCGAGCACAAAGTACTTGAGGCCCGCTTCCGCCGACCGCTCATCGCTGCGCAGGAACGCGGCCATGACATAGGCGGCAAGGCTGTTGAGCTCGAGCCCGATATAGAGCGCGAGCATGTCGGTCGCCGAGACCATCATGCCCATGCCCATCGAGGCGAGCAGTACCAGCAGCGGGAACTCCGCGCGCATCGCGTTCTCGCGCTCGAAGAAGGCAGGCGCGACGATCAGGGTGACGGCGGCACCGACGTAGATCAGCAGCTTGCCGAAAGCGGCAAACGCATCGCCGCTGAACTGGCCGTTCCAGGCGCTCACGCCCGGCCCCATCGCGGCCCCGCTCAGCGCCGGCACGGTGAGCACGGCGCAGACCGTCAGCGCAGCCACCGCCGCGATCGAAATCGCGCGGCTCGCCTTGTCACCCCCCCAGGCGGCGGCGAGCAGCAGGATCAGGCCGGAAACGCTGAGGACTTCCTCGGTCCCGGTGATCGCCAGAGAGCGCAGCAGTTCCATCAGTGCGCCTCCTCATGAGCAGCTTCAGCCCCGTGGGACTCTGGGCCGTGTTCCATCGATTCCCCATGTTCATGTGTCTTCGCGGCAGGCGGCATCGCCGCCAGTTGCACATCGGCATCGCCCTTCGGCCGCGCCTGCGCCAGCCGCGCTTCAAGCCCGGCAATGTCCTTGCGCATCGGCGCGAGGAAGGTTTCCGGGTAGACACCCATCCACATCACGGCCGCGGCGAGCGGGATCATCATCGCCCATTCGCGCGCATCAAGGTCGGGCATCGCGGCCGCGTCCTCGTTCTTCTGCACGCCGAACACCACGCGGCGATAGAGATAGAGCATGTAGGCCGCGCCAAGGATGATGCCGGTGGTGCACACCAGCGCCACCCAGCTCGACTGCGCGTAGATACCCAGCAGCGAGAGGAACTCGCCCACGAACCCGCTGGTGCCCGGCAGGCCGACCGAGGCCATCGTGAACAGCATGAAGAACAGCGCATAGGCCGGCATGTTGATCGCAAGGCCGCCGTAGCGGTCGATCTCGCGCGTGTGCAGCCGGTCATAAATCACGCCGACGGCAAGGAACAGCGCGCCCGAGACAATGCCGTGGCTCAGCATCACTATCATCGAGCCTTCAAGCCCTTGCCGGTTGAAGGCGAACAGCCCCACCGTCACGATCGCCATGTGCGCGACCGAGGAATAGGCGATCAGCTTCTTCATGTCGTGCTGCACCAGCGCGATCAGCGAGGTGATGACGACCGCCGCCATCGAGAGCCCGTAGATCAGCGGCGCAAACTGCGCGGAGGCTTCGGGGAACATCGGCAGCGAGAAGCGGATGAAGCCGTAGCCGCCCATCTTGAGCAGCACGCCCGCGAGGATCACCGAACCTGCCGTCGGCGCCTGCACGTGCGCGTCGGGCAGCCAGGTGTGCGTCGGCCACATCGGCATCTTCACCGCAAAGCTCGCGAAGAACGCGAGCCACAGCCAGGTCTGCGCCTTTACCGGGAAGCTGTAGGCCATCAAGGTCGGGATATCGCTCGTGCCCGCCTCGTTCACCATCCACATCATCGCGATCAGCATCAGCACCGATCCGAGCAGCGTGTAGAGGAAGAACTTGTAGCTGGCGTAGATGCGGTCCGCGCCGCCCCAGATGCCGATGATGAGGTACATCGGGATGAGGCCGGCTTCGAACATGATGTAGAACAGGAACAAGTCCTGCGCGGTGAAGACGCCGATCATCAGCGTCTCCATGATCAGGAAGTTGGCGTAGTATTCGCCCGCCCGCTTCTCGATCGCGTTCCAGCTCGCGCCGATGCAGATCGGCATGAGAAACACCGTCAGCGCGATCAGCAGCAGCGCGATCCCGTCGATGCCGAGCTTCCATTCAAAGCCGGCAAAGACCGAGGCATGCTCCTGGAACTGCCACTGCGGCCCGCCGATCTGGTACTGCGACCACAGCACCGCGCCGAGCACGAGATCGACCAGCGTCACCGCCAGCGCGATCATCCGCGCGCCCTCGCGCCCCGCCATGAGGCAGGCCACCGCGCCGACCAGCGGCACCAGCAGCATCAGGGAAAGGATGGGAAAGCCGCTCATTTCGCAATCACCCAGCTGACCGCGCCGACAAGGCCGACGAGCATGACCAGCGCATAGCTGTTGAGGTATCCGGACTGCAGCCGCACCGCGATCCGGCTGCCGCGCGCGACCACTGCCGCCACGCCGTTGGGCCCGAAGCGGTCGATCACGCCGATGTCACCCTGCTTCCAGAACAGGCGGCCGAGTGCCATCGCGGGCTTCACGAAGACCGCATTGTAGAGCTCGTCGAAGTACCACTTGTTCAGCACGAAGCGGTAGAGCGGCCCGATGGCGCCGGAGAATGCCGCCGGAATGCCCGGATTGGCGATATAGGCGACATAGGCTGCGGCAAGGCCGGTCGCCATAACCGCAAACGGCGCCCACTTCACCCATTCCGGCACACCGTGCATTTCGTGGATCAGGTGCTCGCTGAACGCGACGCTGCCCTTCCAGAACTCGCCGCCGCCCTCGCTGATGAACGCGTGGTGGAACACGAAGCCCGCCAGCACCGCGCCGACCGACAGCAGCGCCAGCGGCAGCAGCATCGAAAGCGGGCTCTCATGCGGGTGATAGCCCGCCGTGCCGTCATGCGAGGCATGGCCGTGCGCGTGATCATCATGGCCGTGACCGTGACCGTGGGCGTGATCGTCATGCCCATGCGCGTCATGCACCGCATGCTGGATATGCTCGGACTGCTCCCAGCGCGGCTTGCCCCAGAAGGTCAGGAACATCAGACGCCACGAGTAGAAGCTAGTCAGCAGCGCGGCGGTGATGCCCATCCAGAACCCGAAGTGCCCGCTCGCCGAACCAGAGCCGTAAGCCGCCTCAAGGATCGAATCCTTAGAGTAGAAGCCCGCAAACCCGAAGACGTCGACGATACCCACGCCGGTGATCGCCAGCGTGCCCATCATCATCGCCCAGAACGTCAGTGGGATGTGCTTACGAAGGCCGCCGTAATAGCGCATGTCCTGCTCGTGGTGCATCGCGTGGATCACCGAGCCCGCACCCAGGAACAGCAGCGCCTTGAAGAACGCGTGGGTGAACAAGTGGAACATCGCCGCGCCCGGCGCGCCCACACCCGCCGCCACGAACATGTAGCCGAGCTGCGAGCAGGTCGAATAGGCGATGACGCGCTTGATATCCCACTGTGTCGTGCCGATCGTCGCAGCAAAAAACAGCGTCGCCGCGCCGACATAGGTCACCACATGCATCGCGGTTTCGCTCGTCTGGAACATCGGCGAAAGACGGCAGACCATGAACACGCCAGCGGTCACCATGGTCGCCGCGTGGATCAGCGCCGAAACCGGGGTCGGGCCTTCCATCGCGTCCGGCAGCCAGGTGTGCAGACCCAGCTGCGCCGACTTACCCATCGCGCCGATGAACAGCAGGATGCACAGCACCGTCATCGTATCGAAGCGGTGGCCCAGGAACCCGATGGTCGAGCCAGCCATGCCCGGCGCCGCCGCCAGGATCGCCGGGATCGAGACGGTGCCGAACACCAGAAAAGTCCCGAAAATGCCCATCATGAAGCCAAGGTCACCCACGCGGTTGACCACGAAGGCCTTCATCGCGGCAGCGTTTGCGCTGGGCTTCCTGAACCAGAACCCGATCAGGAGGTACGAGGCAAGGCCCACCCCTTCCCAGCCGAAGAACATCTGCACGAGGTTGTCCGCCGTCACCAGCATCAGCATCGCGAAAGTGAACAGCGAAAGGTAGGCGAAGAACCGCGGCTGATCCGGATCCTCGTCCATGTAGCCCCAAGAGTACAGGTGGACGAGCGCCGAGACGCTGGTGATAACCACCAGCATGATTGCGGTCAGCGTATCGACGCGCAGCGCCCACTGAAAGTCGAGATCGCCCGAACGCACCCACTGCAGCACCGGCACGACCGAAGCCTCGGCGCTGCCGCTCAGGAACGAAAGGAAGATCGGCCACGAAAGCGCGCAGGATGCAAACAGAGCCCCCGTCGTCACGACCTTGGCCGGCACCTTGCCGATCAGCCGGGCGCCCAGCCCTGCGACCAGCGCTGCCAGAAGCGGCAGGAATACGATAAGCTGGACCGAACTCACCGCTCACCTCCATAAATAGGGACAGTCCCTATTTTTGCGGGCAGCGGCCTGCAGCCCACGCGCCAATCCATGCGGCAAAAATAGGGACTGTCCCTATTTATGGTTTGCACCGCCATCACCCCTTCATCCGGTTGACGTCATCGACCGCAATCGTGCCGCGGCCGCGGAAGTAGATGACGAGAATGGCAAGCCCGATCGCCGCCTCGCCCGCCGCCACCGTCAGCACGAACATCGCGAAGATCTGGCCGACAAGGTCGTGCAGGAACGCGCTGAACGCGACGAGATTGATGTTCACCGCCAGCAGGATCAGCTCGATCGCCATCAGGATGACGATCACGTTCTTGCGATTGAGGAAGATCCCCAGCACGCCGAGCACGAACAGGATCGAGCTCACCACGACATAGTGTTCAATACCAATCACAGCGTCACCCCCTGCCCGACGGCGGGCTTGACGTTGACCGTCGCCTCTTCCGGACGGCGCGCGATCTGGCGGCCGACGTTCTGGCCGCGCGTACCCTCACGCTGGCGGTGCGTCAGCACGATGGCCCCGATCATCGCGACGAGGAGGACGATCCCCGCCGCCTCGAACAGGAACAGGTAGCGCGTGTAGAGCAGCGCCCCGATCGCAGCGGTGTTCGAAAGCCCCTCCGGCGTCGCCGAAGCGCCGTCCGCCACGCCCAGCTGCAGCGCGCCGCTGTTCCAGGCGCCCACGCCCAGCACCAGCTCGGCCAGCAGCACCGCGGCGATCATCAGCCCCAGCGGCGCGTTCTTGATGAAGCCTGCGCGCATTTCCGAAAAGTCGATGTCGAGCATCATGACCACGAACAGGAACAGCACCGCGACCGCGCCCACGTAGACGATGACCAGCAGCATCGCGATGAACTCCGCGCCGACCAGCACCATCAGCCCCGCCGCGTTGAAGAACGCGAGGATCAGCCACAGCACCGAATGGACCGGATTTCGGGCGAGGATGGTGATCGCGCCGGAGGCAATCACGAGGCTCGCAAAAAGGTAAAAGGCGAATGCCTGTATCATGTTGCGCGGCCCCTAGCGGTACGGTGCATCGGCTTCAAGGTTCGCGGCCAGCGCCCGCTCCCACTTGTCCCCGTTCGCGAGCAGCTTGGACTTGTCGTAGAGCAGTTCCTCGCGCGTTTCGGTCGCGTATTCGAAGTTCGGCCCCTCGACGATGGCATCGACCGGGCAGGCTTCCTGGCAGAAGCCGCAGAAGATGCACTTGGTCATGTCGATATCATAGCGCGTGGTGCGGCGGCTGCCGTCCTCACGCGGTTCCGCCTCGATGGTGATCGCCTGCGCCGGACACACCGCCTCGCACAGCTTGCACGCGATGCAGCGCTCTTCGCCGTTGGGATAACGGCGCAGCGCATGCTCACCGCGAAAGCGCGGGGAGAGCGGGTTCTTCTCGAACGGGTAGTTGATCGTCGCCTTGGGCTTGAAGAGATACTTCAAGGTCAGCCAATGCGCCTTGACGAACTCCCACAGCGTGAAGCTCTTGATGATCTGCGAGACGGTCATGCGAAATGTCCGGTGGCCATGAGGTATCCGCTGATCGCGAACACGAAGAACAGCGAAAGCGGCAGGAAGATCTTCCACCCCAGCCGCATCAGCTGGTCATAGCGGTAGCGCGGCACCGTCGCCTTGACCCAGCTGAAGATGAAGAAGAAGAACAGGATCTTGAGCAGCAGCCACACGAGGCCGGGCACCAGATAGAGCACCGGCAAGTCCAGCGGCGGCAGCCAGCCGCCCCAGAACAGCGTGGCATTCAGCGCGCACATCAGGAGCACGTTGGCATATTCGCCCAGCCAGTAGAGCGCGAAGGCCATCGACGAGTATTCGGTCTGATAGCCGGCCACGAGCTCGCTTTCCGCCTCGGTCAGATCGAACGGCGCGCGCGCGGTTTCGGCCATGCCGGAGATCAGGAACATCACCCAGACCGGGAACAGCAGCGGGTTCGCGACGAAGCCGTTGATGATCCAGACGTGGTCCTTCTGCGCCTTGACGATGTCGTTCAGATTGAACGAGCCTGCCCACAGCACCACGCAGATGAGGATGAAGCCGATCGAGACTTCATAGGAAATCATCTGAGCGGACGCACGCATCGCGCTGAAAAATGGGTATTTCGAGTTCGACGACCAGCCCGCGATCACAACCCCGTAAACGCCCAGCGACGAGATCGCGAGGACATATAGCAGGCCCACGTTGATATCCGCCAGCACCGCGCCCGAATTGAACGGGATCACCGCCCAGGCCATCAGCGCCACGGTAAACGTGATGATCGGCGCGATCAGGAACAGACCCTTGTTCGCCGCCGAAGGGATGATGGTCTCCTGCAGGAACACCTTGAGGCCGTCCGCAAACGACTGGAGGATGCCGATCGGCCCCACCACGTTCGGCCCCTTGCGCAGCGCCATCGCCGCCCAGATCTTGCGGTCGGCATAGATGACGAGCGCCACCGCCAGCATGACCGGCAAGGCGATCAGCAGGATTTCCGCAATCGTCGAAACGGTCCAGGCCGCTTCGAACGAGAGGCCCAGCCCCTTGAAAAACGGGATCACAGCGCCACCCCCCAAACACCAACTCGGGCAAAACCAACCCTGTCACCCTGAACTTGTTTCAGGGTCCATTTCTCCGCAAACGCTGCCGTCTGACGCGAAGCGCCTCCCAAGCCGCACGGCTTCCAGCGCGCCACCGCACGCTTCGGCGCATGATGGCACGATGGACCCTGAAACAAGTTCAGGGTGACGGAGTGTGGTTGCGTTGCCGCGAGACCGCTCATTCCGCAGCCTCCGCAAAAGTCTCACCATGCAGCAGTTCCGCCGAGCAGCGCTGCAGCGTCGGGCTCGAACGCGCGATGGCATTGGTGAGGTAATGATCCTTGATCGGATAGCCCGCGATCACACCCTCGGCCTTGGCGCCCGCAGGAGCCGCCGGAAGCGCGCCGTAATCGGCCAGACCTTCCACGCCCAGCGCCGGCACTTCGGCGATCATCGCCGCGCGCAGCTGCTCGAAGCTGTCGAAGCCCACCGAAACGCCCAGCGCATCCGCCATCGCGCGCAGGATCGTCCAGTCCTCGCGTGCGTCCCCGGGCGCGTACACCGCGCGCTCGGAATACTGCACCCGGCCTTCGGTGTTGACGTAAGTGCCGTCCTTCTCGGTAAACGCCGCCGCCGGAAGGATAACGTCCGCCGCATGCGCAGCCTTGTCGCCGTGATGGCCGATATGCACGATCATCGAACCGGCAAACTTGGTGTAATCCACCTCGTCCGCGCCCAGCGAAATCACCATCTTCGGCTTGGCCGCGACCAGATCAGCGAGCCCGCCCGGCTGCGCATAACCCAGCATCAGCCCGCCCATGCGGCTCGCCGCCATGTGGAGCACGTTGAAGCCGTTCCACTCTTCGGTGACGAGCTTGAAGCGCTCGGCAAACGCCAGACCCGCTTCCAGCGCACCCTTCGCAAGGCCAGCCCCGCCGACAATGATCGCAGGCTTCTTGGCGCCCTCGAATGCGGCCACAACTTCGGCCGGTACGTCATTGAGAAGGCCTGCGTCTTCGCCAAGGAACGTAGCCGGATACGTCGGCTCCCAAGCCGCGCCGATCACAAAGACCTTCGCGCCCTTCTTGGCCGCCTTGCGCAGCCGCGTATTCACCAGCGGCGCTTCGTCGCGCACGTGGCTACCCACGATGAGGATCGCGTCCGCTTCCTCGATCCCGTTCAGCGTTGAATTGAACGCCACCGCCGCCATGTTGCTTGCGGTATAGGCCAGCCCCGTCTGCCGCCCTTCGAGCAGGCTCGAACCCAGCGCGCGCGCCAAAGCCTTGGCCGCAAACATCGTCTCGCAATCGACCTGATCGCCGGAGATCACCGCCACCGAAGCGCCCGGATTGATCTTCGCGACAGCGTCAAACGCCTCGGCCCACGAAGCCGCCGTCAGCTTGCCATCCTTGCGCAGCCAAGGCTTGTCCAGGCGGCGGCGCGTCAGCCCGTCCACGACATAGCGCGCGCGGTCAGACAGCCATTCCTCGTTCACGTCATCGTTCACGCGCGGCAGGATGCGCAGCACTTCGCGGCCCCGGCTGTCGATGCGGATGTTCGAACCGACCGCATCGGACACGTCGATGCCCAGCGTCTTCTTCAGCTCCCACGGCCGCGCTTCGAAGGCATAAGGCCGCGAGGTCAGCGCGCCGACCGGGCACAGATCGATCACATTGGCCGAGAGTTCATGCTTCGCCGCACCTTCAAGGTACGTCGAAATCTGCATCCCCTCGCCGCGATAGAGCGCGCCGATCTCGTCCACGCCCGCGATCTCTTCGGAAAAGCGCACGCAGCGGGTGCAGTGGATGCAGCGGGTCATCACCGTCTTGATCAGCGGACCCATGTACTTCTCGGTGACCGCGCGCTTGTTCTCGTCATAGCGCGACTTGCCGCGCCCATAAGCGACCGACTGGTCCTGCAGATCGCATTCGCCGCCCTGATCGCAGATCGGGCAATCGAGCGGATGGTTGATGAGGAGAAACTCCATCACCCCTTCGCGCGCCTTCTTGACCATCTCGCTGTCGGTGCGGATCTCCTGCCCCTCGCTCGCGGGCAGCGCGCACGAGGCCTGCGGCTTGGGCGGCCCGGGCTTCACTTCAACGAGGCACATGCGGCAATTGCCCGCGATGGACAGCCGCTCGTGATAGCAGAAGCGGGGGATTTCCTTACCGGCCAGCTCGCACGCCTGCAGCACCGTCGCGCCTGCGGGGACTTCGAGCTCTACGCCGTCTACTTTGAGTTTAGGCATTGTGCGGAACTCCAGCAATCAGCCCCAGATCCCGGGTAACCGGTCGTAGAAGCTGCGCAGCCAGATTTGCGCCGCGATTTCCAGAATGAGCACGACAAGCAGCAACCAGAAATTGAACTGGCCTGTCAGCATGAGCATCATGGTGAAGAACGCCGCAACGACGATCCCCAGCATCACAATGATGATCAGGCCTTTGAGCAAAAAGACGCTCATGTACCGTCGCCCCCCTCATCACTCCGCCGCCTCCCGCTGATTTTCCGCAATCCGGCGCTCGATTTCGGGCCGGAAATGCCGGATCAGGCCCTGGATCGGCCAGGCCGCCGCGTCGCCCAGCGCGCAGATCGTGTGGCCTTCGACCTGCTTGGTCACCTGCTGCAGCATGTCGATTTCCTCGACCGCCGCGTCACCGGTGCGCAGGCGTTCCATCACGCGCCACATCCAGCCGGTGCCTTCGCGGCACGGGGTGCACTGGCCGCAGCTTTCGTGCTTGTAGAAGTAGGACAGCCGGCTGATCGCGCGGACGATATCGGTGGACTTGTCCATCACGATCACCGCCGCCGTGCCGAGGCCCGAGCCGACCGCGCGCAGGCCGTCGAAGTCCATCGGCGCGTCCCAGATTTCCGCCGCCGGCACCAAAGGCACCGAGGACCCGCCGGGGATCACCGCGAGCAGATTGTCGCGCCCGCCGCGAATGCCGCCGCAGTGCTTCTCGATCAGCTCGCTGAACGGGATGCTCATCGCCTCTTCCACCACGCAGGGCTTTTCGACATGGCCGCTGATCTGGAAGAGTTTGGTGCCCTTGTTGTTGTCGCGCCCGAAGCTCGAAAACCACGCCGCGCCGCGCCGCAGAATCGTCGGCGCGACCGCGATGCTCTCGACATTGTTCACGGTGGTCGGGCAGCCATATAGGCCCGCACCCGCCGGGAACGGCGGCTTGAGACGCGGCTGGCCCTTCTTGCCTTCGAGGCTCTCGATCATCGCGGTCTCTTCGCCGCAGATGTAGGCACCCGCGCCGCGGTGGACGAAGACGTCGAAATCATAGCCCGAACCGCAGGCGTTCTTGCCCAGCAGCCCCGCCTCATAGGCCTCGGCCACCGCGGCAAACAGCGTCTCGGCCTCGCGGATATATTCGCCGCGAATGTAGATATAGGCCGCCCGCGCGCGCATCGCGAAGCCTGCCACCAGCGCGCCTTCGATCAGCTTGTGCGGATCGTGGCGGATGATCTCGCGGTCCTTGCACGAACCGGGTTCAGATTCGTCGGCATTGATCACGAGGAAGCTCGGACGGCCGTCCTTGCTTTCCTTGGGCATGAACGACCACTTCATGCCGGTCGGGAAGCCCGCCCCGCCGCGCCCGCGCAGGCCGGAATCCTTGATCTCCTGAATGATCGCGTCCTGCCCGCGTTCCAGCAGGGCCTTGGTGTTGTCCCAATCCCCGCGCGCCTGCGCTGCCTTCAGGTTCCACGGCTGATAGCCGTAGAGGTTGGTGAAAATCCGGTCCTTATCCGCGAGCATTGTCCGCTCCCTTCTTCGGCGCATCGCCGCGCGTCGCAAAGGCGATCAGCAGCGCGGCTATCGCAATCGCCCATGATCCGAGCGAGCCGTCACGCGCCAGATCGAGCAGCCCCAGCCCCATCAGAACCGCGCCCACTGCAATCAGCACCTGCTTGAGGGCCATCACCATTCCCCCCGGTAATCATGGTTCGCGCCGACCATCGCGGTCAGGCTCGTCGGCCCGCCCAGCGGCTCGACGGTATGGCGGCCCGGCAGCTGCGTGCCGGTCTTCGGCTGCTTGCCCGCCGCCAGCTCATCGAGGATGCGCGTCATGTCCGCCGCGGTCAGGTCCTCGTAGTTGTCGTCGTTGATCTGGACCATCGGGGCGGAGGCGCAGTTGCCCATGCATTCCACCTCGGTCAGCGTGAACACGCCGTCGTCCGTCGTGTGGCCCTTCTTGAGCCCCTTCGCCTTGCACGCCGCCATGATGTCGTCAGACCCACGCAGCATGCACGGCGTCGTCCCGCAAACCTGCACGTGGAACCGGCCGATCGGCGCGATGTTGTACATCGTGTAGAACGTCGCCACTTCGACCACGCGGATGATCGGCATGTCGAGCTGCGCCGCCACATACTCCATCACCGGAATCGGCAGCCAGCCTTGCGTGTTCTCTTCGGCACCCACCTGCCGCTGCGCCAGATCAAGCAGCGGCATCACCGCCGAACGCTGCCGCCCCGCGGGATAGCGCGCGATGATTTCCTTCGCCTTTTCAGCGTTTTGCGCCGTCCAGGCAAAGCTGCCCCAACGCGCCCGAAGCTCGGGGGTATCGGGTTCGATATGACGGTCAGCCATCAGCGAATGAACTCCACGCGGGCGCACTTGTCGCCCTCGAAACTGTAGATCGTGAGCACCTCGAACGGCTCCGCCGC